>JAEZEB010000351.1 GCA_023438115.1 Pseudomonadota bacterium | reverse complement strand
CGCTTCAGGCGCTCGATCACCTGCCGCGTCATGTTCAGCGACACCAGCGGATAGTGCAGCAGCACCTCGCGAAAGGCTTCGCGCGAGAAGCGCACCAGCACGCTCTCGCGCACGGCCACCACCGTGGCGGTGCGCGGCTCGCTGGTGAAGAAGGCCATCTCTCCCACGGTCTCGCCACGGGCGACCTCGCCCAGCACGGAGCGCGTGCCGTCGGATGCCGTGGCGACCGCGCGCAGCCGCCCGCTGATCACGAAGTACAGGCTCTCGTCGCGGCTGCCCTGTTCCAGGAGCACCTCGCCGCCGCCCACGTGGACCCACTCCAGCATGGGCATCACCCGCTGCAGCATGCTGTCGTCGAATTCGCCGAAGACGCTGCGCAGCCCGTCCATCAGCATCTCGCGGTGCACGTGGGGCACCGATGCGCCTGCAGCGACCTGCATGGTTTCCTTTCGTGGTGTGCGGCCGCGGCCGCGAGGAAGTACGACCGCGCGGGCCGTTGCAGCCCGCGGTCCTTCTTGTTCGAAGGGCGGAAAAATAACACGCGCCGCCTCCATCCCCAAGTGAGAAGGAGGTGTTAGTCGCGATTTCGCCCGGATGGAGGCGCGATTCCGCCAAGTAGTGCGCAGCCAGGCGCGCGGCTCAGGGCGCCGGGCGGCCCTGGCGCGGCTCCTGGGGCAGAAGGGCCCACAAGGGAACGGCTTCGATGCCGTGGGCCAGCGTGAAGCGTTGCGCGCCGGGGTACACCACGTACAGCGCGTCGAGACGCAGGTCCTCGATGGCGATGCGCATGGAGGGCGTGACGCGCGGCACGTCGGCGCGCTTGAACTCCACGCCGATGCGGCGTTCGCCCCGCAGCATGAGCAGGTCGAGCTTTGCGCCCTGGTGCGTCGCCCAGAAGAAGGCCTGCTGCGGCTGCGCGATGCGCAGCACCTGCTCGAGCGCGAAGCCTTCCCAGCTGGCGCCGGCGCGCGGATGCGTCAGCAGTTGCGGCATGGTGCGCACATCCATGAGGGCATGCAGCAGCCCGGTGTCGCGGAAATAGATCTTCGGGGCCTTCACCTGCCGCTTGCCCAGGTTCTCGTGCCAGGGCTGCAGCTGGCGGACCATCATGGTCTGCGTGAGGATGTCCAGGTAGCGCCGGATGGTGGGCTCCGACACGCCCAGCGAGCGAGCCGGATCGGCCGCCGACCAGACCTGCCCGTGATAGTGCGCCAGCATGGTCCAGAAGCGCAGCATGGCCGGAGCTGCGACGTTCAGCCCGAACTGGGGCAGGTCGCTCTGCACGTGCTGGGCGATCGCTTCCTGCCGCCAGGCGAAGCTGTCCTCGTCGCTGCGTGCGAGCCAGGAACGCGGAAAGCCTCCGCGCAGCCAGAGGGCGTCGGCCAGCTCCGGCCGCCAGCCGTCAGCCCCGCCGCAGATCTCCTCCAGATGGAAGCCGCCCACCTCGATCGTCTCGATCCGTCCGAGCAGGGATTCGCCCGCCTGCCGGGCCAGCGCGGGCGAGGCGCTTCCCAGCAGCAGGTACTGCCCCGGCGCGTCCGACCGGTCCATCAGCACCCGCAGCAGCGGAAACAGCGCCGGCTGCCTTTGCACCTCGTCGAGCACGACCAGTCCGTCCAGCCCCTCCAGCACCTGGCCTGGCTCTTCCAGCCGTTGCGCGTGCAGGGGGTACTCGAGGTCGAAGTAGCGCGGCGAATCACGCTGCAGGAAGCGCTGGGCGAGCGTGCTCTTGCCGGCCTGCCGGGGACCGACCAGCACCACGCCGCGTGACCGGCCCAGCGCGCGGCGAACGGCGTCCTCGAGGGCGGTGCGCGGCAGCATGGAACGCATGCTAGCACGCCACCATGAAATTCGAAATCCAAACTTTCGAATTTCATGGTCGCTGGCGGCTGCTCCGGCAGCTCCGGCGAATCATGCCGGCTTGCGAAGCAGGGCCGCCGCCACCGCCGCCGAGCCGAGCGCGCCGATGGCCGCCGCGAGGTACAGCGCCTCGAACCCCGCCAATGCCGCCAGCGCGCCGCCCAGCACGGGCGCCAGGCCCATCGCGAAATCCTGGAAGATGACGTACGCGCCCATCGCCGATCCGCGGCTGGCGGCGGGCGAGCGCCGCACCGCCTCCACGCCGAAGCCCTGGAACGCGAGCCCGTAGCCGCCGCCCGCCAGCGCCGCGCCCAGCCAGGCGAGGGCGGGATGCGGCGCCAGCCAGATCAGCGCCAGGCCGACCGTCTCCACCAGCACGCTGGCCAGCGCCACGCGCGCGCCGCCCACCAGGTCGGGCAGCTGTCCGAACAGCAGCCGGCCCGCGATGAAGCCCGCGCCCATGGCGGTGAGCGCCAGCGCGCCGCCGGCCCAGCCGCGCTGCGCAAACAGCAGCACGGCGAAGGCCGTGATCATCGCGAAGCCGAGCGATGACAGCGTCAGGCCCAGGCCCGGCAGCTTCACCACGCCGATGACGCGGTAGAACGGCAGCCGCTGGCCGCCCACCGGTTGGGCGCCCGCAATGCGCGCGGTGCCGGCCAGGCCCGCCAGCGCCACGAGGAGGATCGCGACCGCCAGGCCGCCGAAACCGAAGCGCCCGTGCAGCGCCGTGCCCACCGGCGCGGCCGCGCCCAGGCTCGCGAACACCGCCACGCCGATCCAGCCGATCACCTTGCCGGCATGCGCCGGCCCCACGCGCACCAGCGCCCAGGCCATGCAGGCGGTGACGACGAAGCTCTCGGCGACGCCCGTGAGCAGGCGCCCGGCGATCACCAGGGCGATGGCGGTCCCGGGTGTCGATTCGAAGGCCGCGGCAGCCAGATACAGCGCGGCCACGCCGCCCGATCCGATGAAGCCGAGCAGCGCACCCTGCCGCGGCCCGCGCCCGTCGGCCATGCCGCCGGCCCATGCGCGGCCGAACAGCGAGGCCGCGTACTGGCAGCCCATCACCACGCCGACGATCACCGGACCCTGCCCCAGCGTGCCGTGCACGTAGCGGGGCAGCACGGGCAGCGCCATGCCGGTGGCGAACAGGCCGAAGAACACCGCCGCCATGAAGGGCAGCAGCGGGACGAAGGCGGACCAGAGGGAGGTGCCGGGCTGGGGGCCGGCGGCCGGGAGCGAGGGGCGCATCCCGGCGTTTGT
Organism: Pseudomonadota bacterium; assembly: GCA_023438115.1. GTDB lineage: Bacteria > Pseudomonadota > Gammaproteobacteria > Burkholderiales > Burkholderiaceae_C > Ramlibacter. The sequence continues at coordinate 8,591 of JAEZEB010000351.1, read as the reverse complement.
GCCACAAGTCCCGCGCCTTCGCCCGCCGTCGGCCATGCCCGCGCAGCGGCGACAATGCGGCGCCATGCCCCGCGTCGCCGTCATCGACTTCGAAACCACCGGCCTCTCGCCCGCGATGGGCGACCGCGCCACCGAGGTCGCCATCGTGCTGATGGAAGGCGTGCAGGTGGTGGGCCGCTTCCAGTCGCTGATGAACGCGGGCGTGCGCATCTCGCCCTTCATCGAGCAGTACACCGGCATCAGCAATGAGATGATCCGGGCGGCGCCGCCGGCATCGGACGTGATGGCGGAGGCGCGCCGCTTCGTGGGCAGCTTGCCGCTGGTGGCCCACAACGCGTCTTTCGACCAGCGCTTCTGGCAGGCAGAGCTCGCGCGCCTGGGCCCCGACGAAGGTGCGGCCGCGCCCTTCGCTTGCACGATGTTGCTGTCGCGCAGGCTGTATCCGCAGGCGGGCAGCTACCGGCTGCAGTCGCTGGCCTCCTTCCACGCCCTGCCTCCGGCCGGCCGCGCGCACCGGGCGATGGCCGACGCGGAGGTCGCGGCCTCCCTGCTGTCGCGCATCCGCGAGGACATCCGGCGCGACTACAGCGTTGAGGCGGCGCCGCACAGCCTGCTGGTCAAGCTGCAGCGCACGCAGCGCAAGGCCCTGCCCAAGGCGATCGACAGCTTCCTGGCGACGCGGGACTGACGGGCGCGCGCCCGCACACTGTTACATCCCCCGCTGTCGAAATCCGCGACGCTCCCTCGTCGTTCCCTCGAGCCGGCAGCATCCTGCCGCCGCGCTTCCCACCAAGGAGAGATCGATGAACTACGTGGATGGATACGTCCTGGCCGTTCCCACCGCCAGGCGCGAGGACTACCGGCAGCTCGCCGTGACCGCGGCGGCGGTGTTCAAGGAGAACGGCGCGCTCAGCGTCGTCGAGTGCTGGGGCGACGACGTGCCCGAAGGCAAGCTCACTTCCTTTCCCCTGTCCGTGCAGCGCAAGGCGGACGAGACGGTCGTCTTCTCGTGGATCACCTGGCCGTCGAAGGCGGTGCGCGACACCGGCATGAAGAAGGCCATGGAAGACCCGCGCCTGAGCGCCAGCATGAGCCAGACGGTGTTCGACGGCAAGCGGATGATCTACGGCGGCTTCGAGGTGCTGCTCAGCGCCTGACCGCCGGCGTGGCTTCGTAGCTTCGTAGGTCGGGGTGAGCGCGCGCAGCGCCGAACCCCGACGCCCCCCGCTCAGCGCGCCGCGCTCGCCACCTTCAACCGCTCCGCCACCAGCTCCTTGTCCTGCTGGCGCAATTCGCCCGCGCGCGCCTTCAGCGCCGCGAAGAGCTCCGGCGAGATCCGCCCCGCCAGCTGCGCGGCCGACTGCTCGCGGCCTTCCTTCATCTGCTGCACCATCGCCTCGGGCATCTGCGACACGTCCATCTCGCTCTCGAGCGGGCTGAGCGTGGACACGGCCTCGGAGAGCACCGACCTGATGCGGCGATAGGCATCCCGGTCCACGCCCGCGGCCGCCGCGCCCACATCGAGCGTGTTCATTTCCAGCGCGGCGGACAGCGCTTCCAGCTTCGCCTGCTCGTCGCCCCTGGCCTCGGCCAGTTTCGCGGCGGCGTCCTGCACCGCCTTCTTCTCGGCGGCGATGCCGCGCTGCCAGCGCTCGATGTCCTCCACACCCGGCTCGCGCCGCTCGGGGCTCGCGTTCGCCACGGGCGCGGCGCAGGTTGCGCGGCAGACGTGGCCTGCTCCTGCGGTTCGGGCGCATCCGCCTCCTCGTCGGCCTTGTTGCCGCAGGCGGCGAGAACCGCGGCGAGGGAGAGGACCAGGAGCGTGCGGGAAGGCTTCATGCGCTTTGTCTGCATTGCAGGAGTTGGGAAGGCGCGGATCATAGGAGCGCGCCTTCCCGCCACCCCGGCACTTTCGCACGGCGCGCGCGGCCGTGACAGGCGGTTTCAGGCCGCCCGCGCGAACAGCTCCGCCGCCCAGTCCACGAAGGCGCGCAGGCGCGCGCTGAGATGCCGGTTGGGCGGATAGACGATGTGCAGCGGGATGGCCGGATGCGTCCAGTCCGCCAGCACCTCCACCAGCTCGCCGGTGGAGAGATAGGGCGCGGCGGCGAAGCGCGCGGTTTGCGACACGCCCAGGCCGGCGAGCACCGCGGCGATGTGCGCGTTGCTGTCGTTCACCGAGACGCGGTAGCGCCCCGCGATCTCGATGCGCTCGCCGTCCTTCTCGTACTCGTGGCCGAAGGGTCGTCCCGTGCGCGGCGAGAAGTAGTTGACGGTGACGTGGCCGTCCTCTTCCAGCTCGCGCGGATGCTGGGGCGTGCCGTGCTTTTCCAGGTAGGCCGGCGTGGCCACGGCCACCATGCCGATGTTGGCGATGCGGCGCGCCACCAGCGACTGCTCCACCAGCTCGCCGCCGCGGATCACGCAATCGACGTTGTCGGTGATCAGGTCCACCGGCCGGTCGCCCACGCCCAGGTCCAGCTGGATGTCGGGATGGCGGCGGAAGAAATCCGGCAAGGCCGGAATGAGGATCAGGCGCGCGACGGCGGAGCCGACGTCCACGCGCAGCCGCCCGCGCGGGCTGGACTGCGCGTTGGTCATGCTCGCCTCGATGTCGTCGAGGTCGGCGAGCAGGCGCGCGGCGCGCTCGTAATAGACCGCGCCTTCCGGCGTGACCGTCACGCGCCGCGTCGTGCGGTTCAGCAGCTTCACGCGCAGGTGCGTTTCCAGCTGCTGCACCAGCTTGGTGGCCGTGCCCTTGGGCAGGGCCAGCGATTCGGCGGCGCGCGTGAAGCTTCCGCTTTCCACCACGCGCGCGAACACCTTCATCGACTGGATGCGATCCATGCTCCGTCCCTGTTCTTTCGGCGCGATTGTTCATCGGACGGAAACAGAGAACTGGCGACGGCCCGGTTTATCCCCGCGAACCAAGTGCCTATAGTCGCTTCCATGGTCAAGACCGTGTCCCCTGCCGTTCCCTGCCCGCTGGCGCTGCCAGGCCATCCGGCCATGGCCACGCGCCTGCACGGGCGCAAGGCGGCCGGCGGCGCGGCGCCGCTGGTGCTGCACCTGCACGGCGGCTCGTTCATCGGCGGCGACCTGGACAGCGGCGAGTGCATGGCGCAGTTGCTCGCTGAATCGGGCGCCGTCGTCGTCTCGCTTGCCTATCCACTCGCGCCGGCCCATCCCTTTCCGCAGGCCGTGGAGGCCGTGCATGCGGCGCTGGAGTGGCTGTACAGGCAGCGCACGCGCGTGGCCGGTGCCGGCGCGCAGCTGTTCATCGCCGGCGAGGAAGCGGGCGGCAACCTCGCCGCCGCCGTGGCGCTGATGGCGCGCGACCGCGCGGGCCCGCCGCTCGCGGGCCAGGTGCTGGTGGCGCCCATGCTCGATCCCTGCAATGCCATGCCCTCGCAACGCGAGGCGGTGGGCGAGCAGACCGAATGCCGCTGGAGCGCCGGCTGGAAGGCCTATCTCGCCAGCCCGCGCGACGCTGAACATCCTTATGCGGTGCCCGCCTTCGTGCAGCGGCTGGCCGGCCTGCCGCCGGCGCTGGTGCTGGCAGGCGAAGACGACGCGATGCGTGACGAGGCCATGGCCTATGCGGCGCGGCTCGCGCAGGCCGGCGTGAGCGTGCGCACGGCGCTGGTTCCCTCCAGCGGCTGGCCGCAGGCGCTGGAACGGCCGCCCGAGCCCTGTCCGTGCGCCGAGGTCGCGCGCAAGCACCTGCAGGCCTTCCTGCAGGCGCCCACGCCGCCGCCCTCGCACGCGCACCCCTAGAAAACCCACCCAGAACGTAGGACGTCCAACCCGGTGCACCCCAGCGGGGCGGGCGAGCTCACCCCAAAAGGAAAGCACCATGCAAGAAACCAAGCTCTCGTCGCCCCCGCGTTGGCGGCTCTGGACCGCGGCCGGCGCCGCGGCCGTCCTCTCGGTCGCGGCCACCGCCGTGATCGCGCTCAAGGGCGATCCCGCGCAGGCCACCGCCAACACCGCGCCGCCTGCGCCGCCCGTGTCGGTGGCCACCGTCGCCGAAAGCGAAATCACCGCCTGGGACGCGTTCTCCGGCCGCCTCGAAGCCGTGGAACGCGTGGAGATCCGCTCGCGCGTCGCCGGCGCCGTCCAGGCCGTGCACTTCCGCGAAGGCGCGCTGGTCTCCAGGGGCGACCTGCTGATCACGATCGACCCGGCGCCTTATGCGGCCGAGGTCGAACGCGCGCAGGCCCAGGTCGCCGCCGCGCAAGCGCGCCTGGCGCAAGCGCAAAGCGAAGCCACCCGCGCGCAGCGCCTGTGGGAAGAAGAAGCGATCGCGCAGCGCGAGCTGGAAGAGCGCGCCAACGCCGCGCGCGAAGCCGAGGCCTTGCTGCGCGCCGCGCAGGCGCAGCTGCAGGGCGCGCGCCTGAGCCTGTCGTACACGCAGGTGCGTGCGCCGGTCTCCGGCCGCATCGGCAAGCTGGAGGTGACGCAGGGCAACCTGGTCGCCGCCGGCCCCGGCGCGCCCGTGCTCACCACGCTCGTGTCGGTCAGCCCGATCTACGCCAGCTTCGACGCCGACGAACAAGTGGTCGTCCGCGCGCTGAAGGACCTGCCCGCCGGCTCCGGCGTGCGCGCACGACTCGAGCGCATTCCCGTGCGCATGGAAACCGATGTCGCCGGCGACACGACCTACGAAGGCCGCTTGCAGCTGATCGACAACCAGGTCGACGCCCGCAGCGGCACCATCCGGCTGCGCGCCGCCTTCGACAATCCCGGCGGAACGCTGATCCCCGGCCAGTTCGTGCGCGTGCGCATGGGTGCGCCGCAGGCCAGCCGCGCCGTGCTGGTGAGCGAGCGCGCCGTCGGCACCGACCAGGACAAGAAGTTCGTGCTGGTGGTGGGCGAGGACAACAAGGCCGAATACCGCCAGGTCACGCTGGGCCCGTCCGCCGCCGGCCTGCGCGTGGTGCGAAGCGGCCTGCAGCCCGGCGAGCGCATCGTCGTCAACGGCCTGCAGCGGGTGCGTCCCGGCGCCGTGGTGCAGCCGCAGCTGGTGGCGATGGAAGCACGGTCATGAACCTCTCGCGCTTCTTCATCGACCGGCCGATCTTCGCCGGCGTGCTCTCGCTGCTGGTGTTCCTGGCCGGCCTGATCTCGCTGTTCGCGCTGCCGGTCTCGGAATACCCCGAGGTGGTGCCGCCCACGGTGGTGGTGCGCGCCACCTATCCGGGCGCCAACCCCAAGGTGATCGCCGAAGCGGTGGCCACGCCGCTGGAAGAGGCCATCAACGGCGTCGAGGGCATGCTGTACATGGCCAGCCAGGCCACCACCGACGGCGTGATGACGCTCAACGTCACCTTCCGCCTGGGCACCGACCCGGACAAGGCGCAGCAACTCGTGCAGAACCGCGTGGCGCAGGCCGAGCCGCGGCTGCCCGAGGAGGTGCGGCGCCTGGGCCTGACGACCATGAAGAGCTCGCCGGACATCACGATCGTGGTGCACCTGGTGTCGCCCGACGGCCGCTACGACATGGACTACCTGCGCAACTACGCGCTGCTGAACGTGCGCGACAACCTCGCGCGCATCGAGGGCGTGGGCCAGGTGGTGATCTGGGGCGGCGGCGAATATGCGATGCGCGTGTGGCTGGATCCGCAGAAGGTGGCGCAGCGCGGCCTCTCGGCCGGCGACGTGGTGCAGGCCATTCGCGGCCAGAACGTGCAGGCCGCCGCCGGCGTGGTGGGCGGAACGCCCGGCGTGCCCGGCGTGGACCTGCAGCTGTCCGTCAATGCGCAGGGCCGCCTGCAAAGCGAGGACGAGTTCGGCGACATCATCGTGCAGACGAGTCCCGACGGCGCCGTCACGCGCCTGCGCGACATCGCGCGGGTGGAGCTCGGCGCGGCCGACTACTCGCTGCGTTCGCTGCTGGAAAACAAGGATGCCGTCGGCATCGGCGTGTTCCAGGCGCCCGGCTCCAATGCGCTGGACATCGCCTCGCAGGTGCGCCAGACCATGGAAGGCATGAAGGGCAAGCTGCCCGAAGGCGTGGAGTACCGCATCGCCTACGACCCCACGCAGTTCGTGCGCGCCTCGATCAAGTCGGTGATCACCACGCTGCTGGAGGCGATCGCGCTGGTGGTGCTGGTCGTCATCCTGTTCCTGCAGACCTGGCGGGCTTCCGTCATCCCGCTGCTGGCCGTGCCGGTCTCGGTGGTCGGCACTTTCGCGGTGCTGCACCTGCTGGGCTTCTCGATCAACGCACTGAGCCTGTTCGGGCTGGTGCTGGCGATCGGCATCGTGGTCGACGACGCGATCGTGGTGGTGGAGAACGTCGAGCGCAACATCGAGGCGGGCTTGTCGCCACGCGAGGCCACCTACCGCGCGATGCGCGAGGTGTCGGGGCCCATCATCGCGATCGCCCTGGTGCTGGTGGCGGTGTTCGTGCCGCTGGCCTTCATCACGGGTCTCTCGGGGCAGTTCTACCGGCAGTTCGCGGTGACGATCGCGATCTCCACCGTGATCTCCGCGCTGAACTCGCTGACGCTGTCGCCGGCGCTCGCTGCGCTGCTGCTGCGCGGGCACGATGCGCCCAGGGACGCGCTCACGCGCGGCATGGACCGCGTCTTCGGCCGCTTCTTCCAGCGCTTCAACCGCGTGTTCCAGCGCGGCGCCGAAGCTTATGGCGGCGGCCTGCGCGGCGCCTTCGCCCGCAAGGGCGTGATGCTGGGGCTGTACCTGGCGCTGGGCCTCGCCACGGCGGGCCTGTTCCAGGCCGTGCCTTCGGGCTTCGTGCCGGCGCAGGACAAGCAGTACCTGATCGGCTTCGCGCAGCTGCCCGACGGCGCCACGCTGGACCGCACCGACGAGGTGATCCGGCGCATGGGCGAGATCGCGCAGAAGAACCCCAACGTGGAGAGCACGCTCAGCTTCCCGGGCCTGTCCATCAACGGCTTCACGAACAGCTCCAACTCGGGGATCGTGTTCGCGATGCTCAAGCCCTTCGAGGAGCGCAAGCGCGCGGACCAGTCGGGTGCCGCGGTGGCGGCGCAGCTGAACGAGGCCTTCGGCGGCATCCAGGACGCCTTCATCGTGATGTTCCCGCCGCCCCCGGTTCAGGGCCTGGGCACCACGGGCGGCTTCAAGCTGCAGCTGCAGGACCGCGGCTCGCTCGGCTACGAGGCGATGGACGATGCCGTGAAGGCCTTCATGGCGCGTGCGTACCAGACGCCGGAGCTGGCGGGCCTGTTCACCAGCTGGCAGGTGAACGTGCCGCAGCTCTATGCCGACATCGACCGCACCCGCGCGCGCCAGCTGGGCGTGGCCGTGACGGACATCTTCGAGGCCATGTCGATCTACCTCGGCAGCGTGTACGTCAACGACTTCAACCAGTTCGGCCGCACCTACACCGTGCGCGTGCAGGCGGATGCGCCCTACCGCGCGCGGGCCGAGGACATCGGCGCGCTCAAGGTGCGCTCGTCCAGCGGCGAGATGGTGCCGCTGGCGGCGCTGATGCAGGTGCGATCCAGCTTCGGGCCGGAGCGCGCGATGCGCTACAACGGCTTCCTCACCGCCGACATCAACGGCGGGCCGGCGCCGGGCTTTTCGTCCGGCCAGGCGCAGGACGCCATCGAGCGCATCGCCGCCGAGACCCTGCCCGCGGGCATCACCTTCGAGTGGACCGACCTCACCTACCAGGAGATTCTGGCGGGCAACTCCGCGATCTGGGTGTTCCCGCTCGCGATCCTGCTGGTGTTCCTGGTGCTGGCGGCGCAGTACGAAAGCCTCACGCTGCCGCTGGCCATCATCCTGATCGTTCCCATGGGGCTGTTCGCGGCGATGAGCGGCGTGTGGCTCTCGGGCGGCGAGAACAACGTGTTCACGCAGATCGGGCTGATGGTGCTGGTGGGACTCTCGGCGAAGAACGCGATCCTGATCGTGGAGTTCGCGCGCGAGCTGGAGTTCGCGGGCCGCTCGCCGGTGCAGGCCGCGCTGGAAGCCAGCCGCCTGCGCCTGCGTCCCATCCTGATGACCTCGCTGGCTTTCGTGATGGGCGTGCTGCCCCTGGTGCTGGCCAGCGGCGCCGGCGCGGAGATGCGGCAGGCGATGGGCGTGGCCGTGTTCTTCGGAATGATAGGCGTCACGGCCTTCGGCCTCTTCCTCACGCCCGTGTTCTACGTGGTGCTGCGCGCGATGACGGGCAACCGCCCGCTGCGCCAGCACGGACAGCAACCCCACTTCGAGGGCTTCGCCGGCAGCGGCGCCGTGGCGCACGCCGTCCCGGCCGCGCCCGTCGACCACCGGGAGGCATGACCATGTCGCTACCCAACAAGTTGATCCCGCTCGTGGCGGCCCTGCTGCTCGCAGGCTGCGCCACCACCTTGCCGGAACTGCCGGCGCAACCCGAGCCGCCCGTGGCCTTCAAGGAAGCGGGCGTGCGCTGGACCACGACCGCACCCGCCGAAGCGCAGGACCGTGGCCAGTGGTGGCAGGCTTTCGGCGACCCGGTGCTGGACGCGCTGGTGGAGCGGGCCGCGGAGCGCAACACCGAGGTGCAGCAGGCCGCGGCGCGCCTGGCCCAGGCACGCGCCCTCGTGCGCGACGCGCAGGCCGAGCGCCTGCCC
>JAEZEB010000345.1 GCA_023438115.1 Pseudomonadota bacterium | reverse complement strand
TTATTAGAGACTGGCGGTGGGGGGGCGGGCTGACGTGGGCCTGCAGCGGCGCCTGCGGCCGGCGCAGGGCCGGCGGGTCGAACAGCATCGTGAACTCGCGCTGCACGCGGCCCGAGGACCACGCGGCTTCGAGGATCACGTCGACGAAGGGTTCGTTGACCGGGCGGTCGCTCGCGAGCTGCAGGAAATGGCTGCCGTCGGTGCGGCGCTGCAGCGTGATGGTGACGTTGCCGAGCGCGGGGCTGAATTCCAGGCCCGCGTTGCGGAAGGTCTGCGGCGAGGCGATGTTCGCCTGCAGCGAGGCGATCTCCTCGGGGGTGATCTCCGGGATGTCGATCTGCGCGCGCAGGGGTTCGCCCAGCGCGGATTGCACCTGCACGCGGCCGAGCGCGAGCGCCAGCGCATCGGGAGAGGCGAAGCCGAAGGTGACTGCTGCTGCCAATGCCAGTGCAGACAGCCGAAGCTTCGGCGTGCTCTTCTGTTGCGGCGTCCCCACTGCTCGTCCGAGAGGCAGTCTTGTTCTCTTCATGCGGCCCATTGCCAGAGGCTTAAATCGAAAAAGGACCATAACAGCAACGTTTTAGACTGACAAGCTGAGACACCGCTTAACGTCCGTGAAACGCTTTTGCGCCGCGTCACGTGGGGGTGCTTGTTGTCGCGCGACAACGTGCTGTTACGGCGAGATACAGGCGGAGGCTTCAACGAGAAAGCGCCGCGGATGCGGCGCTTTCAGGAATCCCCAGCGAGCCGGGGACCTCGCGGATCAGGCCTCCAGCAGGATGCGCAGCATGCGGCGCAGCGGTTCGGCCGCGCCCCACAGCAGCTGGTCGCCGATGGTGAAGGCGCCGACGTATTCCGGACCCATGGCGAGCTTGCGGATGCGGCCCACGGGGATCTGCAGGGTGCCCGTCACGGCCACCGGCGTGAGGTCCTGCATCGTCGCCTCGCGGGTGTTGGGCACGACCTTCGCCCAGGGGTTGTCGGCGGCGATCATGGCCTCGATGTCGGCCACCGGCACGTCCTTCTTCAGCTTGAAGGTCAGCGCCTGGGAGTGGCAGCGCATCGCGCCCACGCGCACGCAGAAGCCGTCCACGGGCACCGCGGCGGTGCCGAAACCCTCGCCCTGGCCCAGGATCTTGTTGGTTTCGGCGCCGGCCTTCCATTCCTCGCGGGAGACGCCGCCGCCCAGGTCCTTGTCGATCCAGGGGATCAGCGAGCCGCCCAGGGGCACGCCGAAGTTGGCGGTCTCTTCGCCGCCCATGGCCTGCTGGCGCGCCAGCACCTTGCGGTCGATCTCCAGGATGGCCGACTTGGGGTCGTCCAGCAGGGCGCGCACTTCGGCGTTCAGCGTGCCGAACTGGGTGAGCAGTTCGCGCATGTGCTGGGCGCCGCCGCCCGAGGCGGCCTGGTAGGTCATGCTGGTCATCCACTCGACCAGGCCGGCCTTGTACAGCGCGCCCACGCCCATCAGCATGCAGCTGACGGTGCAGTTGCCGCCGATCCAGTTGCGGCCGCCCTTGGACAGCGCGTTCTTGATGACCGGCAGGTTGACCGGGTCCAGGACGATCACGGCGTCGTCCTTCATGCGCAGGGACGAGGCGGCGTCGATCCAGTGGCCGTTCCAGCCGGCGGCGCGCAGCTTGGGGAACACCTCGTTCGTGTAGTCGCCGCCCTGGGCGGTGATCACGATGTCGCACTTCTTCAGCGCCTCGAGGTCGAACGCGTCCTTCAGGGTGGATTCGTTCTTCGCCATGGCGGGCGCCTTGCCGCCGGCGTTGGAGGTGGAGAAGAAGACCGGCTCGATCAGGCCGAAGTCACCTTCGGCCTGCATGCGGTCCATGAGGACCGAGCCGACCATGCCGCGCCAGCCGACGAGGCCGACCAGCGGTTGTTGTCCGTTCGAGAGTTTCATCGCGTCGCGCCTTTCAGGTATCAGGTGATCCGTTTTCCCCGGCTCGTCGGCCGGGGAACACAGGCGCGCGACGAACCGGAGCTTGCTAGCTCTTGGTGGTGGTCTTCTTCGTAATCGCGGCCACGACGGCGTCGCCCATCTCGCGGGTGCCGACTTTCGTGGTGCCTTCGGACCAGATGTCCGCCGTCCGCAGCCCTTGGGACAGCACGTCCTTGACCGCGGACTCGATGCGGTCGGCGGCTTGGGGCTGGTTGAGGGAGAAGCGGAGCATCATGGCGGCAGACAAGATTGTAGCCAAAGGATTGGCAATCCCCTTGCCCGCGATGTCCGGGGCGCTGCCGTGGGACGGCTCGTACAGGCCCTGGTTGCTGGCGTTCAGGCTGGCCGAGGGCAGCATGCCGATGGAGCCGGTGAGCATCGCCGCCTCGTCCGACAGGATGTCGCCGAACATGTTGCCGGTGACCACCACGTCGAAGGCCTTGGGCTGCTTGACCAGCTGCATGGCCGCGTTGTCCACGTACATGTGGTCCAGCTTCACATCGGGGTACTGCTGGCCCACCTCGGTGATCACGTCCTTCCAGAACTGGAAGGTCTCCAGCACGTTGGCCT
>JAEZEB010000305.1 GCA_023438115.1 Pseudomonadota bacterium | reverse complement strand
GAACCCGTAGGCGCCGAGCGCGACGATGCCGAGGAGCGCGGACAACCAGCCGCGGTCCTCGCGCACCGCCTGCAGCGCGTGCATGGGAAGGTCCAGCTCGAGATGCAGCGTCTCCAGCCGTCCCAGCACCGCCGCGGCCGCATCCGCGGCGTTCAGCAGCGCCAGGCGCACGTCCATGTCGCTGCTCGCGGGAGACAGCAGGTCCAGGGCCGTCTCGGCGGCCAGCAGGTCGGCGGCGGCCCAGGCGAGTTCGAACGAAGGCACCTGCGCGGCGTCGAGCGCGGGGCCGGAGAGGCGCCCGCCGCTGCTGCAGCGGCGGGCCAGCGCCAGGGTGGCGGCGTCCAGCGCCGCACGCAGCGCAGCCAGGCTGCGCCGGGCATCGTCCACCGTGGCCTGCATCGTTTCGTCCATGGCTTGCTCCTGGAGGGATTCTGCCCGCTGGCGCGCGCGGGCCGGCCGCGGCCACAATGGGGTCCATGACGAACCGCACCGAGGAACGTTTCAAGACCGTGGCGCAGGTGATTGCCATCCTCATGCTGGCCGGCATCGTGGGCATCGTGCTGCACAAGGGCTACACGGACTTCTCCGCCCTCGCGCGCTCGCATCCCGGCGACAGCTTCTGGCCGGAACTCGCGCGCTACCTGCTGCGCAACCTCGCCGGCTAGGAGCCTGCGCGGCCGGCTCCCGGGTGGCGAAAAAGCCGCAGCGGCCTTGGAGGCGCGCGGCGGCTGTGCTGCAATGCCGGGCACAACCATGGCCAAGAAAGTCGTCACCCCCCTCCTCGTCCTCGCCGTGCTCGTGCTGCTGGCGATCGTGCTCAATCCCTCGCCCGAGCGGCACCGCGAGCAGATCCGCGAAACGCTGGGCGAGCGCAGCCCCATCGCGCGCGTGCTGGGCCTCGGCTCGCTGGCGGCCTTCGCCTCGTCCTACCATTCGCTGGGCCTCGCCTCGTACACCAAGGCCGGCGACCGCACGCTGAGCGTGGGCGCCTTCGGCATGGTGTTCGTCAACGACAGCAAGTAGCGGGACCTGCGATCATCGGCGGCTTGCCGTACCGGGAGCCGCCATGCAACCACGCATCACCCTCATCACGCTCGGCGTCGACCACCTCGACCGCGCCGTCGCCTTCTACCGCGACGGCCTGGGCTGGCCCACGGCCGGCATCGTCGGCCGCGAATTCGAGCACGGCGCCGTCGCCTTCTTCGACCTCGCTTCCGGCTTGCGCCTCGCGCTCTGGCCGCGCGCCAGCCTCGCGCACGACGCGGGCATCGCCACCGGCGCGCGCGGCAGCACGGATTTCTGCCTGGCGCACAACGTCGCCACGCCGCAGGAGGTGGACCGCGTGATGGACGCGGCCGTCCGCGCCGGCGCCACCCTCGTCAAGGAAGCGCAGCCGACTTTCTGGGGCGGCCATGCGGGCTACTTCCGCGATCCCGAAGGGCACCTGTGGGAAGTGGCCTTCAACCCGGACCTGCTGCCCGAGGCCGCGCCATGAGCGACCTGCCGCCGCTGCCGCCGACCCCGCCGGGACGCTACCGCCACTACAAGGGCGGCGAGTACGAAGTGCTGGGCTGTGCCCGCCACAGCGAGACGCTGGAGCCGCTGGTGGTGTACCGGCCACTGTACGGCGAGGGCGGCTGGTGGGTGCGGCCGCACGCGATGTTCTTCGGCACGGTCGACGTCGACGGCGCGCAGCAGCCGCGCTTCGCGCGCATCGCCACGCCCTGAAATTCCCCCGGCGGCGCGCGCCGGTGGCATGGTGGCGGGATGCAACGCCTGTCCCTGCTCTGCCTGCTCGTCGCGCTGGGAGCTTGCGGCGAAGGCACGGCGCCGGCGCCCGCCGCCGCGCCCGCGCCTGCGCCCGCCCCGACCGCTCCGGCGCCTTCGCCCGATCCTTCCCAGATCCCCGCCGCCTTCCACGGCGAGTGGAACGCGTCCCTCTCCGCCTGCGGCAGCGGCGCCAACGATTCGCGCCTGCGCATCGAAGGCGGCCGCGTGCGCTTCCATGAAAGTGCCGGAGAAGTGAAGTCCGTGACCGTGCATTCGGACCGCGAGATCACGGTGGTGGCCCGGCTCACGGGCGAGGGCCAGTCCTGGGACCACGCGCGGCGCTGGCGCCTGTCGAGCGACGGCGCCACGCTGGAGGACATCACCGACGGTTCGGGTCCCGCGCGCCACCGCTGCCCCTGAACACCCCCCGCCGGCGGGGAGCTGTGCCACCATGCGCGGCATGAAGCTGCTGCTGCAAGTCTTCTCCACGCTGCACGGGCTGACCGCCGCGCTCTTCGGCGTGGCGGCCCTGCTCCTGATGGCGGCCGCGGTCAACGCGGCCTGGCACGGCCTGGCCGAGGGCCTGGGGCGCAACGCGGGGCAGGCGGTGGTCGACGCCATGGGCTGGCTGGCCGCGTCCGTGGTCGCGCTGCAGATCGCGCAGACCATCCTGGAGGAGGAAGTGCGGCGCGAGGTGCACGTCAGCGGGCCGACGCGCGTGCGCCGCTTCCTCTCGCGCTTCTTCGTCGTGCTGACGGTGGCCCTCGCCATCGAGGCGCTGGTCGCCACCTTCCGCGCCGTGCACGAGGAGCCCTCGCACCTGCTGTACGTCGCCGCGCTGCTCGCCGGCACCGCGCTGCTGGTGGTGGCCTGGGGCGCCTTCGTCCACTGGAACCGCGCCGCCGAGGAGCTGGAGCCCGAGGCGATGCGCGAGGTGAAGCAGGAAGACGAGCGCCTGAAGCCCTGAGGCTGCGCAGCGCCGGCTGGAAGCCGTCCTACAAACCTTGCGGCGCGCGCCGCCGAAGATGGCGGCTGCACAACGAGGGACGAAGACGATGGCCCTGCCCCACGCGAACCACCTGGACGTGATCAACGTCGCCCCCCTGGGCGACCAGCTCGAAGGCACCGTCAGCACGAGCCTGATCAAGACCGACCGCATGCAGCTGCTGCACTTGGTGCTGGCCGCCAACCAGGACCAGCCGCAGCACCACGTCGACGACGAATGCTCGATCCACTGCCTCGAAGGCGTGGTGGAACTGGTCACCGGCGCCGGCGTGCGCCGGCTGCAGGCAGGCAACGTCGTCGTGCTGCCGCCGAAGCAGCAACACGCGCTGCGCGCGCGCACGCCCGCCGCGGTGCTGGTCACGCTGATCCTGCACGGGGGCGACGCGGGCAACCAGGGCGGCGCCGGCCGGCGCATGGCCCCGGCCAAGACCACGCCCCTGCAGCCCGGAGGCTTCGCGGCCGGGGACCCGATTCGCGCATTGCTCCTACAAGCATGCGCACGTCGCGCGCTTAGCGTGCGGTTTGGGCCGCGATGGCGGTCCGCAGCCAAGGAGACCACCATGCCCGCAGGATCCAGCAAGAAGCGTGAACGCCAGTACGAGCACATCAAGGAAAGCTACGAGAAGCGCGGCCAGAAGGGCCGGGCCGAGGAGATCGCCGCGCGCACCGTGAACAAGGACCGCGCCGAGGCCGGCGAGACGAAGAAGTCCTCGTCGTCGAAGTCGCGGGCGTCGGCGTCATCGAAGTCGTCGTCGAAATCCTCGTCGAGCCGGTCGTCGGCTAAGCCTTCCGCGAAGTCGTCTTCGAGCCGCTCTTCGTCCAAGTCCTCCACGAAGTCGTCCTCCAGCCGGTCCTCGTCCAAGCCCTCGGCGAAGTCGTCCTCGAGCCGGTCTTCGTCCAGGCCGTCGGCGAAGTCCTCGTCCGGCCGCTCTTCATCGAAGCCTTCGGCGAAATCGTCGTCCAGCAAGTCTTCGTCGAAGCCGTCCGCAAAGTCGTCTTCCAGCCGGTCCTCGTCGAAGCCTTCAGCGAAGTCCTCGTCGAGCCGCTCTTCGTCCAAGCCTTCAGCGAAGTCCTCGTCGAGCCGCTCTTCGTCCAAGCCCTCGGCGAAGTCGTCCAGCCGGAAATCTTCTTCCAGCCGGTCCTCGCGCCCGCGCTCCTGAGGCGGCGCGGCTACCCGGGTTCACAGTCTTCACCGCACCTTTGCAGCGGACGGTCCTCCGCGTCGCCCCGCGCGGCGTTGGAGGAGCAGAACCGCAGGAGGTGCCTCATGAAGGACTTGGGCCAGGCCGCCGCGTTCCGGCTGTGTTTCCGCTCCCTGTTCGACGGCAGGGGCTACGCCTTCCCTTGCGACGCGCAGGGCAAGGTCGACCTCGACGGCCTCAGCGAGGAGGCCCGCAACAACTATCTCTACGCCCGCGCGATGGTCGGCCGCGAACTCGCGGCGCCCGCGGTCGAAGCGGCCGCCTGAAGGCGCACGCGCTGCACCGGCTCGGGATGCGGCATGGGACCGGTGGGCGGCTCCGGCTGCGGGCCGAGGGGCGGGACGGGTTCGGGTGGGGGCTGGGTGGCCATGGCGCTACTGTGGCGCGGCGGCCATCCTGCGCGCGTAGGACGGGGACGCACGGAGTTAGCCGCCGCAGATCCCGAGGGCCCTTGCCGCATCGGAACGCGCGCGCAGCTGGGTGCCGCGCCAGTCCGTGAATCCGGCGGGGCGGAGCGCCTCGCCCTCGCACAGCAGCTTGCGCATTCCGTCATGCACACCTTTGGCGAGCACCTGCGCCACCCGTTCGCGCATCCGGACCTGCATGGCGCCGTCCTGCGCGGCCTGCGACAGGACGTAGCCGTCCAACAGGTGGGGCAGCGCACTCGGCCAGGCATCCAGGCGCCGCTCCAGAGCGGGACCATAGGCTTCCCAGCCGGCCCGTGGCCCGGGCTCCTCCCCGGCATGCCGCAACGCGGCCCACGCGAAGGCTTCCTGGGCCTGCACTTCCACACTCCACGGGTGCGTCGCGGCCGGATGCCGTCCCCGCGCGAGCCCTTTCTGCATCAACGCCAGGGCCTCCGGTGCCCGCCCATGGTCGACGAGGAACCAGGCCAGCTCGACCTCCGCGGCCAGCCGCCGCTCACCCTCGTCCAAGGCGGCAGGCGAACGGTCGCCGGCGGCCGGCAGCGGTACCGCAGCGACATTCTGTCGCAGCACGGCCTCCGCTTCGTCCGCCCCGCCGCCTGCGTCGAGCGCGCGCGCCAGGTGCAGGCGCACGCCCGCCGCCGCGAAGGAGCCCGCTTCACCCGCCTGCTCACGGTGCGTGAGCGCCTGCCGCAGCAGGTCCACCCGGCCGGCGCCCTCGGCCAGCCACGATTGCATCTCGCGCGCTTCCGCCAGCACCAGCCGACCCGCAGGCTCCTGCGTGCCGCTCTGTTCCGCGACGAGCTGTTGCAGCAACGCATGCATGGCTCCGGGCTCTTCCGCGGCCCCGGCCCGCGCCAGCAGCGTGCGTGCGCGCTCCAGGTCGCCCGGCGGACGTTGCTGCGCCAGCACCCACGCAGCGTCCAGGTAGCGGCGCAAGCGCGCATCGTCCTCCTGGTCGGCAGCCAGCGCCGCGGCTTGCAGCAAGACGCCCAGGCGCTCTTCCTGCGGCAGCGTGTCGACGCGGGCGGCCTCGGCGTGCCAGTCGCGCCCGCAGTCCGTGCATCCCACCGGCTCCGTGTGCCGGAACAGGCTCGCGGCGACCGTCTCGCGCGCGCGGGCCGTCTCCTGCGGCCACGCCAGCGCGAAGGCCAGCGGAGGGCCGGCGAGGCAAACCAGGTAGATCGCCAGCCCGGCCGCGGCCTCGACGCCTCGCGGCCGCCGTCCCTGCAACTCGGGCAGCAGCGAGAGCGCGGTGG
>JAEZEB010000299.1 GCA_023438115.1 Pseudomonadota bacterium | reverse complement strand
TGAGCCCGTTGATCACGGGCACGCGCGAATGCTCGGCGAACTTCTCGATCTTGTCCTGGCCGAAGGTGCGGATCATCACCAGGTCCACCATGCGGCTGATCACCTTGGCGCTGTCCTCGATCGGCTCGGCGCGCCCCAGCTGGCTGTCGCCGGTGGTGAGGTGCACCACCGAGCCGCCCAGCTGGTACATGCCGGCCTCAAAGCTCACGCGCGTGCGCGTGGAGGCCTTCTCGAAGATCATCGCCAGCGTGCGGTCGGCCAGCGGGTGGTACTTCTCGTAGTTCTTGAACTTGCGCTTGATGACCGCCGCGCGCTGGAAGAGCCACTCGTGCTCCTCGGTGCCGAAGTCGCTGAATTGCAGGAAGTGCCGGATCGCCATGCCGTCTCCCCTCATTCGGCGAGGAAGGACCGCACGATGGGCGCCAGGATGGCCACCACGTCGTCGGCTTCCTTCTCGGTCAGGATCAGCGGCGGCAGCAGGCGCACCACGGTGTCGGCCGTCACGCTGATCAGCAGGCCCGCTTCCATCGCGCGCTGCACCAGCGCGCCGCAGGGCCTGGCCAGTTCCATGCCGATCATCAGGCCCTGGCCGCGGATCTCGCGCACGCCCTTGAGGCCACCGAGTTCGCGCGCGAGCGAGCTCTTGAGATGCGCGCCCACGCGGGCGGCGTTCTCCAGCAGTTGCTCTTCCTCCATGATGCGGATCGTTTCCACGCCTGCGCGCATGGCCAACGGGTTGCCGCCGAAGGTGGTGCCGTGGTTGCCCGGCTGGAAGAGGTCGGCGGCCTTGGGGCCGGCGACCACCGCGCCGATCGGCACGCCCGAGCCCAGGCCCTTGGCCAGCGGCATCACGTCCGGCACGATGCCGGCCCACTGGTGCGCGAACCACTTGCCGGTGCGGCCCATGCCGCACTGCACCTCGTCGATCATCAGCAGCCAGTTGCGCTGGTCGCACAGGTCGCGCACCTGCTTCAGGTAGTCCATGCGCATCTGGTTGATGCCGCCTTCTCCCTGGATGGTCTCGAAGAACACGGCGACGACGTTCTTGTTGCCCTCGGTGGCCTTCTTCAGTGCCTCGACGTCGTTCAGCGGGACGCGGATGAAGCCTTCCACCAGCGGCGCGAATCCCTTCTGCACCTTCTCGTTGCCGGTGGCCGACAGCGTGGCGATGCTGCGGCCGTGGAAGGCCTTCTCGTAGACGACGATCTCCGGGCGCTCGATGCCGCGGTCGTGGCCGAACTTGCGCGCCAGCTTGATCGCGGCCTCGTTCGCCTCCAGGCCCGTGGAGCAGAAGAACACGTTCTCCATGCCCGAGAGCTCCACCAGCTTCGCCGCCAGCTTCTCCTGGTTCGGCACGTGGTAGTAGTTGCTCGAGTGGATGATCTTCGCCACCTGGTCCTGCAGCGCGGGCACCAGCTTCGGGTGGTTGTGGCCGAGGGTGTTGACCGCGATGCCGGCCAGCGCGTCGAGGTAGCGCTTGCCGTTCATGTCCCAGACATACACCCCTTCGCCGTGCGACAGCGCGATGGGCAGCCGTGCGTAGGTGTTCATGGTGTGGGGCGATGCCGCCTCGATGTGGGCCATCTGCTTGTCCTTCGGTCTCGTCGTCACAAATGAAATCGGCTCAACGAGGCGCGTGCGCAGGTGAGCCGTTGGAGCATGATTGTAGGCACACGCCTTGCAAGCTTTGCTTGAGAATTCCGCATCACTGCGATGCGGCGCACCCCGGCCTGCCCCTCGAAGGCGCCCGCTGCGCCCGGCAGGTGCAAGTCTTATATAAGATACAATACTTGTGCGCCGCAGCATGCACGACGCGCTGCGGCCCTCCAGAGAGCCCGCACCCATGGTTTCCGACAACGCCAAAGAAGTGTTCATCTGGGGCGTCACCCAGGATGGACGCACCTTCCGACCCAGCGACTGGGCGGAGCGGCTGGCCGGCGTGATGAGCTCCTTCCGCCCCGGCGGCGCCCAGCCGGGCAGCCACCTCAACTACTCGCCCTGGTGCGTGCCCACCATGCTGAACGGAACGAAGTGCGTCGTGGTCAACCGCGAGCTGCGCGAGCACGAGCCCATGGCCTGGGACTTCGTGCTGAACTTCGGCCGCGACAACAACCTGCAGATGACGGAAGCCTGCCTGCTGCCGGAGCGCACGCCGGGCAGCCGCTAGCCAGCCGAGGACAGAGCGGCACGGCGCTGCGCGCCTTACCGGTCTGTCCCGCGGAGTCACAGGGTGCCAGCAAAGCCGCGCGATGCGCTGTTTGGCTGCGCCAAACGAAAAAGCCGTCTTGCGACGGCTTTTTCTCTTTGCTGGCAGCGCACCCGGTTCAAACGGCGCGAGCCTGGCGGCTCACGGGCTGGACCTGACGCTGGGGGTCAGGCCGCGGCGGCCAGGTTCTTGACCTTGGCCGAGAGGCGGCTCTTGTCGCGAGCGGCCTTGTTCTTGTGGAAGATGCCCTTGTCGGCCACCGTGTCCACGATCGCTTGCGCCTTGGCGAACAGTTCGGTCGCCTTGGCCTTGTCACCCGCGGCGACCGCCTTCTCGACGTTCTTCACCGCGGTACGGTACTTGGAGCGCAGGGACGTGTTGGCTGCGTTCAGCTTGACGTCCTGGCGTGCGCGCTTGCGGCCCGACGCGAGGCGCGGGTTCTTCTTCTTCGGTTTGGCAGAAGCCATGAGTAATCCTTTAGGTGTCTGAGGATGTTGCCAGCAAAGCCCGCGATTATAGCCCCTGGCCATGTCCCCGCCGGGCTGCGGGGAACCGGCGGCTACACTCGCGCCGGTGAGCCTGTTCAAAGCCGCCTCCACCGTCTCCGGCCTCACGCTGGCCTCGCGGATCACCGGGCTGGTGCGCGACGT
The DNA here is from genome assembly GCA_023438115.1 of Pseudomonadota bacterium. Lineage (GTDB taxonomy): Bacteria > Pseudomonadota > Gammaproteobacteria > Burkholderiales > Burkholderiaceae_C > Ramlibacter. The sequence goes on along the minus strand of JAEZEB010000299.1, from coordinate 8,245 downwards.
GCTGTTCGCGGCCGTCTTCGGCGTCAGCGCCCTCACGGACGCCTTCTACGTCGCCTTCCGCATCCCCAACATGTTCCGCCGCATCTTCGGGGAGGGCGCCTTCAGCCAGGCCTTCGTGCCCGTCCTGGCGGCCACGCGCACGCAGGAAGGGGACGAGGGCGCCCGCCGGCTCGTCGACCACGTCTCCACGGTGCTGCTGTGGACGCTCGTGCTGCTGTGCATCACCGGCGTCGCGGGTGCGCCGCTGCTCGTCTGGGCGCTGGCGAGCGGCTTGCGCCACGACCCGCAGGCCTACGACGCCGCGGTGCTGATGACGCGCTTCATGTTCCCCTACATCGGCTTCATGTCGCTGGTGGCGCTGGCCGGGGGGATCCTGAACACCTGGAAGAAGTTCGCGGTGCCCGCCGCCTCGCCGGTGCTGCTGAACCTGAGCCTGATCGCCTCCATCGTGCTGGGGGCGCCCTGGTTCGCGCGCATGGGCATCGAGCCGATCTACGCGCAGTGCGTGGGCGTGATGCTGGGCGGCGTGCTGCAGCTCGCGATCCAGGTGCCGGCGCTGCGCCGCATCGGCATGTGGCCGCGCTTCGGCGTCGCGCTGTCCAGCCTGCGCGCATCGTGGCGCGATCCGGCCACCCGCAAGATCCTCGGCCTCATGCTGCCGGCGCTGCTGGGCGTGAGCGGCGCGCAGATCTCGCTGTTGATCAACACGCAGATCGCTTCCTACCTGGCGGCGGGCAGCGTCAGCTGGCTCAACAACGCCGACCGGCTGATGGAGTTCCCCACGGCGCTGCTGGGCGTGGCGCTGGGCGTGGTGCTCATGCCCCAGCTCGCGGCGGCCCGTGCCGCCCAGGACGAGGAGCGCTATTCCGCCATGCTGGACTGGGGCCTGCGCCTGGTGTTCCTGCTGGCGATCCCTTCGTCGGTGGCGCTGCTGGTCTTCGGCATGCCCATGGTGGCCACGCTGTTCCACTACGGCGCCTTCACCGACGGCGACGTCACCCAGGTCGCCTGGGCGCTGGCCGGCTACGGCACGGGCCTGCTGGGGCTGGTGGCGATCAAGGTGCTGGCGCCCGGCTTCTATGCCAGCCACGACATGAAGACGCCGATGAAGATCGCGATCGCGGCGCTCGTCGTCACCCAGCTGCTCAATATCGCGCTGGTGCCTTACCTGCGGCACGCGGGGCTGGCGCTGTCCATCGGCGTGGGCGCGCTCGTGAACGCGGGCACGCTGCTGGTGGTGCTGCTGCGCCGCGGCCGCTACCAGCCCCAGGCGGGTTGGGGGCTGTTCGCGCTGCAGGTGCTGGCGGCCACGGCCCTCCTGGGCGTGTTCCTCATGTGGGCGGCCCACGGCTTCCCATGGGTCCAGTGGCGCGCGCAGCCCGGGCTGCGCGTGGGGGCGCTGGCGGGCACGCTCGCCGCGTCGGCCGCCATCTACTTTGCCGCGCTCCTGCTCTCCGGGGTCAAGCTGCGTCAGTTTGTCACGCGCTGAGCTTGCGCGCGGCCGGGGAAAAGGCATCGGCTTGACGGCCCCTGGCCCGTCCATTACAACGAAACCCATGTCGTCGCTGCAATTCACACTGCCCACGCCCCTGGAATATTTCCGGATGCTGGTGCAGAGCGACGAGCACTTCCCGCTGCTCGAAGCCGCCGCCAGCGTGGCCCAGGACGAATACCCCGACCTGGACCTGCAGGTGGTGCTGGGCGACGTCGACCAGCTGCTCTCGCGCCTGAAGCGCCGCATCCCCGCGGACGCCGCGCCGCTGCAGCGCCTGCGCACGCTCAACCAGTTCTTCTTCCGCGACCTGAGCTTCGGCGGCAACGGCAACGACTACTGCGACCCGGACAACAGCTACCTCAACGTGGTGCTGCGCACGCGGCGCGGCATCCAGATCTCGCTGGCGGTGCTGTGGATCGAGCTGGCGCAGGGCATCGGCCTGCACGCGCGCGGCGTCTGCTTCCCCGGCCACTTCATGGTGAAGGTCAACCTGCCCAAGGGCCAGGTGGTGATCGATCCCTTCACCGGCCAGTCCCTCTCGCGCGAGGAGCTGTCGGAGCGGCTGGAGCCGTACAAGCGCCGCAGCGGCCTGGTCGACGAATTCGAGGTGCCCCTGGGCCTGTACCTGCAGGCGGCGCCGCCGCGCGACATCCTCGCGCGCATGCTGCGCAACCTCAAGGAAATCCACCGGGCGCAGGAGGACTGGCAGCGCCTGATCGCGGTGCAGAACCGCCTGCTGATCCTGCTGCCCGACGCCTGGGCCGAATACCGCGACCGCGGCCTCGCGCATGCGGAGCAGGGCCACACCGCGCGCGCGGTGGAAGACCTGGAGACTTACCTGGTCCACGCGCAGGACGCGCTGGACATCGACGTGATCGCGGACCGCGTGGCCGACCTGCGCCGCGCGATGCAGTAGGCGGGCCTAGCGCGCTCCCGCCACCGCGCGGGCGCCGTTCGCCAGCGACATCCGTCCCGCCTCGTTGAGCGGACGCGCGCCGAGCACCGGCACGCGCCGCTGGGGCAGCAGCGTTTCCTTCTTCGCCTCCGGCGCGGCGACGGGGTTCACCACCGGCCGCAGCCATTCCAGGATCGGCTCCCACTGCCGCATGTCGGCCGCCACCTTCTCGGGCGGCACGTCGAACAGCGTGAGCCCGCGCTCCAGCGCCTTCACGTACAGCTGCGTCTCGCGCAGCACGCCCAGCATGGGCACCTTGTTCTCCTCGGCCCAGGCGCGCAGGACTTCGGCGGCATTGGTGCGGCCGTCCACGCGCATGCCCACGGTGGCCACCTTGCACTGGCCCTTGGCGATGCGGGGCAGCGTCTGCAGCTCCGCGATGCACTGGGCGGCCGATTCGCGGTCGAAGACGGAGGGGCACACCGGGATGACGATCGCGTCGGCGAACATCACGATGCGCGCGAGCTCGAAGCCGTGCAGGCCGCCGGGGGTGTCGAGCACCACGTGCGTGATGCCGGTGGGCACGCGCAGCACGTTCTTCTGGTCGATCACCCAGGGGGCGATGGCCGGCAGCGACGCGTCGCGCCGGCGCAGCCAGCCGCGGCTGGACTGCTGGCGGTCGATGTCGCCCAGCATGACGGCGTGGCCCTGGCGGGCGCACCAGGCCGCGGCATGGGCGGCAAAGGTGCTCTTTCCGCTGCCTCCCTTGCGGTTGACGACCGCGACGACGGGCATGGATCCTCCTGGTGAAGGGAAAGTGTCCGGCAGGCCGCAGGCCCAGTCCAGCACGGGAGGACGCAGTTTGCTCCGTGTTTTGTAGCGGCGCAACTTTCCTGCCGCTCGTCCGCCGACGGCCGCCGTTCAGGCAGGTCGGCTTGCCCTCAGGCGACCGTCACCGGCTCGCCGTCTCCGCGCGGCCCGATGCGGCCGATCTCGTGCACCGATTCGCCCGCGGCGCGCAGGGTGGCGGCCACGGCCTGCGCCTCGCCGGGCGCGACCACCACCACCATGCCGATGCCGTTGTTGAAGGTGCGGTTCATCTCGGTGTCGTCCACCGCCGCCGTCGCCTGCAGCCAGGCGAAAAGCTCGGTGCGCGGCCAGCTGCCCTGGCGCAGGTGCGCGCCCAGGCCCTCGGGCAGCACGCGGGGGATGTTCTCCAGCAGGCCGCCGCCCGTGATATGGGCCAGGGCCTTGATGCCGGCGTGCTTGCCCAGTGCTTCCAGCACCGGCTTCACGTAGATGCGGGTCGGCTCCATCACCGCCTCGCGGAAGGGCCGGCCGTCCAGCGTGGCCGGCAGGCTGGCGGCGGCGCGCTCGATGCACTTGCGCACCAGCGAGAAGCCGTTGGAGTGCACGCCGCTGGACGCGAGGCCCAGCACGACGTCGCCCTCGCGCACGTCCTGGCCGCCCAGGATCTTCGATTTCTCCACGGCGCCGACGGCGAAGCCCGCCAGGTCGTATTCGCCGGCCGGGTACATGCCGGGCATCTCCGCGGTCTCGCCGCCGATCAGCGCGCAGCCGGCCAGCTCGCAGCCGCGGGCGATGCCGCCCACCACGGCGGCGGCCGTGTCCACGTCCAGCTTGCCGCAGGCGAAGTAGTCCAGGAAGAACAGCGGCTCGGCCCCCTGCACGAGGACGTCGTTGACGCTCATGGCCACCAGGTCGATGCCCACCGTGTCGTGCATGTTCCACTCGAAGGCGAGCTTCAGCTTGGTGCCCACGCCGTCGGTGCCGCTCACCAGCACCGGCTCCTTGTAGCGCTTGGGCACTTCGAAGAGGGCGCCGAAGCCGCCGATGCCGGCCAGCACGCCTTCGCGCATGGTCTTCTTCGCCAGCGGCTTGATGCGTTCGACCAGCGCGTCGCCGGCGACGATGTCGACGCCGGCGTCCTTGTAGGAGAGGGGAGAGGAGTTCATGGAGCAGGGGGCCGGGGGACGGGAGGCGGCGGCCGATAGAATTTGCGCTGGATTTTACTTGCCGGGACCGGGCGTCCCGGCCCGCCTCCCCGGATGCAGTTCACCCCCACGCAGAAGCGGGCCGCGGCCTGGACGGCGATCGCGGCCCTGGCCGCGCTCGTCCTCTGGGCGCTCGGCCCCGTGCTCACCCCCTTCGTGGTGGCGGGCGTGCTCGCCTATGCGCTCACGCCCCTGGTGGACCGGCTCGACGCCGCCGGCGGCGGCCGCATGCCGCGCGTGCTGGCGGTGCTGGTCGTGGAGCTGCTGTTCATCCTGGCCGTGCTGTGCGTGGCGCTGCTGATCGTCCCGGTGATGGTCAAGGAGATCCCGCTCTTGCGCCAGCAGCTGCCGCAGCTGCTGGACACCCTGCGCGCGACCGTGTCGCCCTGGCTCGCCCAGTTCGGCATCAACATCGCGCTGGACCTCGCGAGCCTGCGCGAGCTGCTGGTGGAGTACCTCAACGCCAACTGGGGCGAAGGCTTCTCCTCGCTGTGGTCCTCGGTCAAGCTGGGCGGCAGCGTGGTGCTCACCGTGGTCGGCCTGGGCGTGCTGATTCCCGTGGCCCTGTTCTACCTGCTCCTGGACTGGAAGCACGTGGTGGCCCGCGTGCTGGAGCTGGTGCCGCCGCGGGCGCGGCCCAGCGTGGACGCCTTCACCGCCGAGGCCGACGGGGTGCTGGGCCAGTACCTGCGCGGCCAGCTGCTGGTGATGGTGACCATGGCCATCTTCTACAGCGTGGGCCTGGCCCTGTTCGGGCTGGACCTCGCGCTGCCGATCGGCGTCTTCACCGGCCTGGCGATGTTCGTGCCCTACGTGGGCTTCGGCATCGGCTTGGCGCTCGCCTTCGTCGCCGGGCTGCTGGAGTTCGCCTCGCTCAAGGCCGTGGTGATGGTGGGCGTGGTGTACGGCGTGGGCCAGGTGTTCGAGAGCTTCTACCTCACGCCCCGCCTGGTCGGCGAGCGCATCGGCCTGCATCCGCTGGCGGTGATCTTCGCGCTGCTCGCCTTCGGCCAGCTGCTCGGCTTCGTCGGCGTGCTGGTGGCGCTTCCCGTGAGCGCCGTGCTGCTGGTGGCGATCCGCCGCATGCGCGCGGGCTACCTCGAGAGCAAGCTGTACCGCACATGAAGCAGCTGCCCCTGGACATCGGGCTGGCGCGGCCGCCCACCCTGGCGAGCTTCCTGGCCGGTCCCAACGAGGCCGCCTGGCGGCACCTGCTGCTGTGGTCCGGCAGCCCCACGCGTTCGCCCGTGCCGACCTATCTCTGGGGCGCATCGGGCAGCGGCCGCACGCACCTGCTGCAGGCGGTGCAGGAAGCATTGCGCGAGCAGGGCGCCGCCACCGGCTGGCTCGATCCCTCGGTGAAGGAGCCGCCCGAATTCGACGAGCGCTGGGCGCTGGTGTTGATGGACGACGTCCACGCCTACAACGCGGTGCAGCAGCATGCAGCCTTCAACTGGTTCGTGAACGCGCAGACGCTGCAGCGCGGCGTGCTGGCCGCCGGCCTGCTGCCGCCCGCGGATCTCGCGCTGCGCGAGGACCTGCGCACGCGCCTGGGCTGGGGCCATGTCTTCGAGCTGCACGTGCTGAGCGAACCGGAGCGCCGCGCCGTGCTGCGGCAGGCGGCGGACGCGCGCGGCATCTTCCTCGGCGACGAGGTGATGGACTTCATCCTGCACCGCTTCTCCCGCGACCTCGGCAGCCTGATGCAACTGCTGGAACACCTCGACGTGTACGCGCTGCAGACGCAGCGCGCCATCACCATCCCCCTCATCAAGTCCATGCTGGAGAACGAGTGAGCAAGCCCCGGGTCGCGCTGTTCGACCTCGACCACACCCTGTTGCCGATCGACTCCGACTACTCGTGGGGCGAGTTCACGCAGCAGATCGGCTGGACCGACCCCGTCGTGTTCAAGCGCCGCAACGACGAGTTCTATGCCCACTATGTCGCCGGCACGCTGGACGTGCACGACTACGTGCGCTTCGCCGTCGAGGCGCTGCGCGAGCGGGATGAAGCCGCCTACCGCGAGGCGCACGCGCGCTTCATGCGCGCGTGGATCGAACCCAACCTGCGCGAGGCGGCGCTGGAGCTGGTGCGCGGCCACCAGCGCCAGGGCGACGCGGTGGCCATCGTCACAGCCACCAACGAGCTCGTGACGCGGCCGATCGCGCAGGTCTTCGGTGTCGACGAGCTGATCGCGGTGGAGCTCGAGCGCGACGCCGGCGGCTGGATCACCGGCGAGATCGCCGGCGTGCCGTCCATGCGCGAGGGCAAGGTCGTGCGCGTGACGCAGTGGCTGCGGCAGCGCGGCCTCGACTGGCTGGACGTGGAGACCACCTTCTACTCCGACTCTATGAACGACGTGCCGCTGCTCGAGCGCGTCGACCACCCCGTTGCCACCAATCCGGATGCGCGGCTGCGCGCGCTGGCCCTCGAGCGCGGCTGGCGCATACTCGACCTCTTCGAACACCCATGATCAAACAGTTCATCGACAAGCTCTTCGCCGGCGGCAGCCGCAAGCCGAAGTTCGGCAAGCGCAGGGAAGTGGGGCCGGAGGAGCACGCGATCGACCCGACGCTCGTCGACGAGCGCGCGCTCAACGTGGTCCGCACGCTCAAGGAAGCGGGCTACGAGGCCTATATCGTGGGCGGCGCCGTGCGCGACCTGCTGCTCGGCCTGCGGCCCAAGGACTTCGACGTCGCCACCAACGCCACGCCGGAGCAGGTCAAGGGCCTGTTCCGCCGCGCCTTCATCATCGGCCGGCGCTTCCGCATCGTGCACGTGGTGTTCGGCCGCGGGCGCGAGCACGAGGTGATCGAGGTCTCCACCTTCCGCGCCTATCTCGACAACGCCGCCGCCGAGGCCGTGAGCGGCAACGAGCGCACCAGCAAGAGCGAGCTCGCGGGCATGCACCACGCGGTGGATGCCACCGGCCGGGTGCTGCGCGACAACGTCTGGGGCCCGCAGGAGGAAGACGCGGCGCGCCGCGACTTCACGATCAACGCGCTGTACTACGATCCCGAGCGCCGCATCGTGGTGGACTACCACGGCGGCATCGCCGACGCGCGCAAGCACGTGCTGCGCATGATCGGCGATCCCGCCACGCGCTACCGCGAAGACCCGGTGCGCATCATCCGCGCCGTGCGCTTCTCCGCCAAGCTCGCGGGCCTGGGCTTCAAGTTCGACGCGAAGACCAGGGCGCCGCTGCTGTCCAGCCTGTCGCTGCTGAACGAGGTGCCGCAAAGCCGTCTCTTCGACGAGATGCTCAAGCTGCTGCAGACGGGGCACGCGCTCGCCACCATCGAGCAACTCAAGGCGCTGGGCATGGCGAAGGGCATCTATCCACTGCTGGACCTGATCGTCGAGCGCGCGGCCCAGCCCTTCGTGCGCGCCGCGCTGCAGGACACCGACCGCCGCGTCGGCGAGGGCAAGCCGGTGGCGCCCAGCTTCCTGCTGGCCTGCGTGCTGTGGTCCGACGTGCGCGACGGCTGGTCGCAGCGGCTCGCGCGCCGCATGCATCCTTTCCCCGCGCTGCAGGAGTCCATCGACGAGGTGTTCGACGCGCGCATCGGCGACATCTCGGGCCGCGGCAAGCTGGGCGCGGACATGCGCGAGATCTGGATGATGCAGCCGCGCTTCGAGAAGCGCACGGGCAACACGCCCTTCAGCCTGGTGGAGCAGCCGCGCTTCCGCGCCGCCTTCGACTTCATGCGCCTGCGCGCCGACGTGGGAGAAGTCGACGTGGGGCTGGCCGACTGGTGGCAGGAGTTCAGCCAGGCCGGCGACCAGGTGCGCGAGGACCTCGTGGAGCAGCTGCGCGACGAGCAGCAGAAGCAGCAGCGC
>JAEZEB010000276.1 GCA_023438115.1 Pseudomonadota bacterium | reverse complement strand
CAAGGGTAGGCCATTTCCATCCGGAAGTGGGGCACAATGAAACAGCTTGGCGTAGAAGGTGAAGCATGATCAAAGTGGGCATTGTGGACGACCACGCCATCGTGCGGTCGGGCCTCAAACAGTTCTTCTCGGAGCAAGTCGACCTGCGTGTCGTCGGGGAAGCCGCGAGCGGCCGCGAGGCCATCGACCTCGTGCGCACCACCGAGATGGATGTCCTCGTGATGGACCTGTCGATGCCCGGCCAGAGCGGCATCGATGCGCTCGGCATGATCCGCGCCAAGGCTCCCGACGTGGGCATCCTGATCCTCTCCGGCTATCCGGAAGAACACTACGCGATGAACCTGATCCGGCAGGGCGCGAGCGGCTACCTGAACAAGGAATGCGAGCCGATGGAGATCGTCAACGCGATCCGCACCATCGCGCTGGGCCGCCGCTACATCTCGCCGGCGGTCGCCGAACTGCTCGCGCAGCAGCTCAATCGCAAGGAAGGCGGCGCGCCGCACGAGCAGCTCTCGGAGCGTGAGTTCCAGGTGTTCCTCAAGCTGGCCAAGGGCGAGACCGCGGGCGACATCGCCAAGGCGCTGTCGCTGTCGGTGAAGACCGTGAGCACGTACCGCACGCGCCTGATGGAGAAGATGAACCTCTCCTCCAACAGCGACCTCACGTACTACGCGCTCAAGAACAAGCTGATCGACTGATCGCACGTCAGGCGAGGGGGGCAGGGCGCTCGGCGAGCGCCAGGCAGTAATCGACCAGCGCGTCGATCTCGTTGGACTTGTCGAACACCGCGTCGGCCCCGAGCTGCGCGCAGCGCTGGCGCATGTCGGGCGTCGCGTAGTTGCTCAGGACCACGACGCGCTGCCCCTCGTCGCGTTCGCGGGAGGCCTCCAGGATGCCGAGGCCGCTGCCCTGCTTGAGGAACAGGTCCACGATCATCAGGTCCCAGGCGCCGCGGTGTGCGGCGATCCAGCTCCTGGCCGCTTCCTCCGTCTCGGCCCAGCCGACGGCGCGCACCGAAGCCAACTCCTCCAGCGTCCCCACCAGGTTTTCGCGGATCGTCGCGTTGTCTTCGATGATGTAGGTACGCAGTTCCACCATGTCCCCGGCGCCATTCGCGACGCCACGGCCCCCTCTCGGACCGCGAGGCATTGTGCCAGCCGCCTCTTGGAGCCGCCGTAGGAAGTGTCCTACCCGAAGGTTTGTAGGTCGCGGACGACGCATTCGCCCGCAACGGGCCGACTGACGGCGCGTTTACGTTCTGGAACAGTGCTCTTCAGGGCGTTGCAGTTTCCTCGCCCGGAACCGCCATGAAACTCCTCTTCCAGTCCGCGATCGTTTTCTTCGGCACGCTGCTCGCGGCGGCGCTGGTGGCCCTGGGCGATCCCGCGTCCGCCGAAGTCGAGATGGCCGCGCAGGCGCAGCCCGCCGCCGAGACGGTGGTCAGCATGCTGCTGCCGGAAGAAGCCCGCTAGGCCGCCGCGCGCGTGCCGCACACGCGGCATCCGGGGTCGCGCCGCAGGCGCAGCTCGGACCACTCCATGCCGCGCGCATCCAGCATCTGCAGCCGGCCCGCCAGCGAGGTGCCCACGTCCGTGAGCAGACGCAGCGCCTCCGCCGCCTGCACCGAACCGATGATCCCCACCAGCGGCGCGAACACGCCCATCGTCGCGCACGCCACTTCCTCCATCTGCTGGTCCGGCGGGAACACGCAGGCATAGCAGGGACTGGCCGGCTGGCGCAGGTCGTACACGCTCACCTGGCCATCGAAGCGGATGGCCGCACCCGACACCAGTGGCTTGCCACGCACGACGCAGGCGCGGTTGATCGCCTGCCGGGTGGCGAAGTTGTCGCAGCAGTCCATCACGACGTCGGCCTGCTGCACGAGTTCTTCCAGCTCCACCACGCCCACGCGCTGCACCACCGGGCGCACCTGCACGTCGGGGTTGATGGCCGCCACCGCATCGCGCGCCGATTCCGCCTTGGGCCGGCCGACGCGTTCGAGGTTGTGCGCGATCTGCCGCTGCAGGTTGGTGAGGTCCACCGCGTCGTCGTCCACCAGCGTGATGCGACCCACGCCCGCGGTGCCGAGGTACAGGACCACCGGCGATCCCAGGCCGCCTGCCCCCACGACCAGCACGTGCGACGCGAGCAGCCGCTGCTGGCCCTCGATGCCGATCTCGTCGAGGAGGATGTGCCGGGAATAGCGCAGGAGCTGGTCGTCCGTCATGACCGGATTGTGGTGCAGGAACGAAAAAGCCAGCCCGCGGGCTGGCTTTGATGGAGGTTCCGCGGATCGGCGGGATCCCGGCCTGCGCCGGGATGACATCGCGGGCGGCGCGTCGCGCCGCGCGTGATGTCAGTTCTCCTTCTTCTCTTCCTTGTTCTCCACGACCTGCGTCTTGGAGACGATCACCGGCCGGCCCTTGAGCTGGTTCAGGGCCTGCATCAGCTGGAAGTCCTGCGTGCTGCCGAACTCCGGCGCGGTCTTGCGCTCGGACGGGGCCTTGCGGGCTTCCTCCTCGGCGCGCTTGCGGGCTTCCTCGCGCGCCTTCTCGCGCGCGGGATCCTTCTCCTCGGGGCCCTGGCCGGTGCCCAGGTGCTTGTCGAGGTCCGCCTCGCGGGTGCGCAGCACGGAGAAGATGTTGCCTTCCTCGGTCTCGTCCACCAGCACGTCGGGCACGATGCCCTTGGCCTGGATCGACTTGCCCGTGGGCGTGTAGTAGCGGGCCGTGGTCAGCTTCAGGCCGGTGTCGGGGCCGAGCGGACGGACCGTCTGCACCGAGCCCTTGCCGAAGGTCTGGCTGCCCAGCACCAGGGCGCGCTTGTGGTCCTGCAGGGCGCCGGCGACGATCTCGGACGCCGAGGCGGAGCCTTCGTTCACCAGCACCACCAGCGGCACCGTCTTGATCTGCGGCGGCAGGCGCTTGAGCGGGTCGGCCCCGGCGCGGCGCTGGTAGTACTCCGGCGACGCCTTGTAGACGAACTTGCTCTCCGGCAGCTGGCCGTTGGTCGACACCACCGTCACGTTCTCGGGCAGGAAGGCCGCGGAGATCGCCACGGCCGCGTCCAGCAGGCCGCCCGGGTCGTTGCGCAGGTCGAGGACCAGGCCGCGGATGTTGGGATCCTGCTTGTAGATCTCTTCCACCTTGCGCACGAAGTCATCGACCGTGCGCTCCTGGAACTGCGACAGGCGGATCCAGCCGAAGCCGGGCTCCACCACCTTGCCCTTGACCGACTGGGTCTTGATCTCCTCGCGCGTGATCGTCACCGGGAAGGTGCGGTTCTCGTCCTTGCGGTAGATCGTGAGCATCACCTTGGTGTTGGGCTCGCCGCGCATGCGCTTGACGGCATCCGACAGCGACAGGCCCTTGACGGCGGTGTCGTCGATCTTGGTGATCAGGTCGCCGGTCTTCAGGCCGGCGCGGTAGGCGGGCGAACCCTCGATGGGCGAGACCACCTTGACCAGGCCGTCCTCCTGCGTGATCTCGATGCCCACGCCGACGAAGCGGCCGGACGTGCCTTCGCGGAATTCCTTGAAGGACTTCTTGTCGAAGTACTGCGAATGGGGGTCGAGGCTGGCCACCATGCCGGAGATGGCGTCGGTGATCAGCTTCTTCTCGTCGACCGGCTCGACATAGTCGGTCTTGACCATGCTGAAGACCGCGGCGAGCTGCTGCAGTTCTTCCAGCGGAAGGGGGGCGAGCGAGCCACGGGCGACGGTCTGCAACGAGACCGTGGTCAGCGCTCCGGCCAGTGCGCCAACGGAAATCCAGCCGGCAATCTTGAGTTTGTGGCTCATGGGGTTCGTCAAGTCCTCTCGACTTCAATATACACCTGAGGAACCTCTATGACGGCCGCCGCCCGAAGGGGTTCCCGCCGCCGCCCGTCCGCCATGTGAAAAAAGCGCGATTCGGTGCGAGAAAGGTCCTACAGGCGGGTTTTTCCTCAGGCCTTGCCCTGGGCGGCTACCGCGGCAGCGGCTTTCGCGGCCGCCTCGGCGTCGCCCAGATAGTAGTGCCGCAGCGGCTTGAGCTGGTCGTCCAGCTCGTACACCAGCGGGATGCCGTTGGGGATGTTCAGGCCGACGATGTCCTGGTCGGAGACGTTGTCGAGGTACTTCACCAGGGCGCGGATGGAGTTGCCGTGGGCGGCCACGACGATGCGCTTGCCCGAGCGGATGGCCGGCGCCATGGATTCGTTCCAGAACGGCAGCACGCGCGCCACCGTGTCCTTCAGGCACTCGGTGCGGGGGATCTCGCTCGCCTGCAGCTTGTCGTAGCGGCGGTCGCCGCGCTCCCAGCGGGGGTCGTCTTCCTCCAGCGCCGGCGGCGGCACGTCGTAGCTGCGCCGCCAGACCAGCACCTGCTCGTCGCCGAACTTCTTCGCCGTCTCGGCCTTGTTCAGGCCCTGCAGCGCGCCGTAGTGGCGCTCGTTGAGCCGCCAGGAATGGACCACCGGCAGCCAGGTGCGGTCCATCTCGTCGAGGACATGCCACAGCGTGCGCGTGGCGCGCTTGAGCACGCTCGTGTAGCAGACGTCGAAGTCCCAGCCCTCCGCCTTGAGCAGCTTGCCGGCCTGGATCGCCTGCTGCAGCCCGGTGGGCGTCAGGTCCACGTCGGTCCAGCCGGTGAAGCGGTTTTCCAGGTTCCAGGTCGATTCGCCGTGGCGGATCAGGACGAGCTTGTGCATGGTGGGGGTCTTGCTGGGAGATGGGGGAAACCCGGCATTCTAGAATCGCGGGTTGCCTGCCGTCGCGGGCCCGGAAACCGAAAGAAAGACTGGAATGGATCTCACCCCCTTCGTGCTGCAGAACTGGCACCTGATCCTGGTGGCGTTCGTCTCCGGCGGCCTGCTGCTGTGGCCCGGCATCGCGCGCAGCGCGCGCTCCGGCATCACGCCCGAGGCCGCCGTCCAACTGATCAACCGCGAGAAGGCGGTGGTCGTCGACGTCTCGGAGGCCGACGAGTTCGCCGCCGGCCACATCACCAATGCCCGCAACATCCCGGTGAACGACCTCGAGAAGCGCCTGCCCGAGGTGGTGAAGAACAAGGCGCTGCCGCTGGTGCTGGTGTGCGCCAACGGCGCCCGCGCGGGCCGTGCAGCGGGCGTCGCGAAAACCCTGGGGTACGAAAAGGCTGTCGTCCTCGGTGGCGGACTTCGCGCATGGAAAGAGGCTAACCTGCCGGTCGAGAAAGCCTGAAACCGGACCAAGATACCTCCCATGCAACCCGTCAAGATGTACACCACGGCCGTTTGCCCCTACTGCATCCGTGCCAAGCAGATCCTCAAGTCCAAGGGCGTCGAGCAGATCGAGGAGATCCGCATCGACATGCTGCCCGATGCGCGTGCGCAGATGATGGAGATCACCGGCCGCCGCACGGTGCCGCAGATCTTCATCGGCGACACGCACGTCGGCGGCTGCGACGACCTGATCGCGCTGGACGGCCGCGGCGGCCTGGCGCCCCTGCTGAGCGGCGCCGCCGGCTGATCCGCGCTGCGGCCCCTCGCGGCCTGACATAATCCCGCCAGACACGCACTGCGCCCGCCCGGAGCGTTCCGGCGGGCTTTTTCATTCGCATCGAGAGGCATTGGCCATGGCCGACAACAACGAACCCGTATTCCAGATCCAGCGCGTCTACATGAAGGAGGCTTCGCTGGAGCAGCCGAATTCGCCCGCCATCCTGCTGGAGCAGGAGCAGCCCAGCGTCGACATCCAGCTGGGCGTGGAAGCGCAGCAGGCCGCCGAGGGCATGTTCGAGGTGGCCGTGTCCGCTACCGTCACCACCAAGATCAAGGACAAGACCGTGTTCCTGGTGGAGGTCAAGCAGGCCGGCATCTTCGAGATCCGCAACATCCCGGCCGACCAGATGCAGGCCGTGATGGGCATCGCCTGCCCGCAGATCGTCTACCCGTACCTGCGCGCCAACGTGTCCGACGTGGTCACGCGCGCCGGCTTCCCGCCCGTGCACCTGGCCGAGATCAACTTCCAGGCCATGTACGAGCAGCAGCAGGCGCAGCAGGACGGCGCGTCCCCGATCATCACCAACGCCTGAGGCGGCTTCCGGCCCCACCATGGACATCCTGGTGCTCGGGGCCGGCGCCTGGGGCACGGCGCTGGCGATCGGCGCGGGCGCGCGCCACGGCGTGACGCTGTGGG
>JAEZEB010000261.1 GCA_023438115.1 Pseudomonadota bacterium | reverse complement strand
AAATACAACAAGTAATGCGCGGGCCGGCCGCGTGTGGGACGCGCGGCCGGCTTTCCGCAGAAGAAAACGGAGGAGCGGAGATGGCCTTGGACTGGCAGGTCTTCTGCGAGGACACGATCGACCGCACCGTGGTCGCCGGCTGCTTCGGCACCGGCGGCGCGACCGGCACCCAGACCTACCTGGACTGGCTGATCTCCGCCTGGGGTCAGACGGTGCTGGTCGCAGGCCTGTCGTTCATCGTGGCGCTGCTGGTGGGTTCGCTCATCGGCGTCATCCGCACCCTTCCCGACAGCCCCTGGCTCACCCGCATCGGCAATGCCTGGGTGGAGCTGTTCCGCAACATCCCCCTGCTGGTGCAGATCTTCCTCTGGTACCACGTGGTGCCGGTGCTGTTTCCGGCGTTCGCCGACACGCCCAAGCTGGTCCTGGTCGTCGCGGCGCTGGGCTTCTTCACTTCCGCCCGCATCGCTGAACAGGTGCGCGCGGGCATCCAGGCGCTGCCGCGCGGGCAGCGCTACGCGGGCATGGCCCTGGGCTTCACGACGCCGCAGTACTACCGTTATGTGCTGCTGCCCATGGCGTACCGCATCATCATCCCGCCGCTGACGA
Source organism: Pseudomonadota bacterium (assembly GCA_023438115.1). Classification (GTDB taxonomy): domain Bacteria; phylum Pseudomonadota; class Gammaproteobacteria; order Burkholderiales; family Burkholderiaceae_C; genus Ramlibacter. The sequence continues at coordinate 3,567 of JAEZEB010000261.1, read as the reverse complement.
GCGAGACGATGAACATCTTCAAGAACTCCTCGGTCGCCTTCGCGGTCTCGATCGTGGAGCTGACCTTCTTCGCCCAGCAGGTGGCGGAGGAGACGGCGCGCGGCATCGAGGTCTACATGGCGGTGACGGCGCTGTACATCGTCTCGGCGTTCGCGATCAACCGCATCATGGCCTTCATCGAGAAGAAGGTCCGCGTGCCGGGCTTCGTGGCGCAGACCGGGGGAGGCCACTGATGCTCGGCCTGGACTTCTCCTTCTTCACCTGGGAAGTGTTCCAGGGCTACATCCTCAAGGGGATGTATTTCAGCTTCGCGCTGACGGCCGTCGCCACGCTGGGCGGCATCCTGTTCGGCACGGTGCTGGCGCTGATGCGCCTGTCGGGCTTCAAGCCGCTCGAGATGATCGCCGCCACCTACGTGAACGGCATGCGCTCCATCCCGCTGCTGATGGTGCTGCTGTGGTTCTTCCTGCTGGTGCCGCTGCTGATCGGCCGGCCGATCGGCGCCGAGATGTCGGCGGTGATCACCTTCATCGCCTTCGAGGCGGCTTACTTCAGCGAGATCGTGCGCGCGGGCATCCAGTCCATCCCGCGCGGCCAGGTCTATGCCGGCCAGGCGCTGGGCATGACCTACGGCCAGAACATGCGGCTGGTGATCCTGCCACAGGCCTTCCGCAACATGATCCCGGTGTTCCTGACGCAGACCATCATCCTGTTCCAGGACACCTCGCTGGTCTACATCATCACCGCGCACGACATGCTGCACGGCTTCACCGTGGCGGGCAACAACCTGAGCCACCCGCGCGAGTCCTACATCCTGGCCGCCGTCTTCTACTTCGTCATCTGCTACACGCTCTCGTATCTCGTGAAGCGCCTGCAGAAGAAGATCGCCATCATCCGTTAAGAGAGCTGCCCATGAGCGACAAACCCATGATCGACGTCCGCAACGTGTCCAAGTGGTACGGCCCGGTGCAGGTGCTCCAGGACTGCAACGTGCAGATCAACAAGGGCGACGTGGTGGTGGTGTGCGGGCCTTCGGGCTCGGGCAAGTCCACGCTGATCAAGACCGTGAACGGCCTGGAGCCGATCCAGAAGGGCGAGATCTTCGTCGACGGCATCCAGGTCAACGACCCCAAGACCGACCAGCCCAAGCTGCGCAGCCGCGTGGGCATGGTGTTCCAGCACTTCGAACTGTTCCCGCACCTGTCCGTGACGGAGAACCTCACGATCGCGCAGGTCAAGGTGCTGGGGCGCAGCAAGGACGAGGCGAAGACCCGCGGCCTGAAGATGCTGGACCGCGTGGGCCTGATGGCGCACAAGGACAAGTTCCCGGGCCAGCTCTCGGGTGGCCAGCAGCAGCGCGTGGCGATCGCCCGCGCGCTGTCGATGGATCCCATCGTGATGCTGTTCGACGAGCCCACCTCCGCGCTCGACCCCGAGATGGTCGGCGAGGTGCTCGACGTGATGGTGGGCCTGGCCAAGGAAGGCATGACCATGATGGTGGTCACGCACGAGATGGGCTTCGCCCGCAAGGTGGCCAACCGCGTGATCTTCATCGACGTGGGCGGCCGCATCCTCGAGGACTGCAGCAAGGAGGAGTTCTTCGGCAACGCCGAAGCCCGCCAGCCGCGGACCAAGGATTTCCTGAACAAGATCCTGGCGCATTGAGGTCTTCCTCCTTCTCCCCCTGGGAGAGGGCCGGGGTGAGGGCAGCCGGCGGTGGGACAATCGCCGCCATGTCCCAGCAAATCACCATCACCCGCCCCGACGACTGGCACCTGCACGTGCGCGACGGCGCGGCCATGGCGTCCGTGGTGCCGCATTCGGCCGCGCAGTTCGGCCGGGCGCTGATCATGCCCAACCTGCGCCCGCCGGTCACCACCGCGGCGGCGGCCGCCGCCTACCGCGAGCGCATCCTCGCCGCCACGCCGCAGGGCGTGGATTTCGAGCCGCTGATGTCGCTGTACCTCACCGACAACCTGGCGCCGGAGGAGGTCGTGCTCGCCCGGCGCGCGGGCGTGGTGGCGGCCAAGCTCTATCCCGCCGGCGCCACCACCAACAGCGACGCGGGCGTGACCGACATCCGCAAGACCCACAAGACGCTGGAGGCGATGCAGCGCGCCGGCATGCTGCTGCTGGTGCACGGCGAGGTGACCGATCCGGAGGTGGACATCTTCGACCGCGAGGCCGTCTTCATCGAGCGCCAGCTCGCGCCGCTGCGGCGCGACTTCCCCGAGCTGAAGATCGTCATGGAGCACATGACGACGAAGGAAGCGGTGCAGTACGTGCGGGACGCCGACCGCTTCCTCGCGGGCACGATCACCGCCCACCACCTGCTGTACAACCGCAACGCGATCTTCACCGGCGGCATCCGCCCGCACTACTACTGCCTGCCCGTGCTCAAGCGCGAGGTGCACCGCCAGGCGCTGCTGGAGGCGGCCACGAGCGGCAGCTCCAAGTTCTTCCTGGGCACCGACAGCGCGCCGCACCCGGCGGTGCTCAAGGAACATGCCCTGGGCTGCGCCGGCTGCTACACGGCGCTGTCGGCGATGGAGCTGTACGCGGAAGCCTTCGACAGCGTGGGCGCCATCGACAAGCTGGAAGGCTTCGCCAGCTTCCATGGCGCGGACTTCTACGGCCTGCCGCGCAATGCCGGCACGCTGACGCTGAAGAAGGAAGCCTGGACGCTGCCCGAGAAGGTGCCCTTCGGCGAGGCGGAATTGAAGCCGCTGCGCGGGGGCGAGCAGCTGCAGTGGCGGGTCGTGGCATGAACAACGGCAAGCCGCGCGTGGCGCTGCTGATCGACGCCGACAACTCGCCGGCGTCCAAGATCGGCGTGATCCTCAACGAGCTCTCGACCTTCGGCGAGACCAACGTGCGCCGTGCCTACGGCAACTGGAAGAAGAACGAGCTCAAGGGCTGGGAGGAGCAGCTGCACGAGCACGCGATCCGGCCCATGCAGCAGTTCGACTATTCCAAGGGCAAGAACGCCAGCGACATGGCCATGGTGATCGACGCCCTGGACCTGCTGTACACCGACCGGCCCGACGCCTTCGGCATCGTGTCCTCGGACTCCGACTTCACGCCGCTGGTGATGCACCTGCGCGCCAAGGGCGCGGCGGTGTACGGCTTCGGCGCCCGCAAGACGCCCGAGCCCTTCGTCAACGCGTGCTCGCGCTTCCTGTTCCTGGACGACCTGCGACCCGCGGCGGCCGAAGGCGACGACACGGAACGCGCGCAGCCGCTGCGCATGTCGACCTCGGAACTGCAGAAGGACCGCAAGCTCGTGGAGCTGCTGCGCAACGCGGTGCGCTCGGCGGCCGACGACGACGGCTGGTCGCGCGTGAACGACGTGCGCCAGCAGATCGGCAACCAGGCTTCCTTCGACCAGCGCAACTACGGCTACTCGACGCTCACCAAGCTGCTGGCGGCCACCGACCTGTTCGAGCTGACGGAGGAGGGCACGTCCCGGGTGTCGGTGCGCGAGAAGCGTCCGCGCCGCGGCAAGGGCTGAGCCCGGTGTCCATCGACTGGGCGCGCCCCTGGCTGGAGCCCTGGCGCGATCCGGGC
>JAEZEB010000328.1 GCA_023438115.1 Pseudomonadota bacterium | reverse complement strand
GTTTTTTTTTATAATATACTGTACCCGGGGGGCGCGGCGGGCGGCCCCGGCGGCCAGCATCTCCTCGACCACCACGTAGCGCTCCAGCGCCGAGCACTCGCGGCCGCCGAATTCGCGCGGCCAGGTCATGCCGATGAAGCCGGCCTCGCCGGCGCGGCGGCTGAACTCGCGGTCGAAGGTCGTCCAGGTGACCTGCCAGGGCTTGAAGGTGCCGCGCGCCAGTTCGGCCGCGAGGAAGTCGCGCACGCGGCGCCGCGTGTCCTCGTGGGCCGACAGGTCGGCGGGCTGTTCGTTGAAATCGATCATGGGCTTGGGGTCAGCGTCCCGTGAACACCGGCTTGCGCTTCTCGAGGAAGGCGCGCACGGCCTCGTCGTGGTCGGGCGTGTAGTGCGCGAGCGCCTGGTAGGCGGCCGCCATCTCCAGCGAGGAGGCCAGGGACACGTGCTCGCTTTCGCGCAGCAGCCGCTTGGTGAGGCGCACGGTGCGCGAGGGGTTGGCGGCGATGCGGCGCGCGAGGTCCATGGCCTGCGGCATCAGGTCGTCGTGCGGCACCACGCGCGAGACCAGGCCCAGTTCGAGGGCGCGCGCGGCGTCGAAGGTGTCGCCGGTGAGCATCAGCTCCATGGCCTTGGGCTGGCCGATGGTGCGCGCGAGCAGCCAGGCGCCGCCGTCGCCGGGCACGATGCCCAGCTTGACGAAGCTGCTGGCGAAGCTCGCGCGCTCCGAAGCGATGCGGATGTCGCACATGCACGTGAGGTCCATGCCCGCGCCGATGGCCGGGCCGTTCACGGCCGCGATGGTGGGCACGTCGAGTTCGTACAGCGCCAGGGGGATCTGCTGGATGCCGTTGCGGTAGGCGTCGCGGATGTCCGCGGGCGAGCCGGCCGAAAAGCCCTTCTTGTCGCGCATGTTCTTGAGGTTGCCGCCGGCGGAGAACGCCGAGCCGGCGCCGGTGAGCACCAGCGCCTTGACGCTCGCGTCGCGGCGGATGCGGGCGCACAGCTCCACGAACTCGAGCATCTGGTGTTCCTCGGTCATCGCGTTGCGCTCGTCGGGCCGGTTCATCGTCACCAACGCGATGCCTTCCGACTGCTCGTACAGAAGAAAACCACTCATGCAAGCTCCTGGGTCCTGGATTGGGGAGGCAGTGTAGGCAGCCGCTTGGCACGAGAAAAGCGATATTTGCGCATGGGGCCACAGTCGCTTTTGGAATCGAAGGCGCAGGCGCACCCATCGAAAAAGGGACTCGAGCCGCATGAATTAATGTCGCTTTTCTCCGCGGCGGAACGGGGCCACCATTGCCCGCGTTCGAGGGCTACCCAAGGAGACACCCGGCCTGCCGGGAACCGACTGCATGGATTTCCAGATTCCGGACGACCTGCGCGAACTGCAGGAACGCACCCGCCGCTTCATTGCCGAACAGGTCATTCCGCTCGAGGGCGAGGTGCCGCGCCACGCGCACGGCCCCTCGGAGGAACTGCGCCGCGAGCTCGTGGCCCGCGGCCGCGCCGCCGGCCTGCTGACGCCGCATGCCTCGCGCGCCCTAGGCGGCCTGGGATTGAGCCACGTGGCGAAGGCCGTGGTGTTCGAGGAGGCGGGCTACTCCTGGCTCGGCCCCACGGCGCTGAACATCCACGCGCCCGACGAAGGCAACATCCACCTTATGGAGGAAGTCGCCACCGAAGCGCAGAAGGAGCGCTGGCTGCGCCCGCAGGTGGCCGGCCAAACGCGTTCCTGCTTCGCGATGACCGAGCCCGAGGGCGCTGGCGCCGACCCGTCGATGATGCGGACCACGGCCGTGCGCGACGGGGACCACTACGTGATCAACGGCCGCAAGTGGTTCATCACGGGCGCGGAAGGCGCCGACTACGCGATCGTCATGGCGCGCATGGAGGACGGCGCGTCGACGATGTTCCTCACCGACATGGACCGTCCGGGCATCCGCCTGGAGCGCAACATGGACGCGATGGATGCCTGCTTCACGGGCGGCCACGGCGTGCTGGCCTTCGAGGACCTGCGCGTTCCCGCCGCCGACGTCCTGGGTGAGGTGGGCCAGGGCTTCCGCTACGCGCAGGTGCGGCTCGCGCCCGCACGACTGACCCATTGCATGCGCTGGCTCGGCCAGGCGCGGCGCGCGCACGACGTCGCGCTCGACTACGCCGGCCGCCGCCAGGCCTTCGGCCGCACCCTCGCCGAGCACGAAGGCGTCGGCTTCATGCTCGCGGACAACGACATCGACCTGCACACCGCGCGGCTGCACATCTGGCACACGGCCTGGCTGCTCGATCGCGGCGAGAAAGGCGGCTTCGAATCCAGCCGCGCGAAGGTGGCGTGCTCGGAGGCGCTGTGGCGCGTGGTGGACCGCTGCGTGCAGATCCTCGGCGGCCAGGGCGTCACCGCCGAGACGCCGGTGATGCGCATCTTCATGGACATGCGCGCCTTCCGCATCTACGACGGTCCGAGCGAGGTGCATCGCTGGAGCATGGCGCGCAAGCTCACCCGCGGCGCGGGAGCATCGGCATGAAGACGCTGCCCAGCCTGCGCCTCGACGGGCAAGTGGCGCTGGTCACGGGCGCCTCCAGCGGCCTGGGCGCGCACTTCGCCGAACTGCTGGCACGCGCCGGCGCGAAGGTAGTGGCCGCGGCGCGCCGCACCGAAGCGCTGCAGGCGCTCGTGGAGCGCATCCATGCCGCCGGGGGCGAGGCGCGCGCGGCCCGGCTGGACGTGACGGACGTCGCGAGCGTGCGCGCCTGCCTGGACGAAGCGTGTGCCTGGGGCGTGCCGCAGGTGGTCGTGAACAATGCCGGCGTCACCGTGACGCGGCCCCTGCTGGAGCACACCGTCGAGGACTTCGACCACGTGCTGGACACCAACCTGAAGGGTTGCTGGCTGGTGGCCACGGAGGCGGCGCGACGCCTGGTGCAGGCCGGCAGCGGCGGCGCCGTCGTGAACGTCGCCTCCATCCTGGGCGAGCGCGTGGCCGGCGGCGTGGCGCCCTATGCGATCTCCAAGGCCGGCGTGGTGCAGGCGACGAAGGCGATGGCGCTGGAACTCGCGCGGCATCGCATCCGCGTCAACGCCTTGCTGCCCGGCTACGTCGTCACCGACCTCAACCGCGCGTTCCTGCAGAGCGAGGCTGGCGACAAGCTGCGCGCCCGCATCCCGAGCCGGCGCTTCGGCGAGCCGGAAGACCTGGACGGCCCCCTGCTGCTGCTGGCCTCCGCCGCGGGCAGCGCGATGTCCGGTTCGACCCTCGTGGTCGACGGCGCCCACCTGGTGAGTTCGCTGTGAGCGGCGGCATCGACGCCGCTCGCCTGGGCGCCTGGATGCGAACGCAGGGACTGGCCGGCGATGGTGCGCCCGTGGTCGAGCCGCTCGCGGGCGGGCAATCCAACCCCACCTACCGCGTGCGCACGGAGCAAGGCGATTTCGTGCTGCGCAAGCGACCGCCGGGACAGCTGCTGCCTTCCGCGCACGCGATCGATCGCGAGTTCCGCGTCATGCAGGCGCTGGCGGCCACCGACGTACCCGTGCCCCGCATGGTGGCCTGGTGCCCGGACACCGCGGTGACGGGCACCGAGTTCTACCTGATGGAGTTCCTCGCGGGCCGGGTCTTCGCCGATCCCGCCCTGCCCGCCTCCTCGCCCGAGGAGCGCGCCGCGATCTACCGCGAGATGAACCGCGTGATCGCGCGGCTGCATTCGGTGGACGTCGACGCCGTGGACCTCGCATCCTTCGGCCGTCCGGGCAACTACGTGGCCCGGCAGGTCGCGCGCTGGATCGACCAGTGCAAGCGCGCCACGCTGCCGCTGCCGGCAGCGATGCCGGAGCTAATGGACTGGCTTCCGGCCCACGTACCGGCCGCCACGCACACGCGGCTGGTGCACGGCGACTTCCGCATCGACAACCTCGTCTTCCATCCCACCGAGCCGCGCATCATCGGCGTGCTGGACTGGGAACTGTCGACGCTGGGCGACCCGCTGGCCGACTTCTCCTACCACTGCATGGCCTGGCGCGTGGCGCCAGCGCTTTGGCGGGGCATGGGCGGCCTGGACCTCGCCGCCCTGGGCATCCCGCAGGAGCGCGAGTACGTGCGCAGCTACGCCGAGGCCACGCGCCTCGCCATCGCGAACTGGGACTTCTACATGGCCTACAACCTGTTCCGCATGGCGGCCATCCTGCACGGCATCGCGCAGCGCGCCGCCCAGGGCAACGCCGCCGCGCCGGACGCACAGGAGGTCGGCGCTCGCGCGGGCCCACTGGCAAACCTCGCGCTCGCCATCGCGCGGGGCGCGACTCCGGTCTGACACGACTTCTCGATTCAACCACCAGAGCAACAAGGAGACAACATGCGTATTGCTTTCAGGAACACCGTCCACGCCGCCCTCGCGGCGATCGCCCTAGCCGGCGCTTCGCTGTCGCACGCAGCCTGGCCGTCGGACGCGCCGATCAACGTGACGGTGGGTTTCGCGCCCGGCGGCAGCACCGACGTGATGGTGCGCGCGATCGCCCCCTTCATCGCCAAGCACCTGGGCGACAACGCCTCGCTGGTGATCCAGAACCGCCCGGGGGCGTCGGGCGAGCTGGCCATCCAGAACGTGATGCGCGCCAAGCCGGACGGCTACTCGCTGGTCGTGGTGAACCTGCCGGGCTACTTCTTCGTGCCCATGCACCGCAAGGCCTCGTACACGACCAAGGACCTGACGCTGCTGGCGCGGGTGGTGAGCGACCCGACGATCATGGTCACGCGCAAGGACAGCAAGATCACCGACCTGAAGCAGGCCCTCGCCGCGCTGAAGGCGGCTCCCAGCTCGATCTCGGCGGGGCACAACGGGCTGGGCACCAACGGACACCTGGCGATGGTGCGCCTCGAAGGTGCGAGCGGCGTGAAGTTCAACGCCATTCCCTACAACGGCACGGCGCAGCAGAAGACCGCGCTCGCCACCAGCACGCTGGACATCGCCTTCCTGGCCGCATCCGAAGTGCCGAACCCCGACAACGAGGCAACGCCCGTGCGGCTGCTCGCGCAGTTCACCAAGCAGAAGGTGGAGCGCATCGCCTCGGTGCCGACGACCTTCGAGCTCGGCCTGCCCGTGGAGATGACCGCCGAGCGCGGGTTCGCCATGCCGAACGGCGTGCCCGCGGCGATCCGCGCGCGCCTGGAGAAGGCGATCGAGGCCGCGATGAAGGACCCCGAGTACATCAAGGCGGCCCGCAACGACGCGCCCTTCCTGTCCTTCCTCGGCGGCGCGGAATGGACCCGCCAGATCGAGCAGGACAGCCGCGCCTACGAGGAGATCGCGCGCTCGCTGCCGAAGGACTGAGTCCGGGCGCGGTCTTCCCGCCCGCGCGGGAAGGCCGCGCGGCTACGCGCCGCGCACCGCCTTGCGCCGGACGACCAGCCCGTTCAGCAGCAGCGCGATGCCCTGCTCCGCGATCTGCTCCGGCTCCAGCTCGCCATCGGGCCGATACCAGCGCGCCACCCAGCTCAGCGCGCCGGCCACCATGAAGGCGGCCATCTTCGGATCGCAGGACAGCACGCTGCCCTCTTCCATCGCCTCCGCCAGCAGGCGGCGGAACTCGTGGTCGATGCCGGCCTTGAGGCTGCGCAGCTCGCGCTTGAGCGGCTCGGGCAGCGGGTCCTCGCCGATGCGGATCACGCAGCGGCCGAACTCCTGCGTGACGATCATCGTGTAGATGCGCATGCACGCCACCAGCTGGTCGAGCGCCCGGCCGCCGGCGCGGCGCACCGCGGCGATCTCCTCCTGCATCATGCCCAGCGCGGCACGCACGCATTCCAGCAGGATGTCGTCCTTGCTCTTGACGTAGTAGTACAGCGTGGGCTTGGTCACGTGCAGCCGCTCGGCGATGTCGTCGAGCGAGGTGGCGTGGAAGCCGCGTTCGTTGAACAGCTGCGCCGCGGTGTGCAGCACGGCCTGCCGCTTGAACTCCCGCTGCTGCGCGCGCGCATCGGCGGCGGGCCAGGGCGATGCGGGCGGCGCGGCGGCGCGGCGTGAGGGTGGACTCGTGGCCATGGCTGGGGTTACTCCCGATGCCGCGCCCAGGCGCAGCGCCCAAGATGGTTACCGATCGGTAGAAATTCTACGAAGCAGTAACCTCCCTCGACCACCACGCAAACCCGGATGCCGCCGTCGCCCGCAGACACCGCCAGCGCCCTGCCTGCCGCAGCACCCGTGCTGCAGGTGCGCGACCTCACCCTCGCCTTCGGCGGCGTGAAGGCGCTCACCGGCGTGACGCTCGACGTGCAGCCCGGCTCCATCACCGCGGTGATCGGCCCCAACGGCGCGGGCAAGACCTCCCTCTTCAACACGATCTCGGGCTTCTACCGCCCCGCCTCCGGGCAGGTGCTGTTCGACGGCGCCGACATCACGCGCGTGCCGGCTCCGCGCCGCGCGGCGATGGGGCTGGCGCGCAGCTTCCAGAACATCGCGCTGTTCCGCGGCATGACGGTGCTGGACAACATCAAGCTCGGTCGCCACGCGCACCTGAAGACGAACGTGCTGGACGCCCTGTTCTACGTGGGCCGCGCGCGCCGCGAGGAGGCCGAGCTGCGCCGCGACGTGGAGGAACGCATTATCGACTTCCTCGAGATCGACCACATCCGCCACGCGCCGGTGGCCGCCCTCTCCTACGGGCTGCAGAAGCGCGTGGAGATGGCGCGCGCGCTGGCCATGCAGCCCAAGGTGCTGATGCTCGACGAGCCCGTGGCCGGCATGAACCGCGAGGAAACCGAGGACATGGCGCGCTTCATCCTCGACGTGCGGCGCGAGTGGGGCGTGACCGTGCTGATGGTGGAGCACGACATGGCCATGGTCATGGACCTGTCGGACCACGTCGTGGTGCTCAACTTCGGTCAGGTGATCGCCAGCGGCCTGCCGGCCCAGGTGCAATCCGATCCGGAAGTGGTGCGCGCCTACCTGGGCGCCGGCGACGTCGGCGAGCTGCGCCGCAAGCTGCATGCGCCCGCGGCCGCCGCGGAGGGCCTGGCCTGATGGATTGGGCCTACCTGTTCGAGATCTCGCTGACCGGCATCGCCGGCGGCGGCCTGTATGCCCTGGCGGCGCTGGCCTTCGTGCTGGTGTACAAGGCCACGCGCGTCGTCAACATCGCCATCGGCGAGATGCTGATGGTCGGCGCGTACCTGTTCTTCGCCTTCGCCGCATCGTTCGCGCTGCCGATCTGGATGGCGGTCCTCGGCGCCGTGCTGGGCGCGGGCCTGCTGGGCGCGGTGATCGAACGCACCATGATCCGGCCGCTGCTGGGCGAGCCGCCGATCTCCGTCTTCATGGTCACGGTGGGCCTGGGCTCCATCCTGGTCGGCCTGGTGGAGATCATCTGGACCGCCGACCAGCGCCGGCTGCCGGAGTTCTTCCCGAACGAGCCCGTGATGATCGGCGACGCCTTCCTCGCGCCCAAGGTCGCCTACGGCGCGCTCGCGGCGACGGCGCTGATCGTGCTGGCCCTGCTGCTGTTCCGCTTCTGGCGCGGCGGCGTCGCCCTGCGCGCGACGGCTTCCGACCAGGGCGCCGCCTACATGATGGGCATCGACGTGCCGCGCGTGTTCTCGCTGGCGTGGGTGGCCTCGGCCATGATCGCCGCCGTCGCGGGCATCGTCGTCGGTGCGATCGGCGGCATCTCCTCCTCCATGGGCGTCTTCGGCCTGTCGGTGCTGGTGGTGGTGATCGTCGGCGGCCTCGACAGCGTGCTGGGCGCGCTGGTGGGCGGCCTCTTCATCGGCCTGGTCGAAGCGCTCGCGGGCGCCTTCCTCGGCGCCGAGTACAAGCTGCTCGCCACCTTCGTCGTGCTGGTGGTCGTGCTGATGATCCGGCCCTACGGCCTCTTCGGCACGCACGAGATCGAACGGTTGTAGGCCACCATGCGCATAGGAACGCTCAAGGAAAGCTACGTCGCGGACGCCGCGCTGTTCGACTCGCAGACGCAGAAGGTGTGGCTGGCCGTGGGCGCGGCGCTGCTGGTGCTCTTCCCCTTCGTGGCCAACGACTACTGGCTGTACCTCGCCTGCCTGGTCGCGATCAACGTCGCCAGCGCCACGGGTCTGAACATCCTCACCGGCTACACCGGCCTCGTGAGCCTGGGGCAGGCGGCCTTCATGGGACTGGGCGCATACACCGTCGCCATCCTGCAGATCCGCGCCGGCACGCCCTTCCTGGTGAACATCCTGGCCGGTGGCTTCGTCGCCATGGTGGGCGGCCTGATCGTGGGCATCCCGTCACTGCGCGTGAAGGGCCTGTACCTGGCCATCGCCACGATCGCCGCTTCCTTCATCGCGCACTTCCTGTTCGCCAACCTGGAGTTCACCGGCGGCACGGGCGGGCTTTCGCTGCCGCCGGCCACCGTGTTCGGCCTGCCGCTGGACACGTCCTTCCGCATCTACTGGCTGATCGTGCCCGTGACGATCCTGATGGTGCTGGGCGCGGCCAACCTGTTCCGCACGCGCGTGGGCCGCGCCTTCATCGCCATCCGCGACCGCGACATCTCCGCCGAGGTGCTGGGCATCCCGCTGCTGCGCTACAAGCTGCTGTCCTTCGGGCTGTCGTCCTTCTACGCCGGCGTGGCCGGCGGGCTGTGGGCCTACTTCTTCCGCGTGGTCACGCCCGAAAGCTTCCCGCTGCTGATGTCCATCTTCTTCCTGGCCGCCATCATCGTCGGCGGCATGGGCAGCATCCTGGGTGCCATCCTCGGCGCCGCCTTCATGACCATGGTGCCGGAGCTGCTCAAGCTGGTCTTCGACCTGCTGCCGGGCGGCAACGAGATGACCGTGTTCCTCTCGCCGGTGCGCACCGTCGTCTTCGGCGCGCTGATCGTCGCCTTCCTCGTCTTCGAGCCGCACGGGCTCGCCGAAGTGTGGCGGCGCATCCGCCGCTTCTTCCATCTGTGGCCGTTCCGTAACTGAGATCAACAGGAGACAAGCATGAAGACCGACAAGACCTTCTCGCGCCGCCGCCGCAGCGTGGTGCTGGCATCCGCCGCGGCCCTGGCGGCCCCCGGCCTCTCCCTGGCTCAGGCCCAGGGCGAGGACATCGTCATCGGCGGGTCCATCCCCATGACCGGCGTATTCGCCTTCGCCGGCGTCGGCATCAACGCCGGCATCTCCGACTACGTGAAGATGGTCAACGACGCGGGCGGGATCAAGGGCCGCAAGATCCGCTACGTGCCGGAAGACACGGGCTACAAGGTCGACGTCTCGGTGGCGGCCTTCAAGAAGATCACCAGCCAGAACAAGGTGAACCTGTACTACGGGGACTCCACCGGCTTCTCCAAGACCATCAACCCGGAGCTGGATCGCAACGGCAACATCCTGATGGCCGGCGCGTCCTTCGCCACCGAGCTGAACAACCCGCAGAAGTATCCCAACCAGTTCCTGGTGGGCCCCGACTACACCGAGATGTTCGGCATCCTGCTGCGCCACATCGCCAAGGAGAAGCCGGGCGCCAAGGTGGCCTTCGTCTACTCCGACTCCGAGTTCGGCCGCGACCCGATCGACGAGAGCGAGGCGCTGGCGAAGAAACTGGGCCTGTCGGTGCCGGCCAAGATCATGACGCCGCCCGGCAGCGTGGACGTGTCCACCGAGGTGATCAAGCTGCGCCGCGCCGCGCCCGACTACACCATCTTCCACGGCTACATCCTGGCGCCCATCCCCGAGTTCATCCAGCAGGGCAAGCAGCAGGGCATGAAGAGCAAGTGGATGGGCACCTTCTGGACGATGGACAGTTCCACCGTCATGAAGATGGGCGAAGCGGGCGACGGCTTCATGGGCGTGATGCCCTACCGCTACTACTACGACACCGAGAAGGCGCCGATGCTGGAGAAGATCCGCGCGATGCGTCCCGAGTACCAGAGCACGGCGTACACGCAGGGCTTCCTCACGGCCATGCTGTTCGTCGAGGCCGCCAAGCGCACGCTGGATGCGGGCAAGCCGCTGACGGGCCCCAACCTGAAGGCGGCGCTGAACTCCATCAAGGACTTCGACACCGGCGGCCTGATCGGCAGGCCGATCACCATCAAGGGCAACTCGATCCCGGTGGGCCGCGTCTACCGCGCCGACATGAAGGCGCAGAAGATGGTGCCGGCGTCCGACTGGATCTCGCTGAACTGATGGCTGGACCTTCGGCCAGGGCGGCGGACCTGATCCTCGAGGTCAACAACATCGAGGTGGTCTACAACAAGGTCGTGCAGGTGCTGCGCGGCCTGTCCCTGGCCGTGCCGCGCGGGCGCATCGTCGCCCTGCTGGGCGGCAACGGCGCGGGGAAATCGACGACGCTGAAGGCGATCTGCGGGCTGCTGCCGCTGGAAGACGGCGAGCTGCAGGCCGGGCAGGTCAGCTTCGACGGCGAATCCACCGCGCGCGTGGCGCCGCAGCGCCTGGTGCACCGCGGGCTCTCGCACGTGATGGAGGGCCGCCGCATCTTCGCCGACCTGACGGTGGAGGAGAACCTGGTGGCCGCCACCTACGCGCAGTCCGGCCGCAAGGCGCAGGCGCGCGACTTCGACGCGGTGTACTCGTATTTCCCGCGGCTGCACGAGCGCCGCAAGGGCATCGCGGGCTACCTCTCCGGCGGCGAGCAGCAGATGCTGGCGATCGGCCGCGCGCTGGTGGGCGACCCGAAGCTGATCCTGCTGGACGAACCTTCGCTGGGCCTTTCACCCAAGCTGGTGGAGGAGATCTTCACCATCATCGCGCGCATCAACGCGGAGCGCGGCGTCTCCATGCTGCTGGTGGAGCAGAACGCCAGCATCGCGCTGGCCGTGGCGCACGACGGCTACATCATGGAGAACGGCAAGATCGTGATCGACGGCAGCGCGGAGCGCCTGGCGGCCGACCCCGACGTGCGCGAGTTCTACCTGGGCATGGGCGGTGCCGGCGGTGCGAAGAGCTTCCGGGAGTTGAAGCACTACAAGCGGCGCAAGCGTTGGTTGTCATGAGCGCGTACCTCAATCCACTTCCCGAGAAGACCCTGCCGCAGATGCTGCGCGAGCAGGCGCGCCTGCGGGGCGACCGCGTCGCGATCCGGCAGAAGGACTTCGGCATCTGGAACCCGCTGACCTGGTCCGACTACCTGCGCCGCGCCAGCCACGTGGGCCTGGGCTTCGCCACGCTGGGCGTAGGGCGCGGCGGGCACGTAGGCGTGATCTCCGAGAACCGCGCCGAGTGGGTGCTGGCGCAGATGGGCGCGGGGCTCATCGGCGCCGTCACCGTCGGCGTCTATCCCACCAGCCCCAGCAACGAAGTGGCCTACGTCGTCGGCCACGCCGATTGCGAAGTGGTGGTGTGCGAGGACCAGGAGCAGACCGACAAGCTGCTGGCCACGCTGGACCAGTTGCCCAAGTTGCGCCGCATCGTCGTCATCGAGACCAAGGGCCTCGCGAGCTACACGCCCGCCGAGCGCGAGCGCATCGTCACCTTCGCCGAGGTGGAGGAAGCCGGCCGCGCCCTGCATGCGCGGGAAGGCGACGCCCGCATCGACGCGGCGCTGTCCGCGCAGACGCTCGACGACATCGGCCTGATGATCTACACGTCGGGCTCCACCGGCGCGCCCAAGGGCGCGATGACCTCGTGGCGCAACATCCGCGGCGTCGTGCCGGGCATCGTGGACCGGCTGCAGCTGGACGCGGACACCACGCACCTGTCGTACCTGCCGCTTTGCCACGTGGCCGAGCAGATGCTGACTACCTTCGTGCCGCTGTACCTGGGCTCGCAGGTGAACTTCGGCGAATCGATCCGTACCGTGCAGGAAGACCTGCGCGAGGTGGCGCCCACCATGTTCCTGGGGGTGCCACGCATCTGGGAGAAGCTGCACGCGGCCATCTCCATCAAGATGCAGGAAACCGGCCCGCTGCGCCGCCGGCTGTTTGCGTGGGCGCTGGCGGCCTGCGGCCCGCTGGCCGAGAAGCCGCGCAGCACGTGGACGGCGGGCGAGAAGCTGCGCTACGCCCTCGCCTACTGGACGGTCCTGCGCGCGCTGCAGAACTTCGTGGGCCTGCGCCGCGCGCGCGTGGCCCTCACCGGCGCCGCGCCCATCCCGCAGGACGTCGTGCGCTTCTTCCGCACGCTGGGCCTGCCGCTGGTGGAGGTGTACGGCCTCACCGAGTCGACGGGCATGGTCACCGGCCAGCGCCTGGACGACGTGAAGATCGGCACCGTCGGCCCCGCCACGCTGGGCGTGGAGCACCGCGTGGGCGACCAGGGCGAGCTGCTGCTGCGCGGCGACGTCGTCTTCGCCGGCTACTACAAGAACCCGGAAGCCTCGGCCGCCGCCGTGCGCGAGGGCTGGCTGCACACCGGCGATGTGGTGGAGCAAGGCGCCAACGGCCACCTGCGCATCGTGGACCGCCTGAAGGACATCATGATCACCGCGGGCGGCAAGAACCTCACGCCCTCGGAGATCGAGAACACGATGAAGGCCAGCCCCTACATCAAGGAATGCATCGTGGTGGCCGAGCAGCGCAAGTTCGTCTCCGCGCTGGTGCAGATCGACTACGAGACGGTGGGCAAGTGGGCCGAGGCGCAGCGCCTGGCCTTCACGCATTTCCGCTCGCTGGTGGAGAACCCGCAGGTGCGCGAGCTGATCGCGGGGGAGATCCAGAAGGGGAACGCGCGCCTCGCGCAGGTGGCGCAGGTGCGGAAGTTCCACCTGCTGACCAAGGAGCTGGACCACGACGATGGGGAGGTCACGGCGACGATGAAGGTGCGGCGGGCGAGTGTTTACAAGGCGTATGCGGCGGAGATTGAGGGGTTGTACGCGTAGGGGTGGCTACGGCTCGTGAGCGGGCGGGCTGGGGACGCTCGAAGGGACGACGGATTTGGGTCGAGAGTCGCCATTTGCCTTGCATCATCGGGTGACCGCTTCAGACTGGGGGCGGTCGGTCAGGTTGGCGCTTCCCAATGTCGGCGGTTGCCGATACCCGACGTTGGGTGACGCGCGCGGTGACCGATCGCGATTGGCCGGAAGCCGCCTTTCCATGAGGTGAGCCCCTTTCTGCAGTCTCCGGTCAACGGCACTCCCCCGGATCGCTCATGTAAGCTGCGCGAGTGAATCGTGAGCCTCTTTACATCGCAACACTTGCCCTTCGTGCATCCGAGCTGGCCCTCGCAAGAGGGCGACCTCGAGGACGAGCGTCGGTCGCTGACGGCAGAGTCTGGTCTGAGGTCACGCTCCCCGTTGAACTCGTGATGGCGGCGGTGACGCGAGGCGTCACGGCGTTCGCGTCTTGGACGCTCTTTGTACTTGTTGCCGCATCAATCTCATACGTGGTCCTGAGGCCGCTTGGGTGGATAGAGCCTCAGTCTGTCGACGGCTACTTCTACGCTATGTGCTTCATCGCCACCTTGTGGCTGATATTCGGGCGCCCTAGTGTTCTCGGCTTCCCAGACGCAAATGGCTCCGTGATCAGTGCTGCGAGGATGCGCTGGCCCGAAGCGGCAGACTTGAACGATTCAGAGCGTGCAGCTGCTCAACTTCTACTGGATCTTGGAGCCAGCGCGTCGCAAAGGCGAGTGGTTGCCTTGTGGTGGGTTACCGGCGCGACGTGGGCAATAGCCGCCTACCTCGCGCAGAAAGCTTTTGAGAGTAAAGACGGAAGCCTGCTCTCGTATGCGGTCGCACCTGCGCTCGTATCGCTCTCCATCGGGGGACTTACTGCGGCCTATGCGCGGTCAGTCAACTATGTTCATGCGTTGGCTCATGCTCTGCTCCTCCCCCCGAGCGTCACGCCGGTTCGAAGGTGTGCCGGGTCTACTAGGCATGGAAGGCGGCAGTGAAAAGGATCCGCGTAAGCAGTCCCCTTGTTGGGCAGCGTCACGCGAATTGCTACGCGAAGCGGGGCTAACTTCAGAACTGCGCAACCTCCTGGTTGAGGCGCGTGACGGCCGCACCGGAAGCGGCCCTGTTGGGTAATCCGCGGGCGTCCGAGGTAGCAGGAGGCTCCAATATCCGTGTGGCCGAACGGCTCCTTTCGCCGGGCGCGGACGTTGAAAGTGATGTCACGCTCCGAAGAGTGAATGTCTGCTGCAGACTGGTTGCGGTCGTTTGAGGTTTGTCTGCGAACGACTGCTCCCGTCGACAGCGGGCCCTTGGCTATGAGGACTTCGAGAGTCGGATTAAATGCTTCATAAACGAAGACGCCAGTTCGAAGACGAACTCGACCTCACCAGCGATGACTGCGTCGTCGTGCTTGACGTAGGTGTTCTGGTACTTTGAGAAGTAGTCGACGAGCTTCTGGAACATATTGGCCAACTCAGGCGAGCCGCCACGATCTTGCACGAAGACACCAATGGCCGGGATCTGATTCTCTAACGACTTACCGTTTCCAAACAAGCTGTGCAGCAGCAGTTCCAAGGCAAGGCGCAGATCATCCAGCGTGTTGCGGCGGAAGATTCCGTGGTCGTGCTTCTGCAAGGCCTCGTTGAACAACTTCTGCGACTCCGGATGATCTGCCAGCCAGTGCCGCGTCTCAACCAACAGCGTGCGGTGCATGTCGGTCAGTTGATCTTGGTCAGCGAACTCGGCGAACTCCATGAAGAGCTTGGTCTTCAACTTGACGATCTCCGGCTGCTCCCCCAGCGGATCCACGCGGTCGCACATCTCTCGGACGATTTGGTATTGCTGCTTTGGTTCGAACGCCGCTAGATTCTCGAGCAGCATGGTCCGCTTGTTCGGCGCTTCGTTGGGGTACCGGGCGTACTTGACGTCGACACCGAAGTCGTAGGCGTACGCCACCGTCAGCTCCACTGCCTGATTGCCGGACAGACCTCCGCCCCCCTCCTGCCGAGAGGTCGTCAGCACCTTGGCGGCGTGCTGCAGGTAAGCCATGGTGATCTTGTCGGCCACACCGCATCCTACATTGATGCGCAGGAAGGCCGCAGCCCTGGGCCGCTGGCGCTTTCCGCTGCGATGCGGTCCAGCTCTGTGCGACTGTGTGAGACTGGGGGCGGTCGGTCAGGGTTGGCCGCCCGATGACCGGGATCGCCGGTAGACGACATTGGTCGACGTGGGCGGCGAGGGACCTCGAATGCCGAAAGCAGACATGCTTCACACCCAGGACCGGACCCGAACTAAGAGCTCACAAGATTGCCGCGGAAGTGAACCAGTTAAGCGGACGAAGGAATCCCATAATTGCAATCCGCCCTGAGACTTGACACTCCACATGCCCCTCCAGAAATTCAACGCCACTTTCCGCATCGCGGAGCCCACATGGGCGAATGCGTGTGTCGGAGACAACGGCAGCCCTCAAATCTTTGACTACGCGGCGGGGTTTGCCACGGCTGCTAATTTGCTGTTGGACCGTGTGATCGCCTCACACGCCGCGGACGTGTATGCCGACACGCTGGTGTACCCCATCTGCTTCAACATGCGGCACGCGACCGAACTCTTCCTCAAATCAGCGGCAATGAGGCTCGGGCAACTTGCAACCATCCGCGGTACAAAGCTTCCTGATTTCGACTTGGCTGGATCGCACGACCTCGGCAATATCTGGAAGTACGTGAAGCAACAGGCTGCAGCCTTCGACCAGCGATACGAAGGCTTGCTGGCGCGACTAGAGGAGTACGTGGCAGACATCGCGCACATCGATGCCACAGGGCAGGTGTTCCGCTATCCCTTCAGCACCGAGAATCACAAGCATCTGGTCGACGTCGACGTTATCAATCTCGTGGTCGTCAAAAAGCGATTCTCAAGTCTAGAGGCTCTCCTGCACGACCTAAATGGACTCAACGACTGGCTGATTGAGGAGTACGGATGGAAGACATTCACCACCAAGCTGTCCCGCCTACAGCTAGTCGAGATCGCACTCGCGCTGCCGGCACGTAGCAACTGGGGCGACCCATCCTTCGACGAGATCAAGGCCAAGCTCCGCCAGAAATACGGCTTGTCGTCGCGCGACTATTCAAAAGCCCTGAACTTAATCCAGTCAAGACATGAGATGGCTTCACTTATCGGGAAGACGGTGCCGATTCCCGATTTGAACGTTGCGGTGCTTTGCGCGTTCGCGGACATCTGGAGCAAGCGACATGACATAGAAGCCTTGCGGCAGCCGCCGCAACCACATAGGTCGGCGGAAGCCCTGCTGGAAGAAGCGCATGACTTCGTGGAAAAATGGTTGCGCACCACGAAAGTGGCGTTGAGTGTGCGGTCATGCTTACAAAGGCCATCACGCCGGAAAGTTTTGCTGCGCTGCGCGCCCTGTACTACTTCCAGAAGGAGCGACAGTTCTCCGAGGTGTTCGAGTTTCTGTTGGGTACGTATCGCAAGGAGGTGCCGCGCCATTCCCAACACCCCGCGGTCTTCCAAGCGGACGCTCGTCACCTTCTAGACAAACCCAATGCACTGGAGCACGTTCTCAACTCTTTGAATTTCTTGGGACAGACCGAAAGTGTGGAGGCCGTTCTTGCACACTGCCAACTCAATCCCAATCGCTTGAATGTCCTGCGACAGAGTGAGCTTGCAAAGAAGCAGCTTAGGGCTCTGGCAAGCTGACGCGAAAAGGGTCTGTGGAAAATTAAGCTCGCGGCGTCGTCCCACGCAAAAGTCCGCTTACGACCTGTTGTCGTCAGTCGCGCATCCACAGGTCGCGTGAATGGCCGCACGGAGCAGAAACCGTGATCTTGGCATTCACCGGCGACCGACCGCAACCGCTGCACCCAACAATCGGCGCCGAAACCCGATCGGCAGCAGCCGGTCGGTCTCATGGACTTGCCGCAGGCCGTTGATGGCCGGGGCCCCAATTCTCCTGCCGCCAGATAGCCGTGGAGAAGCGACCGCGCCGGCAAGGGCGGGCGCGGCCGCGTGCAACTGGCTTAGATTTCCGTCTGCTCGGAGATTTCGAGAGCGTCGTCAACCTCGATGCCGAGATACCTCACGGTCGACTCCAGCTTGGAGTGTCCGAGAAGCAGTTGCACAGCGCGAAGGTTCTTGGTGCGCCGATAGATCAGCGTCGCCTTCGTCCTGCGCATCGAGTGCGTGCCATAGTCAGCACGGTCCAGGCCCAGATCCTCAACCCAATGTTGGAGGATCCGTGCGTACTGCCGGGTGCCGAGATGGGGCGAGTCGTGAAGTCTACTAGGGAACAGGAAGTCCTCTGGCTTCAGCGCGGCAAGCTTGATCCACGCCTGTACGGAGTCCCGAGTCGCAGCTGTGATCTCGAACTGCACCGGGCGCTGGGTCTTGTGTTGCATGACTATGGCGCGTGCCGCCACCTGATCGCCATGGCACACGTCTCGGACCTTGAGGGCAACGAGGTCGCATCCCCGAAGCTTGCTGTCGATACCCAAGTTGAAGAGCGCGAGCTCTCGCACCCGCCCTTCCATCTGCAAGCGGACTCGCAGCGCCCAGATGTCCTTCAGCTTGAAGGGCGCCTTCTGGCCGACGATCTTGCCCTTGTTCCACGGCTCGCGATGAGTGGCATTGCCTTCGGTTTCCATGATGGTCTCCCATCGACTTGAGGGACAATCAGATTGCGCTTGTCGGCCGCTGGTGTGCCACTATCAGGCAACGCGGGCGATGCCGAAGGCTGGTGATGGAGGTCGCTTCGGAGCGAGCGTTCTAACTCACGGCCCACGTCATGAACGGTAATTGCGGAGACGAGAGGAAGGATCGGTCAAGACTGGGGGCGGTCGGTCAGGCTGACGCTTCCCACAGTCGGCGGTTGCAGATAGGCCCCCTTGCGCACTCCCACCCGCAGCTCACAGGCACCTTCGCGCGGAAGCTACAGGCCATCGCCCGACATAATCTCCTGTAACGAGAGGGGCAAGAATGGTGTTCGGCGACGTTTTCGGCGTTTTCTCAAACCGATCAAAGGGCACGCAGCCAAAGAAGGCAGTGCGGCCGCTCACGCGGGAGTTCCGCAATCGAGTCCTTATGCTCTGTATGGAGCAATTCCAGGGCACGATGTTCTGGGAAGAGATCTATGGGAAGTTCGCCTATCAGTTAGGGCGACCGAACCTGACCGATGCCCCCACTAGGAATCGGTCTGAGGCTGCGGCCATGTTCGTCAACGAGTGCAATGACGACCACTTCCTGGATTTCATCGAGCACATCTTCAGAACGGAAGCAGGATTCCATTACGGAAGACAGAGACTCGTCGAGGGCATAAACGAGTTTCTGGCTCACGACCAGCTTCCGTACACCGTCACCTCGGAGGTCTGGACGTCCTCCGATGACGGTCGCACATCCCGCCTAACCGCTTTGCCGCAAGTAATTCGGCGCGACTCTGCACTACTGCACGCCAATGCGATTGCGCCGGCGCTTCAGTTGCTGCAGCGACCTGAGTTCGTAAGCGCGAACAGCGAATTCCTAGAGGCCGAACAGCATTACCGGCGCGGGGAGTACGGGGACTGTCTCACGAAGTGTGGCAGCGCGCTTGAGAGCGTCCTAAAAGTAGTCTGCAAGATGAAGGGCTGGAAGAGTTCGGAAGCCGACACAATGGCCGCCTTGGTCAAGACGTTTGTGGCGAAGAGCGGGATCGAAGGCATCTTTGAGAAACCACTGCTCCAAGTTGCGATGATGCGCAACGAGCTGAGTACAGCTCACGGAGCCGGGAGTCGCCCGCGTAGCGTGTCTGCAGCGAAGGCTCAATACGCTTTGAATGCTGCGGCAGCCGCTGCCCTGCTGGTCGTGGCCGAATCAGGGTTGTAATTGTTGAATTCGCGGCGGGCACTCTATGCAGCTGCTCTCGACCCACTGCCGTCGTGCGCCCTTCTACAGGCCAGGGCGGCTCAATGACCGCATTGGCGCCAAGACCGTGGAGTTGGCGTCCGCCAGCGGCCGACCGCAACCGCTGCATACCGGTCGCTCGTCGCGGACGTCTGAACCTCCACAGGCGGCCAAGAGCAGCCCGCTGCCTCCAACAGGACCTCGCCCTCCGTCAACCCCCTACACCGTCGGCCCAACCCCCAGCCACTCCAGCGACGCGTGCACCCCGGGGAGCACCACCGGCAACACAAGCCGCGCTAATCGCAGCCCGCGCGCCGAGTTGGCAAACCACACCACCGCATCCTTGGTGACCGGACTCCCCATCACGAACGCGCGGCCCTCCGGAAGATGCCCCCAATGGAAGAAGCAACCCTGGGAAGGCTCCAGCCCCCAGCCGAGCCCCCAAGCGATGTCATCCTCTTCAACGGGCGCCTCATCGAGCACGTCGTCAACCCCGCGGGTCGCACGTACGGCCGGCGCCAACCAGCGCGCGTGCGTCTCAGCCGCCAAGCCCCGCGCCTGCAGCACCATCTGAACGAAGCGCGCATAGTCACCCGCGGTCGTCTGGAGGGACCAGGACGCAGCCGCCGCCGCAGGGCGTCGCCTGGGCACCGGCCCTCCATCCATTTCCTGGCCCTGCGCGTGGTTGGCCTCGAAGCGCTCCTGCCACTGCAGGCTGGAGTCGGCCATGCCGCAGGGTTCGAACACGCGTTCGCGCGCCAGGTCCTCGAGTGACTGGCTCGCCACTTTCTCCATGGCGCGCTGCAGCCAGACGAATGCGCTGCTGCCGTAGCTGAATCGCGTGCCGGGCTCGAAGTAGGTCCGCAGCGGCGTCTCCTTCGTCACGATGTTCGGCAGTCCGGAGGTGTGCGTCAGGACGTGCAGCGAAGTGATGGCCGCCGCGCGTGGATCCCCGGGCACGTAGGGACCGCACAGTGCCTCCAAGGGCGCGGCGAGGTCCAGCCGGCCTTCGTCGGCGAGCTGCAGTGCGATGAAGGAGACGAGCGGCTTGGTCAGGGAGGCCGCTTCGAACACGGTGCCGGGATCGACGGGTCGCGCGTCACCCGGTCCGCGGCGGCCTACGGCCTGGATGGACACGATCTCGCCGCCCCGCAACACGGCCATGGAGACGCCCGGGATCGTCGCCTCGAACGCTGCGATTTGCCTGGACAGCGATTCGATAGCGGTGAATTCCACGCGGCCCCCGGAAGAACAGGCTCCGGAGTATGCCGCTGCCGCGGACCAGCACGCGGCATGGCGAAGGCGGCGGACAGGTGAGGTGACCTGCCCCACCCCGGCTACTTCTTCGCCCTCTCCTTTTCCTCTTCCTCCCGCCGCCGGTCCGCATGCCACTTGATGGCGAAGTACATGCACGTGCCAAAGACGAGCAGCTTGAACGCAAGAAGGAAGATGGGAATCGAGTCCATGATCGGGGTATTGTCGCCAGTCGCGTCGCGCCAGGCAGCCTGGCGAACAATGCCCTTGTCCTTGCATCGAACAATCCTGGGCGCCGCATCGGCTGCAGCGGGCCAAGCCGCAGCCCAGGGTTAACATCGGGCATGCCCGGCACCACGCGTCCGATCTCCGTTGACGACCTCCTGGTCTCACCGTCTCCCTCGACGGTGAAGTCTCCGGCGAGCAAGCGCCAGGAGGCCGATGCCCTGCTGTTGCTGTCGCAGACCCTGGCGCGCAACCCGGGCCATGCCATCCAGCAGCTGGCGAGTTCGGCTCTCAGCCTCACGGGCGCGGAGTCCGCGGGCGTGACGCTGGAGGACATGGAAGCGGGCGAGTGCATCCTGCGCTGGATCGCCACGGCCGGCAGGGCGAAGATCTACCAGGACGGCACGATGCCGCGCGACTTCAGCCCGTGTGGCGAGGCGATGAACCGGCGGCAGGCCCTGATGATGCAGGACCCGGTGCGCTACTACACCTACCTCGATGCGCTGCAGCTTCCGATCCGCACGGCATTGCTGGTGCCCTTCGCCCGCCGGGGCAAGTTCGTGGGAACGGTCTGGACCATCCGGCACAAGGACGCCGATCCTTTCGACACGGAGCAACAGCGCATCGTCGAGAGCCTGGCCACCTTCGCGGCGGCGATCCTGGATGCACAGGCATCGCGCGAAGGCGGCGCGCACTGAGGGATCGGAAGGCGTCGCCGGCACGTCATCGGCCGCGAGCCACCACCCTCACCACCGCCGCCGACTCTGGAAAGCCTCCTTCGAGGTCATCCCGAAGCCGTTCTGCCGCAGCAGTTCGCGCTCGATGTAGCGGCTCAGGCGCGCACGCAGTTCCGGCACGGTCTCGCCGTCGGTATACACCGACGGAAACTTGTACGAGAGCCAGGCATAGAGGCTCACGTCCTTGCTCAGGAACTCGGCGTCTTCCAGGAAGCCGGGATGGCCGCCCTCCAGCCAGGCCGGCGCGGGCGGAAGCGCGTGCGTGCGGCCGCGGACGAAGGCGAGCAGGCACGATTCGAAGTACGCGAGCTCGTTGTCCTTGTCGTGCGCGATCGGCGCGCAGCTGAAGGTGAACTTGTCCGCCAGCGGCAGCCGGCCCGCCATCCGGTCCACCACCCGCGCCAGCCCGACCTGCTCCTCCAGGCCGGCCGTCTCGAACAGCGAGCCCTTCGCGGCGATGCGCGAGGCGAAGTACGAGAGGATGGGCGCGACCTGCTGCGTGCCGAGCAGCTGCGAGAGCGCATTGACGTGCCACGGGCTCGGCGCGATCGCCAGCGCGGAGCGCATCTTCGGCTGCGGCTCCGCGAGCATGCGGCGGACGTGGGGCAGGTCCTCGCGGTCCAGCGTCGTCACGCGGCCCTCGTCGTGCATGCCGAAGCGGCCCGCGCGGCCGGCGATCTGCTGCACTTCGGCGGCGTTCAGCAGGCGCGTCTCCACCCCGTCGAACTTGTGCACGGTGGAGAAGACAACGCGGCGGATCGGCAGGTTCAGGCCCATGCCGATGGCGTCGGTGGCCACCACGATGTCCGCCTCGCCGCTCGCGAAGCGCTCGGATTCCGTGCGCCGCACCTCCGGCGCCAGCGCGCCGTAGATGGTGGCCACCGACAAGCCCTGCTGCCGGTAGCGCGCGCTGAGCGTCAGGACGTCCTTGCGCGAGAAGGCGATCACCGCGTCGCCCGGCTGCAGGCCGGCGTCGGCGTGCTGGCGTCCGCGGCGGCTGGCCACCGGCGCGTCCTCCACCACCAGCGGCGTCTTGCGTTCCAGGACCACCGTCTCGTGGCGCTCGCCGATGGCGTCGAGCACTTCCACGCAGCGCTTGTGCACCGTGTCGGCGCCGCAGGCGTAGACATCGCGGGCCGGCGCGCCGACCAGGGCTGACGTCCAGGCCCAGCCACGCGACGGATCCTGCAGCATCTGGATCTCGTCGATCACGGCGACCTCCACCTCCTGCTCCGGGTTCATCATCTCCACGGTGCAGGCGGTGTGGCGCGCGCCTTCCATGCGGTCGTGCTCCTCGCCGGTGAGGAGGTTGCAGGGAATGCCCTGGGCCACCAGCCGGTCGCGGATCTCCATGGCCAGCAGGCGCAGCGGCGCCAGGTACACGCCCGAGGCCGCCTTCTTCAGCGCGTCGAGCGCATCGTGCGTCTTGCCGGAGTTGGTAGGGCCCAGCCGGAAGTGGACGGTGCGCTGCAGTGAACGCGCGAGCGCGAAGGCCTGCGGGTAGTCCTTCAGCCGCACCAGTTCCTGCGCCCGCTCTTCCTCGATGCGGCGCAGCAGCTGGCTGACCGAAGCCACCAGCACCTGCTTCAGGTCGGCACCGACGTCCTGCTGGCGCAGGCCCCTCTCCACCGAGCCTTGCAGGCCCGCCAGCAGCTCGCGCCGCTGGGAGGCCGACAGCGCGCCCGAGTACTCGGCAACCAGGTCGGTTACCGCGTGGGCGATCGTGTCGCCGAGGCCGGCAAGCTTGTCCGCCGCGAAGAACGCACCGATCCGCGCAGGGAGGTTGCCCACGTCGCCGGGGGTGCGCGGCACCGGCACGCGGGCCTGCAGCACGACGAGCGCCGACCAGGTCTGCACGTCATCCGGTGCCACGCGCACGGGCACAGTCACGCTGCATGCCTTGGTGAAGTGCAGGCCGCTGTCTTCCTCCTGCCGCAGCTCGCAACTGTGCGCCGCCTGCGTCGCTTCGATGGCCGCCGCCAGGCGACGGCGCGCCTGCAGCTTCGCAACGGCGCGCGCTCGCGCCGAGCGGTCCTCGGGCGGCAGCGTCTCGAGGTCCGATGCGCGCCACGCGGCGACCTGCTCTTCGGAGATGCCCTGCAGCGCCGCCGGATCGAACAACACCTGCACGCTCTCCTGGCCGGCCTTGCGCGCGGTCCGGTGCAAGGCCACCGGCACGCGCTGCAGCGCGATCCATTCGTCCAGCTCGGCGCGAAGGATGGCGAGCCGCTCCATCGCCTGGTCGTAGCCGACGAGGGTCTGCTCCCACCGGTGCCGCGCCAGCTTGCGCTCGCGGGCGAGGCGCTCCAGCTCCGCCTGGTGGGCGGCCAGCTGTTCGTGCACCTGCGGCGCCAGGTCGAACAGCTTGCGCAGCGCCGCCGGCGAGGGATGCACGCCGTGCACGTCCCTGAAATCGCGCAGGCGCTGCCCCGACTGCAACGCGTCGAAGGTCTCGACATCGAAGCGCTGCGCGCCCACGTGGCGTTCCCGCAGCCAAGCATCCAACTCGCCTGCAAGCTGGGCGATACGGGCGTGCTCGGCTTCCTGCAGCTGCCGGGCGCGTTCTTCCTTCAGGCGCTGGGCTTCGCGCTGCTCGGCCAGGCGCAGTTGCCTGCGCTCTTCCTTGCCGAGTGCGGGTACTTCCCCTTGCAACTGCCTCAGCCGCTCGGCGCGCTCCTCGGTTCGCCAGAGCTTCGGCTGTGAGAGATCGCCGCATGCCAGCGCAGCGGCGAGCTTTTCGCCGGCGAGCTTCAGCTCGCCGAGCAGTTCCAAGGGTCGCGCATGCTCTCCCAGCTTCGCCACCGCGTGCAGGCGCTCGAGGCAGGCAGCGACGTCTTCGTCGCCACCGTTGCGGACGAACTCCGCGCGGAAGGCAAGATCGGCCACGGTGGCATCCACCCGCGCTTCCAGCTCAGGCGTGGCAGGCGTGCGCCACAGGCTGCGCAGGGTGGCGCGCAGCCTGGCGGGCACTTCGGAGGAACGGGCGACCAGGCGCGCGACGAAGGCGACCTGCTCGTAGACCACCCAGTTCGGATGGGCCAGGGGCAGGTCGGATTGCAGGGGCGCGGGTTGCTCGGGGAGCGCGAAGGTCTCGGACATCGATCGTCGTGGGGGCCGGGATGAAGCGGCAGGTTGCCGGCCCGGGCGCGCTCGGCGGGATTTCTGCGGAACTCTTCGAAGTGGGGGCGGAGTGCCGGATCGCAAGGCGCCCCGCGGCGATCACTTTCCGCCGGCGCCGCCGAGCTTGTCCTGGGTCCTGGTGTCGAAGTCGCCGGCGTCGTGCCGCTCGTGGAGCTGGCCGGCCGGATCGCCCCAGGTCCGGTTGACCATGCGGCCGCGCCGCACCGCGGGCCGCTGGGAGACCTCCCCGCTCCAGCGCAGGACGTGCGTGTACGCCTGGACCTGCAGGAATTCGCCGGCCCCGTACAGCTGGCCCTCGACGAGCGCTCCATACCAGGGCCAGATGGCCACGTCGGCGATCGTGTACTCGCTGCCGGCCACGTAGCGCGTCTCGGCCAGGCGCCGATCCAGCACGTCGAGCTGGCGTTTCACCTCCATGGCGTAGCGGTCGATCGCGTACTCGATCTTGCTGGGCGCATACGCGTAGAAGTGCCCGAAGCCCCCGCCGAGAAAGGGCGCGCTGCCCATCTGCCAGAACAGCCACGAGAGGCATTCCGCGCGCGCCGCCGCGGCGCCGGGCAGGAAGGCGCCGAACTTCTCGGCCAGGTACACGAGGATCGCACCGGACTCGAAGACGCGGACGGGCTGCGCCGCGCTGCGGTCCACGAGCGCCGGAATCTTCGAGTTGGGATTGACCGCCACGAAGCCGCTGCCGAACTGCGCCCCCTCGTTGATGGGGATGAGCCAGGCGTCGTATTCGGCGCCCGCGTGTCCGAGCGCGAGCAGTTCCTCCAGCAGGATGGTCACCTTGGCGCCGTTGGGCGTGCCCAGCGAATACAGCTGCAGGGGATGGCGGCCGACCGGCAGTTCCTTGTCGTGCGTCGGGCCGGCCACCGGCCGGTTGATGCTGGCGAACTTGCCGCCGCTTTCCTTGTTCCAGGTCCAGACGGCGGGAGGGATGTACGCAGGCTCGGTCATGGGACGCGCATCGGGATGGGCGGGCCAGTATAGGAGCCTCGCGGCCGCGAACCGGCCTATGCGAGCAGCTTCCCGGCCTCTTCCGGATCCAGCCCGTACATCTCGGCGAACTCCGCCACCGATTTGCCGCTGGCCTTGAAAGCGTTCTGCAGCGCCTCGCGGCGCGCGGCCTTCTGCGCCACGACCGACAAGGCTTCTTCCACGATCGCATGCACGTCGTCGTCGAGCGAGGTGAAGCGCTCGCGGTAGCCGTCGCGGCCCAGGCCGGAAGCCTCGATCGCCGCGACCAGTTGCGCGACGGCGCGCTCGCGCGCCTGCTCCGGCGCCTTGCCGCTGCGACGCTTGTAAAGCTCCAGGATCGCGTGGTGCACGTGCTCCGGCGCCACCGGCTCCACCGGCTTGCCCTGCAGGTCGTGGCGAGGCAAGCCCGCGGCCACGGCCTCGATGTAGCGCGTGGACCGCGTGTGCAGGCCCAGCGCCGCCTTGAGATCGGCCGCCGGCAGCGCATCGGGATGCGCCGCCACCAGGTCCTGGAAGACGCCGATCTTCAGCGGCAGGAAACGGGCGCCGAACAGGCGCGGATACAGCTCGAACAGCTTGTGCAGGAGGGGATGCAAGGGCCTGGGCGCCTTGCGTGCCGCCGTCCGGCCGCGCGGAGCGGGGGAAGGAACGTTCGAGTCTTGGGTCATGGTGAGATTGCGGCCCGAGTTTAGTGGGTTCGGCCGCTCACCTCTGCTTGCGCAAGAAGTCCGGCGGCGGCGCGGGAGGCGGCATGTCCTCCACCTCCACCACGCCGGGATGACCGGCGGGAAGCTCGGGCTCGGGAATGCTTGCGCCGCCGGTGCTTGCCAGCCAGGCCGTCGCCCGCGCGATCTCCACGTCCTGCAGGTCGCCGCCCGCTTGCGGTGGCATGGCGCCCTTGCCCTCGAGCGTGGAGCGGAGCAAGGCATCGAAGCCGCCGGCCAGGCGCCGCTGCCACTCCGCGCGGTCGCCCGCCCTCGGCGCGCCCGCCAGGCCGGCCGTGTGGCAGACCGCGCATTGCAGTTCATAGGCTTCGCGGCCGGTGTAGACCTTCCGCGTCTTCACCGTGACCAGTTCGCGGCGCGCTTGCACCAGTTCGTCGGCCAGGGCGCTGGCGCGCCTGGCGCCCGCCGCGCTGAAGGCGCCGATCGCCACCTGCCGGCGCAGCTGGCTCTCCAGCAGGCGCGCGGCGCTGGCCAGCAGGCCGCGGGAACTCGCGAGGATCTGCCGCATGGTGGCGTCCCCGCCGGCGCCCGGGGTGGCGGCGCTCTCGGCCAGCTGGGCCAGGCTGCGCTTGGTCGTCTGCACCAGCCAGTACTGGCTGTCCAGGTACTCGGCCTCGTACTCGCCGGGCCATTGCTCGAAGGCCCTGGCATAGCGCTGCACCAGGGGACGCATCTGCTGCTGCAACTCGGGAGCGGTGCCCTGGCGCGTCGCGGCGTCCAGGCGCTCGAGCACCCGCGCCATGCGCTCGGGATCGAGCAGCCTGCGCAGGGCGGTGCCGGCCTCTCCGTCGGCATAGCCCACCGGCTTGCCGGACTTCAGCACCTGGCGGCTCTCGTGCGCCAGCAGTTCGGAAGAGAACTGCCGCAGCACGTCGTCCGCGAACACGGACACGGACCCAAGCAGCACGCAGGCCGCGACGATCCACCGACTCCAGCGCGCTTGCCACACCGGCATTCCCATGTCTTCTCCCGCCCTTCTTCGAAGCGAAGGAAGCCTTATACCCGTGGCCGATGCGGCGCGGGGCCGCAAGTTAGGATGCCCCGCATGGACATCACGTACATCAGCGTCGGGGAGGCCGACGCACGCCAGGGCCCGCGGACCGACGGGAGGGACGGACCATGAACGGTGCCGATGCCCTCGTGCACACCCTGCTGGACGCAGGCGTGGACACCTTCTTCGCGAACCCAGGCACCTCGGAGATGCACTTCGTCGCCGCGCTCGACCGCGCGACCGGCATGCGCTGCGTGCTGGGCCTGTTCGAGGGCGTCGTCACCGGCGCGGCCGACGGCTACTACCGCATGCGGCAGCAGCCCGCGGGCACGCTGCTGCACCTGGGGCCCGGGCTGGCCAACGGCCTCGCCAACCTGCACAACGCGAAGAAGGCGCGCTCCGGCATCGTGAACGTGATCGGCGAGCACGCCACGCACCACCTCGCGCTGGACGCGCCACTCACATCGGACATCGAAGGCCTGGCACGGCCGATGTCGCACTGGGTGCACACCGTGGGCTCGGTGCAGGCGATACGCGGCGACGGCCGCGAGGCCGTGGCGCAGGCGCGTGCGCGCCCGGGCCGCATCGCCAGCCTCGTGCTGCCGGCCGACATGGCCTGGTCGGATGCGGGTTCGGCCGCCGCGCCGCTGGAGCCCGTGCGCGAAGCCGCGCCGCGCGCGATGGATGAAAAGCAAGTCGCCGCCGCGGCGGAGGTCCTGCGCAGGCATGGACCTCGCACCCTGCTCCTGCTGGGCGGCCGCGCGGCACGCGCCAGTGTCGCCACCTGGGCCGGACGCGTCGCCGCGGCGACGGGTTGCGCGCTGATGTCGGAGTTCTACACGGAGCGCATCGAGCGCGGCGCGGGCCGCGTCGCCCTGCCCCGCCTGCCTTACTCCGTCGACGCCGCACTGGAGGTGCTCTCGCGCTTCGACCACATCGTGCTGGTCCACGCGAGGGAGCCCGTGGCCTTCTTCGCCTATCCCGGCAAGCCCGGAAAACTGGCGCCGGCGGGCACCGCCTTCCACGTGCTGTCGGACCACGAACAGGATGCGGAAGAAGCGATGCAGATGCTCTGTGAACGCCTCGATGCCACGCGCTCGGATCCGGTGCTGGTCGAATGCACGCCGCCCGAGCCTGCGAACGAGCAAGGACCGCTGTCCCCGGCCGGAATCGCCGCAGTGCTGGCGGCACTCCTCCCCGAGAACGCCATCGTCGTCGACGAAGCGGTCACCACGGGGCGCGCCTTCGACGCGGCGACGCGCACAGCCGCGCCGCACGACTGGCTCACCAACATGGGCGGCTCCATCGGATTCGGCCTGCCGGTGGCCGTGGGCGCCGCCATCGCCGCGCCCGATCGCCGCGTCGTGGCGCTCGAAGGCGACGGCAGCGCGATGTACACCTTGCAGTCGCTGTGGACCATGGCGCGCGAGAGCCTGGACGTCACCGTGCTGGTGTTCGCCAACCGCGACTACAGGATCCTGCGCGGTGAGTTCGCGCACGTGGGCGCGGGGGAGCCGGGACAGCGCGCCAACGACATGTTGAGCCTCGATCGTCCCGCGCTGGACTGGGTCGCGCTCGCGACAGGACACGGCGTCCCCGCTCGCCGCGTGACGACGCTCGCCGAACTGGCCGACGCGTTGCGCCGCGGCTTGGCGACGGAAGGTCCAGGCCTCATCGAAGTCGTTCTCTGAGGGCGCGAACGGCTGACCTAGCCAGGCAGCGAGAATGACGGCCACATCCATCCCGCCAGGAGGTCGAGCATGCCCAGCAAGAACACGGTGTGTCTCTGGTACGAAAGCGCGGCCCAGGAGGCCGCGGAGTTCTACGCGCGGACTTTCCCGGACAGCGCGGTGCACGCGATCCGCCGCGCGCCCGCGGATTTCCCGTCCGGCAAGGAAGGCGACATCCTCACCGTCGAATTCACGGTGATGGGCATCCCCTGCGTCGGCCTGAACGGTGGCCCCGCGTTCAAGCACAGCGAGGCGTTCTCCTTCCAGGTCGCGACCGACGACCAGGCCGAGACCGACCGCCTGTGGGACGCCATCGTCGGCAACGGCGGCGAGGAAAGCGTCTGCGGCTGGTGCAAGGACAAGTGGGGCATCTCCTGGCAGATCTCGCCGCGCGTGCTCCTGGATGCCGTCGCCGGCTCAGACCCCGCCAAGGCGAAGCGCGCCTTCGAGGCCATGATGAAGATGCGCAAGATCGACGTCGCGGCGATCGAGGCGGCGATCCGCGGCTGACGCGCGCATCGCGCTTACGATCGTTTCGCGGCTTAGCTTCTGCCGATATGCAGATGAGAAAACGGTAGTTCGCGGCCGCGGGTTCGCTGTCCAGAATCGGTCCCCT
Organism: Pseudomonadota bacterium; assembly: GCA_023438115.1. Taxonomy (GTDB): domain Bacteria; phylum Pseudomonadota; class Gammaproteobacteria; order Burkholderiales; family Burkholderiaceae_C; genus Ramlibacter. The sequence goes on along the minus strand of JAEZEB010000328.1, from coordinate 20,603 downwards.
TCCATCCAGGGACTGTCCTCCTCATGCGAACCCGAACCATCTTCTCCCGCGGCATCGCGCTGCTCGCCGCGCTCGCCTTCCTGCCTGCCGCCCATGCCGAAGGCAAGCTGCGCATCGCCGAACAGTTCGGCATCGTCTACCTGCTGCTCAACGTCGCGAAGGACCAGAAGCTGGTCGAGAAGCACGGCAAGGCGGCCGGCCTCGACATCGACGTGGAGTACGTCAAGCTGTCCGGCGGTGCCTCGGTCAACGACGCGCTGCTGTCCGGTTCCGTCGACATCGCCGGCGCAGGCGTGGGGCCGTTGCTGACGATCTGGGACCGCACGCGCGGACGCCAGAACGTGCGCGGCCTCGCCTCGCTGGGCAACTTCCCCTACTACCTGGTCACCAACAATCCGTCGGTCAAGACGATTGCCGACTTCAGCGACAAGGACCGCATCGCCCTGCCCGCGGTGGGCGTGTCGGTGCAGTCGCGCATCCTGCAGTTCGCCTCCGCGAAGCTTTGGGGCGACGCGCAGTACAACCGCCTCGACAAACTGCAGGTGGCCTTGCCGCATCCGGAAGCGACCGCGGCCATCGTCAAGGGCGGCACCGAGATCAGCGCGCACTTCGGCAACCCGCCCTTCCAGGAGCAGGGCCTGGCCGGCAACCCGAACGCGCGCATCGTGCTGAAGTCCTATGACGTGCTCGGCGGCCCCGCCTCCGCCACCGTGCTCTACGCGACGGAGAAGTTCCGCAGCGAGAACCCCAGGACCTACCAGGCCTTCGTCGCTGCGCTGCAGGAAGCCGCGCGCTGGACCAGCGCCAACCCGGAACTCGCGGCCGACACCTACATCCGCGTGACCGGCGCGCGCATCGACCGCGACTTCCTGCTGAAGATCATCCGCAACCCCGAAGTGCAGTTCAAGGTGGCACCGCAGAACACGCTGGGCCTCGCCACCTTCCTGCACCGCGTGGGCGCGATCCGCAACAAGCCCGCCTCGGTGCAGGACTACTTCTTCCCCGACCCCCACAACGCGGAGGGCAGCTGACATGGCGTCGCTGCGCATCCGGCCGCTGCACCCCACGCTCGGCGCCGAAGTCCTGGACGCCGACCTGTCGCATCCGCTCACGGCCGAAGACTTCGAGCGCATCCACCGCGCCCACCTGGACCACCACGTGCTGGTCCTGCGCAACCAGCGCATCACGCCGGCCCAGCAGGTGGCGTTCAGCCAGCGCTTCGGGCCGTTGCAGGTCCACGTGCTGCGCGACTTCCAGCTGCCCGGCCATCCGGAGGTGATGGTCGTCTCCAACATCCGCGTGGACGGCAAGCCGATCGGGCTGGGCGATGCGGGCGTGTTCTGGCACTCCGACCTGTCGTACAAGGAGAAGCCCAGCCTGGGCACGCTGCTGCACGCGCAGCAGCTGCCGGCCGAAGGCGGGGACACGCTCTTCGCCGACCAGCACGCGGCCTACGACGCGCTGCCGCGCGCGCTGAAGGACCTCGTGGGTTCGCTCTTCGCCGAGCACACCTACACCGCGCGCTACGAGGAACTGCGGCAGCGCAATCCCTGGCGGCCGCCGCTGACGAAGCAGCAACTGGAAGAGGTCAAGCCGGTGGTGCACCCCGTGGTGCGCACGCATCCGGAGACCGGCCGCAAGGCGCTGTTCGTCAGCGAGCACTTCACCACGCGCATCGTCGGCCTGCCGGAAGACGAGAGCCGCGCCGTGCTGGACGAACTCTTCGCGCACAGCGTGCAGGACCGCTTCGTCTACCGCCACCGCTGGCAGCCGCACGACCTGGTGTTCTGGGACAACCGTTCGGTGCTGCACCTGGCGGCGGGCACGCCCGACCACCTGCCGCGCAAGCTGTACCGCACGACGATCGAAGGCGACCGCCCGTTCTGAACCCAAGGACACCCATGACTTCCCCCCGAGGAAACGACGGCGCCGCCACCGTCACGCAGTTGCATGCCACGCGCCATGCGCCGCCACTGCTGCAGGTGGACGGCGTCGGCCTGGAATACCGCACCCGCGAACGCGTGGTGCGCGCCACGCACGACGTGAGCTTCGACGTGCACGCGGCCGAACGCTTCGTGCTGCTGGGCGCCTCGGGTTGCGGCAAGTCCACGCTGCTCAAGGCCATCGGCGGCTTCATCACGCCCGCGCAGGGCGAGATCCGCCTGGACGGGCGCCCCGTGCGCGGCCCCGGCCCGGATCGCGTTGCGGTGTTCCAGGAGTTCGACCAGCTGCCGCCGTGGAAGACCGTGCGCGAGAACGTCGCCTTTCCCCTGGTCGCTTCCGGCAAGCTGGGGCGGCGCGAAGCCGCCGAACGCGCCGCCCACTGGCTGGACAAGGTGGGCCTGGCGCGCTTCGCCGACGTGCATCCGCACCAGCTGTCCGGCGGCATGAAGCAGCGCGTGGCGATCGCGCGCGCCCTGGCGATGCAGCCGCGCGTCCTGTTGATGGACGAACCCTTCGCCGCGCTGGATGCGCTCACGCGCCGCCGCATGCAGGAGGAACTGCTCGCGCTGTGGGAAGAGGTTCGCTTCACGCTCGTCTTCGTCACGCACTCCATCGAGGAAGCCGTGGCGGTGGGCAGCCGCGTCGGCGTGCTGACGCCGCACCCCGGCCGCATGCGCGCGGAGATCAACACCCACGAGTTCGGGCTGCACAGCGAAGGCGCGGCCTTCCAGGCGACCGTGCGGCGGCTGGAGGGGCTGCTCTTCGAGGAACAGGTGCCGCAGGAAGAGCCCCGCAGGAGGACCGCATGATCACGCTCGACGCCCCCATCCGCCCCGAGTACGAGCGCCCGGTCGCGGCGCTGCCCGCGCTGGCCGCCGAACGGCCGCTGCCCTGGAACGTGCGCGCCTGGCAGCAGGCCTGGGTGCGCCGCGGGCTGCTGCTCGCATTGCTGGCCCTGGCCTGGGAAGCAGCCGCGCGCTGGCAGGCCAACGACCTCCTGTTGCCCACCTTCACGCAGACCCTGCGCGCGCTGGTCGAGGGCCTGGCCGGCGGCGAGCTGGTGGAGAAGACCTTCGTCAGCCTGCAGGTGCTGCTGCAAGGTTATGCGCTGGGCGTGCTGGGCGCCTTCCTGCTCACCGCGCTGGCGGTCTCCACGCAGGCGGGCCGCGACCTCCTGGGCACGCTCACGGCCATGTTCAATCCGCTGCCCGCGATCGCGCTGCTGCCGCTGGCCCTGCTGTGGTTCGGCCTGGGCCGGGGCAGCCTGATCTTCGTGCTGGTGCACTCGGTGCTGTGGCCGCTGGCGCTGAACATGCACGCCGGCTTCCAGGGCGTGCCCGAGACCTTGCGCATGGCCGGCCGCAACTACGGCCTGCGCGGCCTGCGCTACGTGCTGCACATCCTCGTGCCGGCAGCCCTGCCCGCCATCCTGTCAGGGCTGAAGATCGGCTGGGCCTTCGCCTGGCGCACGCTGATCGCCGCCGAACTGGTGTTCGGCGCCTCCTCCGGCCGCGGCGGCCTGGGCTGGTACATCTTCCAGAACCGCAACGAACTCCTGACGGACCGCGTCTTCGCCGGCCTGGCGATGGTCATCGTGATCGGCCTCACGGTCGAAGGCATCGTGTTCCAGACCCTGGAGCGCCTGACGGTGCGGCGTTGGGGCATGCAGCGCTGATGGCGCGCGGCATATGCATCCAAGTTTTTATTCGTTGGGATTCCGCCCCGCCTCCGTGACAATGCGTGCATGAGCTTCGCTCGCCCTTCCTCTTGCTTCCGAATGCGCCGCTGCGCGCGATGTAGCGGTTGAGCGCCCGCGCGCTCCCGCATCCCCTTCCCTCCCCTTTTTGACGAATGACCGCGCCAGCGCGCGCGGGAGGTGCGGCCTTGCCGCGCCGCAAAGAAAGACATGATCCATCTGCAAGGCATCACCCAGGCCTACGGCACGCACGAGGCCCTGCGCGGCATCGACCTGCATGTCGCCGCCGGCGAGGTGTTCGGCATCATCGGCCGCAGCGGCGCGGGCAAGAGCTCGCTGGTGCGCACCATCAACCTCCTGAACCGGCCGCGCGGCGGCAAGGTCATCGTGGCGGGCCGCGACCTCACGGCCCTGACCGACGCGCAGCTGCGCGAGGCGCGGCGCGAGATCGGCCTGATCTTCCAGCACTTCAACCTGCTGTCCTCGCGCACCGTGGCGCAGAACGTCGCCCTGCCGCTGGAACTGGCCGGCGTGCCGGCCGCCGAAACCCGGCGCCGCGTCGACGAACTGCTGGAGCTCGTGGGCCTGGCCGCCATGCGCGACCGCTATCCCGCGCAGATCAGCGGCGGGCAGAAGCAGCGCGTAGGCATCGCGCGCGCCCTGGCCAACCGGCCCAAGGTGCTGCTGTCCGACGAGGCGACTTCCGCGCTGGACCCGGAGACCACGCGTTCCATCCTGGGCCTCCTGAAGCAGATCAACCGCGAGTTCGGGCTGACCATCGTCCTCATCACCCACCAGATGCAGGTGATCAAGCAGGTGGCCGACCGCGTGGCCGTGATCGACGCTGGCCGCATCGTCGAATCCGGTCCCGTGCTGGACGTCTTCACGCGTCCGCAGCACGCCACCACGCGCAGCCTGATCGAGGAGATCGTGCCGCAGGCGCTGCCCGAGGGCGTGCTCGCGCGCATCCGGTCGCTCATGAGCGCCAGCCCCGCGGGCTCCGGCCAGCTGCTGCGCCTGGCCTTCGCCGGCGACGACGCCGACCGGCCGCTGCTGTCCGACGTGATCCGCGACCACGGCATCGAGCTGAGCATCGTGCACGGGCAGGTCGACGAGGTGCAGGGCCGGCCCTTCGCCTCGCTGGCCGTGTTCGCACGTGGCGCGCGGGAAAAGCTGGACGCGGCGGCTGCGCAGTTGCGCGGCGCCGGCGTCGTCGTCGAGGAGGTGGCCCATGCTGGATAACTTCACCCCCGCCATGCTGGAACTCTTCGCCACCTCGCTGTGGGAAACGCTGGTGATGGTGGGCATCTCCGGCCTGGCCGGTTCGGCCATCGGCATCCCGCTGGGCGTGCTGCTGCGACTGACGGACCGCGGCGGCGTGCTGCAGAACGGCGGCGTCAACCGCGTGGTGGGCGGCATCGTCAACGCGGTGCGCTCCACGCCCTTCATCATCCTGCTGGTCGCGATCATCCCCTTCACGCGCTTCATCACGGGCTCGTCGATCGGCACGGCCGCCGCCGTCGTGCCGCTCACGCTCGCGGCCGCGCCCTTCATCGCGCGCCTGGTGGAAACCTCGCTGCGCGAGGTGGACCAGGGCCTGATCGAAGCCGCGCAAGCGATGGGCGCAAGCACCTCGCAGATCGTCTTCAAGGTACTGCTGCCCGAGGCGCTGCCCGGCATCGTGGCCGGCTTCACCATCACCCTGGTCAGCCTCACCGGCTATTCCGCGATGGCCGGCGCCATCGGCGGCGGCGGCCTCGGCGACCTGGGCATCCGCTACGGCTACCAGCGCTTCCTGCCCGAGATCATGCTGGCCGTGGTGCTGGTGCTGATCCTCTTCGTGCAGGCCGTGCAAAGCCTCGGCGACTGGGCGGTGCGCCGCCTCAGCCACAAGTGATCCCTCTCCCTTTCATCCATTCCAAGGACAACGACATGAACAAGCGCAAGCTCCTGCAATCCACCCTGGCCTTCGCCGTCGCCGCCACGCTCGCGGGCGGCGCCCTCGCCCAGGACAAGCCGATCAAGATCGGCGTCACGGCCGGCCCGCACGCCCAGATCTTCGAGCAGGTGAAGAAGGTGGCCGAGCGCGACGGCCTGAAGATCCAGGTGATCGAGTTCAGCGACTACGTGCAGCCCAACGCGGCGCTCGCCGCCGGCGACCTGGACGCCAACAGCTACCAGCACAAGCCCTACCTGGACCAGCAGGTGCAGGACCGCGGCTACAAGTTCACCTCGGTGGGCTACACCGTTAACTTCCCGATCGGCATCTACTCGAAGAAGGTCAAGAGCCTGGGCGAGCTGAAGAACGGCGCGCGCGTGGGCATCCCCAACGATCCCACCAACGGCGGCCGCGCGCTGCTGGTGCTGCAGGACCAGGGGCTGATCAAGCTCAAGCCGGGCGCGGGCCTGAAGGCCACGCCGCTGGACGTGGTGGAGAACCCGAAGAAGATCCGCTTCGTGGAGCTGGATGCGGCGCAGCTGCCCCGCTCGCTCGACGACCTGGATGCTTCCGCCGTCAACACCAACTACGCGATCCCGGCCGGCCTGCACCCGGGCAAGGACGCCATCGCCCGCGAGAGCGCCAAGAGCCCCTACGTCAACCTGATCGCCGTGCGCGCGCAGGACAAGGACAAGCCCTGGGTCGCCAAGCTGGTGAAGGCCTACCAGTCCGAGGAGATCCGCCAGTTCATCCAGGCGGAATTCAAGGGCGCCGTCATCCCCGGCTTCTGACGGTCTCGGCCGCGGCCAGGGCGCGCTGCAGCAACTGCGGCGCGCCTGTGCGCGCGGTCCAGGCTTTGAACGCCGGGGTCGGACCCCGCCAGCGCAGCGACTCGACGTCGTCGAACAGCGGCGCATCGGTCCGGAGCGTCGCCAGCTGCTTGAACAGCAGCGCGTCCTGCAGCTGCTCGCCCAGCACCTGCGGCGGGAAGGCCTCGATGGGCCCGTGCTGGTTCAACAGGCGCGCGGCGCCGACGGGGCCGATGCCCGAGACCCCGGGATAGCCGTCGGCCGCATCGCCCACAAGGGCGAGGTAGTCGGGGATCAGCGCCGGCGCCACGCCGAACTTCCGGCGGATCTCCGCGGCGCCGCGGATCTTGTCGGCGCGCCGGTCCACCTGCACCACGCGCTCGCCACGCACGCATTGCGCGAGGTCCTTGTCGGGCGTCCAGACCAGAACGCGTTCGACGCGGGCGTCCGCTTCGGCCCGATGCGCGGCGCTGGCCAGCGCATCGTCCGCCTCCAGTTCCACCATCGGCCATACCGCCACGCCCATGGCGGCGAGCCCTTCCTCCAGCGGATGGAACTGCTTCCACAGCGCGGGCTCGATGCCCTCGCCGGTCTTGTAGCCGGGCCACAGCGCGTTGCGGAAGGACTCGATCACGTGGTCCGTCGCCACGCCCACGTGCGTCGAGCGGTTCTCCAGCAGCTGCAGCACCCCGTTCAGCACGCCCACCACGGCGCCGAAAGGCCGGTCCTCCCCCCTGGTGAAGCGGCGCAGCCCGTGGAAATGCCGGAACAGCTCGTAGGTGCCGTCGATGAGGTCGATGATCACGGCGGCACGATACACGCGCCGGTCCGACTTCACACGGACTTCACGCAGCTTTCGGCCTGCCTTCGCGCCCGCGCGGGATGCTCGCCGGCATGCAGAACCTTTCCTCGCCCCGCCCCTGCCCCTTCATGCTGTCCGTGGTCGCCCTGCTGGCGCGGCGCGCGCGCCGGCGTCGGACGGCGCGTTTCACGGCCTAAACCGCGCGCCCGGCATCACCCGGGTTGCTGCAGCAGCCCCGTGAGGCGCGACAGGTTGCGCAGCGTGCTGCCCAGGTGCTCGCGCATGGCCTCGGCCGCCTCCTCGTTGCGGCCTCGCTCCAGCAAGTCCAGCAACGCGAGATGCTGCTCGCAGTGCTCGCGGTAGCGGCTGCGGTCCTGCATCGAACGGTAGGACAACAGGCGCCGCACGCGATTGACCCGCCGCATCGCGTCGATGAAGAAGGGGTTGCCGCTGCCTTCCACCAGCGATTCGTGGAAGCGCACGCCGCGCTCGTGCAGCTGGTCGGCGGTGTCGGTGGCGATGCCGCCCTGCAGCAGGTGCAGCTCCGCCTCGCGGCAGCGCGCCAGCACCTGCCGCTCCAGGCGGTAGCCGGGTTCCAGCAACGCCGCCGGCTCGATCGCCAGCCGCAGCCGGTAGGACTGCAGCAGGCTCTCCGGGGTGGTGAGCATCGGCGAGAACTCCCAGCCGTAGCCGGGCTTGCGCCGCGCCCAGCCCTCGTCCGCGATGCGGACCAGCACCGCCTGCAGCTGCGCGGGCGTGAGGCCGTAGCGGCGCTTGACCATCGCTTCGGTGAAGCGGTCCGGCAACTCGCCGCGCAGGCGGTCCTCGGCCAGGCGGAAGTAGGCTTCGGTGACGATGTCCCCGCGCGGCAGCCCCAGACGGCCCGCCACCTTGGCGGGCGAAGGCGCGCGCGCGACGAGGAAATAGCCGCGGTTCGGCTCGCGCCGCACGAGGCCCTGCGCCTGCAGCAGCCGCAGCGCCTCGTTGACCGGCGAGCGCGACACGCGCAAGCGATCGGCCAGCCATTGGGCGGGCAGGTGCGCGCCGGGCTGCACGCCTTCGGCCCGGAGCAGCTCGACGATCTGCGCCGTGAGCGCGGGCACCGAGCTCATGCCGCCTCGAGCGTGCGCTGCAGGATGGCCGGGATCACGCCGCCCCGTCGCAGCAGGTCGGCCTCGAGCCGCGTCTCGACGGCGGCACGCGCGACGAAGTCTTCGGTCGCGGCGTTCGCACGCAGGACGCGCACGCGCACCTGCGCCCCCGGCGCGATGTGCGCCGCGTCGGCATCGACCTCGATGCGATCGCCCGGAGTCAACGCCAGCGTTTCGGGCCTCACGCCCGTCGGCAGCAACAAAGGCAGGATGCCCATGCCCACGAGGTTGGAGCGGTGGATGCGCTCGAAGCCCACCGCGAGCACGGCGCGTATGCCCAGCAGCCGCTGCCCCTTGGCCGCCCAGTCGCGCGAGGAGCCCATGCCGTAGCGCTCGCCCGCCACGACCACCGTGCTGTCACCCTGTTCGCGATAGCGCTGGGCCGCCTCCCACACCGGCAGCATCGCGCCGCTGGGCGCGTGCAGCGTGTGGCCCACCGGCGCGCCGGGCGCGAGCAGGTTGCGCAAGGACTTGTTGTAGAAGGAGGCGCGCAGCATCACCTCCCAGTTGCCGCGGCGCGAGGCGAACACGTTGAGGTCGTCACGCCGCTCGCCGCGTTCCACCAGGAAGTCGGCGACGAAGCTGTCGGGCGGGATCGCGCTGGCCGGGGAGATGTGGTCGGTGGTGACGTCGTCGCCCACCACCAGCAGCGGATGCGCCGTGTAGTGTCCGAGCAGGCTGCCCTCTTCCAGTGAAGCGAAAGGCGGCCGCCGCAAGGCGGTGGACTGCGGGTCCCAGGGAAAGCGCGGCGTGTCGGGCGCGGCCAGCGCGCGCCACTGCAGGTTGGCGCTGGCGCGCAGGAAGTCGCGGCCGAAATCGGCGGGATCCAGCGCCCGCGAGAGATGCGCGCGCAATTCCTCGCGCGTGGGCCACAGGTCGCGCAGGAACACGGGCTCGCCGTCGCTGGCCAGCTGCACAGGTTCGACGCGCAGGTCGCGTTCCGCGTCGCCCGCGAGCCCCAGCGCCACCACCAAGGGCGGCGACATGATGAAGCCCAGCTCCAGGTCGGGATGCACGCGGCCCGGAAAGTTGCGGTTTCCCGAGAGGATCGCCACGCCGCGGCTCGTGCCCTGCGCCTGGGCCTGCCGCACCGGCTCGGTCAGCGGGCCGGTGTTGCCGATGCAGGTGGTGCATCCGTAGCCGACGATGCCGAAGCCCACCGCTTCCAGGTCCGCGAGCAATCCGGAACGTTCGAGATAGGACGCGGCCGCCGGCGATCCTGGCGCGAGCGAGGTCTTCACCCAGGCCGGCGGCTTCAGGCCGCGTGCGCGGGCCTCGCGCGCCACCAAACCCGCGGCGACCAGCAGCGCGGGATTCGAGGTGTTGGTGCAGCTGGTGATGGCCGCGACGGCGACGGGATGGCGCGGTAGCGGCCCTGCACCCGCGGGCCGGAATCCTTCCGCCGCCAGCACGCTGCGCAGCGCGCCGTAGTCGTGCAGGTCCTGCGGCCGGCGCGGCCCGGCGACATGCATGCCCACCGTGGCCAGGTCGATCTCGATGCCGCGCGTGTAGCGAGGGCGCGCCTGCGGATCGAACCACAGGCCCGTGCGGCGGCAGTAGCTTTCCACGCGGCGCACCGCCGCCTCATCGCGGCCCGTTTCGCGCAGGTACTGGAGGGTCTGCGCGTCCACCGGGAAGAAGCCGGTGGTCGCGCCGTACTCGGGCGCCATGTTGGCGAACACGGCGCGGTCTGATGCGCTGAGCGTGGACACGCCAGGGCCGTGGAACTCGACGAACTGCCCGGTGACGTCCAGCGCGCGCAGCCGCTGCGTGACCACCAGCGCGAGATCGGTGGCCAGCACGCCGGCAGGCAGTTCGCCCACCAGGCGCACACCGACGACATCGGGGATCTGCAGCGGCGTGGGCAGGCCGAACATCACGGTCTGCGCCTCCAGCCCGCCGACGCCCCAGCCCAGCACGCCGATCCCGTTGACCATGGGCGTGTGGCTGTCGGTGCCCAGCATCGCGTCGGGCACCAGCCAGCGCGCGCCATCGCGCTCCTCGGTGGTGACCACCGTCGCCAGCTGCTCGAGGTTGATCGTGTGCATGATGCCCGTGCCCGGCGGATGGATGCGCACGCCCGGCAGCGCCTGCGACGCCCAGCACAGGAAGCGGTAACGCTCCGCGTTGCGGCGGATCTCGTGCCGCATGTTCAGCGGCACCGCGTCGGTTTGCGCATACGCCTCGACGGCCAGCGAATGGTCCACGGACACGTCGACGGGCAGTTGCGGACGCAGCACCGTGGGATCGACGCCGTGCTCGGCCAGCGTGTCCCGCATGGCGGCGATGTCCACCAGCGCGGGCGTGCTGGTGGTGTCGTGCATCAGCACGCGGCCGGGCTGGAAGGGGATCTCGACTTCGCTGCTGCCGGTGGCCAGCCACGCGAGGATGGCCGCGGCGGCCGCATCGCGCTCGGCGCCTTCGCCACAGCGCAGCACGTTCTCCAGCAGCAGGCGCAACACCCAGGGCAGCGCATCCAGCCGTTCGCCGCAGAATGCGGGCAGGTCGATCAGAAGAAAGTCGTCGCCGTCGACCTGCAGCGTGCCCCGCGCCGGCTCGGTGTTTTCCATGAGGGTAGTTTGCATATTGCACTTGCAAAATGCAATCCAGGTGAAACACCCAGGCCGGGTTGTCCCGGTATTTTTCTTCGAAGGATCGAGATGAAAGCCCAACTCCTGTCCCGCCGCGGCGTGATCGCCGCCGCCCTGCTGGCCGCATCCTCCCTCGCGGCGCCCGTGCTCGCACAGGCACCGATGGAACTGAAGCTCATCGCTCCCGCCGGAGCCGGCGGCGGCTGGGACGGCGCGGCGCGTTCCCTGCAGCAGGTGATGACGGCCACCGGCGCCGCGAAGAGCGTGCAGGTGGTGAACGTGCCCGGCGCCGGCGGCACCGTGGGCCTGGCGCAGTTCGTCAACCAGGCCAAGGGCGATGGCAACCAGATGATGGTCATGGGCATCACCATGGTCGGCGCCGTCCTGACCAACAAGTCGCCGGTGACGCTGGATGCCGTCACGCCGATCGCGCGCCTCACGGCCGATTCGCTGGTGGTCGTGGTGCCGGCCAACTCGCCGCACAAGTCGATCAAGGACCTGGCCGCGGCGCTGAAGGCCGACACCTCGAAGGTGGTGTGGGCCGGCGGTTCCGCGGGCGGCGCGGACCACATCCTCGCCGGCCTCGTGGCCAAGGCCGCCGGTGGCGACGCCACCAAGCTGAACTACGTGCCCTTCTCCGGCGGCGGCGAAGCGTTGGCCGAGATGCTGGGCGGCCGCGTGAGCGCGGGCATCTCGGGCTACAACGAGTTCGAGAGCATGATCAAGGCGGGCAAGCTGCGCGCGCTGGCGATCTCCTCGGGCAAGCGCATGGACGGCGTGGACGTGCCCACGCTGAAGGAACAGGGCCTGGACGTGGAACTGGTCAACTGGCGCGGCATCGTGGCGCCTCCGGGCATCACCGCGGCGCAGAAGTCCGCGCTCTCCGCCGCCGTCGCCAAGGCCGTGAAGTCCGACGAGTGGACCAAGGTGCGCAAGGCGCGCGGCTGGGAAGACGCCTACCTCGACGCCGACGCCTTCGCCGCCTTCCTCAAGACCGACCAGCAGAACGTAAAGGAAGTCCTGACGTCGGTCGGCCTGGTCAAGTGAGCGAGGCCGGCGCACCCGCCGGGCCGCGCTGGCAAACGCAGTGCGGCATAGGCATTGCCCTGCTGCTGGTCGCCGCCGCCCTGTGGTTCGACGCGCGGCAGCTGCCGCCTTCGCCCGCGGTGGGCGTCGGGCCTTCCGTCGCCTTGCAGCTCGTGGGCGGGCTGGTGGCGGCGCTGGGCCTGGCGCATTTCGTCTCGGCCTGGCGCGCGCGGCGGCAAGGCCTGGCGGCCGCCGCCGACCGCGGCAACCGGACCTCGCTGGCGCTGGTGATGGCCGGCCTCATCGGCCAGATCGTGCTGCTGGAACTGGGCGCCGGCTTCATCGCCAGTTCACTGTGGCTCTTCGCGCTGACGGCGCGCGGCTTCGGTGAGCGCGTGCGCGCGAAGCTGCTCGCCATCGGCGCGGTGCTCGCGCTCGCGGTCTACCTGTTCTTCACCAAGGCGCTTGCGCTGACGCTGCCCATCGGCCCGCTCGAGCAGCTGCTGGGATAGGTTGACCATGGAAGTCCTCCAATCCCTCCTGCACGGGCTGGGCGTGGCCATCCAGCCCGCCAACCTGCTCTTCGCCGGCATCGGCGTGCTGCTCGGCACGCTGGTCGGCATCCTGCCCGGGATCAGCCCCTCCGTCACCGTGGCCCTGCTGCTGCCGGTGACCTTCAAGCTCGATCCCACCGGCTCGATCATCATGTTCGCCGGCATCTACTTCGGCGGCATGTACGGCAGCTCCACCACGGCGATCCTGCTGAACACGCCGGGCGAAGCCGCATCGGTGGCCACCGCGATCGAGGGCTACAAGATGGCGCGCGCGGGCCGCGGCGGACCGGCGCTCGCAACCGCCGCGATCGGTTCCTTCGTCGCCGGCACCATCGCCACGATCTGCCTGGCCCTGCTCGCGCCCTGGATCGTGGAACTGGCCGTGGGCTTCGGGCCCTGGGACTACTTCGGCCTGATGATGCTGGCCTTCGTCACCATCTCGGCGACCTTCGGTTCCTCGGTGCTGCGCGGGCTGACCAGCCTGGCGCTGGGCCTCGTTCTGGGCCTGGTGGGCATCGACAAGCTCACGGGCCAGCCGCGCCTGGCCTTCGGCATCCCTTCGCTGCTCGATGGCGTGTCGATCACGACGCTGGCCGTCGGCCTGTTCGCGATGGGCGAGACGCTCTACGTCGCCTCGCGCTTCACCGGCGTCGCCGACAAGGTGGAGGCCGTGCGCGGATCGCTGTGGATGACGCTGGACGACTGGCGCCGCTCGTGGAAGGCCTGGCTGCGCGGCGTGGGCCTGGGCTTTCCGATCGGCGCGCTGCCCGCCGGCGGCGCCGAAGTGCCCACGCTGCTGTCGTACACGCTGGAGCGCAGGCTCGCGCGCAAGCCCAACCAGTTCGGCGAAGGCGCGATCGAGGGCGTGGCGGGTCCCGAGGCCGCCAACAACGCCGCGGCCACGGGCACGCTGGTGCCGCTGCTCGCGCTGGGCCTGCCCACGTCGGCCACCGCGGCGATGCTGCTGGCCGGCTTCCAGCAATACGGACTCGTGCCGGGCCCGCTGCTGTTCGTGACCAACACCGACCTGGTGTGGGGCCTGATCGCGAGCTTCTTCATCGGCAACCTGATGCTGCTGGTGCTGAACCTGCCGCTGGTGGGCCTGTGGGTGCGGCTGCTCGCGGTGCCGCAGCCTTACCTGTACGGCGGCATCCTGATGTTCGCGGCGATGGGCACGCTGGCGGCGAACCCGTCCACCTTCGAGCTAGGCATGCTGGCCGCCTTCGGCATCTGCGGCTACCTGATGCGCTGCTGGGACTATCCGCTCGCGCCCATGATCGTCGGCCTGATCCTCGGCCCCATGGCCGAAAGCCAGTTCCGCCGCGCGCTGCAGATCAGCCTGGGCGATCCGTTCGTGTTCTTCAAGCACCCGGGTTCGGCGGTGCTGCTGGCGCTCGCCGCGTTCGCGCTCGTCGCGCCCTTGCTGTTCAAGGGATTGCGCAAGTTCAGGGGCGAGGACGCGTGACGGAGGTCTTCGCGCTGACGATGTCGCCCTGGGAGATCCTGGTTCGCGGGACGGCCGTCTATTTCGCCCTCGTGATCCTGATCCGCATCATTCCCAAGCGCGACGCGGGCCGCCTGTCCCCCAACGACCTCCTGATCCTGGTGCTGATCGGCGGCATGGGGTCGGACGCGCTCATGGGCGGGTCGCATTCCGTCGGCGACGTGCTGTCGATGGTGGCCCTGATCCTGGGCTGGGCCTACATCCTCGGCGTCCTCGAATACCGCTTCCCACGCCTGCACCGATTGTTCCGCGATTCCACGACCCCGCTGGTCGAGGACGGCCGGCTGCTGCGCCGGAACATGCGGCGCGAGATGGTCACGGAGGAGGAACTGCGCGCCGTGCTGCGCAAGGAAGGCATCGCGGACATCGCGGAAGTGCACTCGGCATGCATGGAGGCGGACGGCGAGATCAGCGTGATCCGCAGGAAGCGAGCGTGACGACCACGCTTCGCGCAGCCCGGGCACCGTGCCTGCGAAGCGATCCGGCGGCATCCTTCACGCGCGCAAGAGTCGCGCGTGGCGCGCGAGACACACTCGTCCGCGTACACTCCGCGTGCCGCATGCAGCGGCCACCTGTGCAACTGCGGGTGTCACCTGGAGTACTGAAAACATGAACCGCATCGAACTCATCGAAGTCATCGCCGCCAAGCACGAACTGTCCAAGGCCGAAGCCGGCCGCGTGCTGGGCACCGTCCTCGACGCCATCGTCGGCGCCGTCAAGAAGGGCGACACCGTTTCCCTCGTGGGCTTCGGCACCTTCAAGCAGTCCTCGCGCGCCGCGCGCACGGGCCGCAACCCGCAGACCGGCGACAAGGTGAAGATCCCCGCCGCCAAGCTGCCGAAGTTCGCCGCCGGCTCCGCCTTCAAGGCCGCCGTGGACGCCAAGTTCGCCAAGCGCAAGGCCGAGAAGGCCGCCGCCGCGCCGAAGAAGGCCGCCAAGAAGCCGGTGGCCAAGAAGGCCAAGGCCGCCAAGCCCGCGCTGCGCAAGGCCGCCTGAGCGATCCTTCGCTGAACACGAGGCCCCTCCGGCGCGAGCCCGAGGGGCCTCGTCACGTCCGGGCCGCGCCCTCAGTGCTGCACGGTGCCGCGCCAGGCGCCGGTTTCCACGCCGCGGCCCTCGATCAGCTCCTTGAAGTTGTGCAGGTTGCGCCGGGCCTCCATGCGCACGGCGCCCAGGGCGTCGCCCATCTTCTCGTCGAAGGTCTCCGCGGCGTACACCATCTGCAGCGTGATGCGCGTACGGCCTTCGCCCAGCTTCTCGAATTCCACGACGCCGGCGTTCATCGGGCCGCTGGTGCTATGCCACGCGATGCGCTGGTCCGGCAGCTGCTCGGTGATCTCCGCATCCCATTCCTTGACCTTGCCGGCCACGGACGCGCGCCAGTGCAGGTGCTCGTCGTCGACCTGCCGCACCTCCTGCACGCTGTGCATGAAGCGGGGGAACTCCTCGAACTGCGTCCACTGGTTGTAGGCCGTGCTCACCGGCACGTCGACCTCGGTCGACACTTCGACCGAGGAGGTGGCGCCGCCTTCCATCATGGGCGCCTTCTTCATCTTCTTCGACAGCAGCATGCCGCCGGCGGCGAGCGCGGCGACGGTCACGATTCTTCCGAGCATGGGATTCCTCTCTGTTCAGGTTGGGCTGGGCCAGGGGCAGGCAAGGCGGCAACGCGGCCACCCCGCATGCCATGTCCTGCGGCCAGTCTTGCGCGCCGCCGCGCCGCTGTCTGTAGGAAACGCGCCGCATCGTTGTCCCGCGAGCGAAGCGATGCCCGCCGAGCTTCCCGCAGAATGGACGTTTTCCCGCGGAGGAATCCATGGCACCGACTTCCGACATCGCCGCGCGCCGGCAGGCTTTCCGCCAGCTGCACCAGTCCGGCTGCTTCGTGATCCCCAACCCCTGGGACGCCGGCAGTGCGCGCTACCTCGAATCGCTGGGCTTCCACGCACTCGCAACGACGAGCTCCGGCGCGGCATGGAGCCGCGCGAAAGCCGACGGCGCGATGGGCCTGGAAGAAGTGCTGGCGCACCTGCGGGAGATGGTGCAGGCCACCGCGCTGCCGGTGAACGCGGACTTCGAAGCCGGCTATGCGGCGGATGCCGCGGGCGTGGCGCGCAACGTGCGGCTGGCGCTGGACACCGGCGTGGCCGGCCTCTCGATCGAGGACGCGACCGGCAACCCGGACGCTCCGCTGCGCGACCTCGCCTCGGCCGTGGAGCGCATCCGCGCGGCGCGCGCCGCGATCGACGAAGCCGGCGGCGACGTGCTGCTGATCGGGCGCGCCGAGAACTTCTTCGCCGGCCGGCCCGACCTCGACGATGCGATCCGCCGCCTGCAGGCCTATGCCGAGGCGGGTGCGGATTGCCTCTACGCGCCGGGCATCCAGACGCGCGAACAGATCGCCGCCGTCGTGGCCGCGGTGGCCCCCAAGCCCGTCAACCTGCTGGTCGGCAGCGCGACGGACCTCACGCTGCGCGACATCGAGGCGCTGGGCGTTCGCCGCGTGAGCGTGGGCGGCGCCATGGCGCGCGCGGCCTGGGGCGGCTTCATGCGCGCGGCGCAACGGATCGCGGGCGAGGGACGCTTCGACGGCTTCGCCGACGCGGCCAGGGGCGCCGACCTCAACGCCCTCTTCCGCGCAAGCTGAGTCAGTCTTCCACCCTGCGCCGCCCTGCCTTGATCTCCGAGCGGATCGCCTTGCCCTCCAGGCGGCGCCGGCGCGAGGCATAGGTGGGTTTCGTGGGACGGCGCACGGCCTGCACCACGGAGGCCTCGGCGACGATCTCCTCCAGCCGCTGCAGCGCCAGCGCGCGGTTCTGTTCCTGGCTGCGCGAGGTCTGCGCCTTGAGCACCAGCACGCCTTCCTTGCTGACGCGGCGCCCCGGCAGGGCCAGGAGGCGTTCCTTCACGTCGTCGGGCAGCGAGGAGGCGCGGATGTCGAAGCGCAGCTGCACCGCGCTGGACACCTTGTTGACGTTCTGCCCGCCCGGGCCCTGCGAACGCACGGCGGTGAACTCCACTTCCTCCTCGCGCACCAGCGGCATGCTCAGTCCTTCAGCAGCCTGGCCTTCACGCCGCGGCCCTTGATGCGGCCCGCGTTCAGGCGCGCCACGGCCTCGCCCGCGATGCCGCGCTCGACGGCCACGTAGGTCGCGAATTCGTTGATGTCGATCTTGCCCACCTGCTCGCGCGTGTAGCCCAGGTCCGCCGTCAGCGCGCCCAGCACGTCGCCGGGGCGGATCTTCTCCTTGCGTCCGCCCTGGATGTGGATGGTGGCCATGGGCGGCAGCAGGCGGCCGCCGCCTTTCGGCGTGAGTTCGGCCAGCTCGTGCCAGCGCGACTCGCGCCCCTGCAGCTGCTCGATGCGGCCGACGGCCCCCATCTCGTCCAGGCTCGCGAGGCTGAGGGCCAGGCCCGTCTCGCCGGCGCGGCCGGTGCGGCCGATGCGGTGCACGTGCACTTCGGCGTCGGGCGTGACGTCGACGTTGATCACGGCAGCCAGGCCGGCGACGTCCAGCCCGCGCGCTGCCACGTCGGTGGCCACCAGCACGGAGCAACTGCCGTTGGCGAAGCGCACCAGCACCTGGTCGCGATCGCGCTGCTCCAGGTCGCCGTGCAGCGCCAGCGCGCTGTAGCCCTGCGCCTGCAGCAGCTCCACCAGTTCGCGGCAGCGCGCCTTGGTGTTGCAGAAGGCCAGCGTGCTCGCGGGCCGGAAGTGGTCCAGCAGCTTCGCCACCGCGGGCAGCCGCTCGGATTCGCCCACCTGGTACCAGCGCTGCTCGATCTGCTCGCTGCCGTGCTGCGCCTCGACCTTCACGGTGACCGGATCGCGCAGGAACTGCGCGGCCAGCTTCGCGATGCCTTCGGGATACGTGGCGGAGAACAGCAGCGTCTGCCGCTGCGGCGGGCACTGCCGCGCCACCTTGGCGATGTCGTCGACGAAGCCCATGTCCAGCATGCGGTCCGCTTCGTCGAGCACCAGCGTGTTCAGCGCGTCGAGCTGCAGCGTGCCGCGTTCCAGGTGGTCGAGCACCCGGCCGGGCGTGCCCACCACCACGTGCGCGCCGTGTTCGAGGCTGGCGGTTTGCCCGCGCAGGGGCACGCCGCCGGAGAGGGTGACGACCTTGACGTTGTCCTCGGCGCGCGCGAGACGGCGCACCTCGGTGGTCACCTGGTCGGCGAGTTCGCGCGTGGGGCACAGCACCAGGGACTGCACGGCGAAGCGGCGGGCGTTCAGGTTGGCCAGCAGCGCCAGCGCGAACGCCGCGGTCTTGCCGCTGCCGGTCTTGGCCTGCGCGATCAGGTCCTTGCCCAGCAGCGCCGGCGGCAGGCTGGCCGCCTGGATTGCCGTCATCTCGTGATAGCCGAGACGCGCCAGGTTCTCGAGGACGGCGGGGGAAAGCGGCAGCGTGGAGAAGCCGGTGGGATTCGATGGAGGCATGAGCCGATCATTCCACAAGCGGGCGTCGTCATCCCTGGCGCGGCCTTGTCATCCCGGGCTTGACCCGGGATCCATACGGCGCCGGATCACGCGGCCAATGGATTGCGGGTCAAGCCCGCAATGACAAGATTCAGTCCCGATCCCGCAACAACAAGGCCCCCAGCGCGATCCCGCCCGCGATCGCCGCGAACACGCCCACCATCGATCCCTTCGACAGCCGGTTCTCGAACCCGGGCGACAGCCGCCTCGGCACCAGGGTGTAGTCGATCGCGGCGGCGGCCGCGCTGGTGGCGATGCCGCCCAGCAGCGCCTGCGGCACGCTGCGCACCGCGTTGCGCCGGCCGCGCACCAGCGCGTACAGCGTCGCCCAGAACACCGTGGAGAGCTGGTGCGTGACGATGCCCGTGAGCGTGTGGCGCAGCGTGGGCCTGTCCTCGCGCAGCGACTCGTCGCCCCACAGCCAGTGGCTTTCCGCATTCACGGGCGCCACCGCACTGCCCGTCTCGCGCTTGCCGGTGACCAGCAGCACGGCGGCCGAGAACAGGCCGGCCAGCGTGCCGGACAGCAGGCCTTCGCGCAGCGTGCGCTTCCATTCGATCATCGTCCTGGGCTTCCTTTGCTTCTCGCGGCATGATCCCCGCTGGCGCGGGCGCGAGGCGTAGGAAGCTGCCGCATCCTGCCCGGCTGCAGTTTGTTGCCATGCGGCCGAGCAGCGGGCCGCCCCACGGCAGCGGGTCTATTGCGCAGAATCGCCGCAGTTCATCCAGGAGGACATGCATGCCCGAGCCCATGATGCTGCGACGCCTCAAGCGCTACGACGAGCGCCGGCCCGGATTTCCCGGCGAGCACTGGCTCGCCTTCGGCGCCGGCCTCGGGCTGTGGCTTGCCACGCGCAAGCACCCGTCAATCCCCGTCCGCGTGCTCGCCTCGCTGGCCGCGACCGTGCTCGTCGCGCGCGCCGCCAGCGGACGCGAAGTGCCGCCGCTGCTGGCGCGCCTGCCCTTCGCCGGCCGGCCCGGGCGGCGCAGCGACTGGATCGGCTGACGCCTTCCGTGGATCCCGCGCCCGCGGACCTGCGCACCCCGTGCTGCATCGCCGGCGGCGGGCCGGCGGGCCTGATGCTGGGCTACCTGCTGGCCCGCGCGGGCGTGCGCGTGACGGTGCTGGAGAAGCACGCGGATTTCCTGCGCGACTTCCGCGGCGACACCATCCACCCCTCCACCCTCACCGTGCTGCAGGACCTCGGCCTGCTGGAAGACTTCCTCGCACTGCCGCACCAGGAGGTCGCCGAGCTCACCGGCGAGGTGTACGGCGAGGCCGTCACGCTCGCGGACTTCCGCCACCTGCCCAGCGCGCGGCCCTTCCTGGTGCTGGTGCCGCAATGGGACTTCCTGGATTTCATCGCGTCGCGGGCACGCGCCTTCCCGAACTTCACGCTGCACATGCGCGCGATGGCCGAAGGCGTGATCGAGGAGGCCGGCCGCGTCGTCGGCGTGCGCGTGCTGCAGGACGGCGTGGCGCGGGAGATCCGCGCCGACCTCGTGGTGGCCGCCGATGGTCGCCACACCACCTTGCGCGGCAGCGCCGGGTTGCGCAGCGTGGACACGGGCGCGCCCATCGACGTGCTTTGGTTCCACCTGCCGCGCGACGCGGCCCGCCATCCCTCGCGCACCGGCGGCGTCATCCGCCCCGGCGCCATGCTGGTGACGCTGAACCGCGACAGCTACTGGCAATGCGCCTTCGTCATTCCGAAGGGATCGCTCGAGACGCTGCAAGCCGAGGGCATCGAATCCTTCCGCCGGCGTGTCGCCGACACGGCCCCCTTCCTCGCGCGCGAGGCCGAATCCGCGCTCGCGAGCTGGGACGACGTGAAGCTGCTGCGCGTGCAGGTCAGCCACATGCCGCGCTGGTGGCGCGACGGCCTGCTGTGCATCGGTGACGCCGCGCATGCGATGTCGCCCGTCGGCGGCGTGGGCATCAACCTCGCGATCCAGGATGCGGTGGCCGCCGCGAACCTGCTGGCAGCCCCATTGCGCGAAGGACGGTTGCGCACCGAGGACCTGCAGCGCGTGCAGAAGCGCCGCGCCTGGCCGGCGCGCGTGACGCAGCGCGCCCAGGTGGCCGTGCACCGCGCGGTGCTCTCGCC
>JAEZEB010000246.1 GCA_023438115.1 Pseudomonadota bacterium | reverse complement strand
CGCTTGCGCAGCCGGCGGCGCGTCCTGCGGCACCAGCTCGGTCACGGGGCATGGCGTGGACTGGAACGCGATCTGCCCTTCCGCCTGGTGGCAGCGATAGGTTTCTTGCTGGGCGGCGGCACCGCCGGCAGCGCCCAGCAAGCACAGGCCCGCGAGCCACGCTCCGGTCTGCATCTTCATCGGATCCCTCCGGGAAAGCACACCGGCGCATCCTAGCGATGAGCTAGGAGGCGGAACGGGTCACGGCGTGAGGCTTTGCAAGTTCAGCCACGCCAGGAAGCGAACCTGCACCCCGCCGTGAGCGCCCACTCATATCGGAGGCCGCCTCGAACCTCGCCCTACCAGCCGTCGGCAAACGAGCGCCGCTGGTCAATCGACGACCGGCGTTCAGCCCCGCAGCCGCTCGATCAGGCCATTCAGCTCCTCCAGGGAGCCGAACTGGATGCTCACCTCGCCCATCTCTTCCACCCGGCCGTGGCGCTTCACGCGCTTCTTCACGCGCACCTCGACCTCGGCGGTGAGCAGGTCCGAGAGTTCTTCCTCGATGCGGCGCAGGTCGCGCGACTTCTCCTTGGCGGGCTTGGGGCTCACCAGCGAGAACTCGGCGCCTATCTTCTTGACCAGGCTTTCGGCCTCGCGCACCGACATCTTCTTCTGCGCGATCTGGTTGGCCGCCGTGATCTGCGCGGCGCGTTCCAGCGCCAGCAGGGCGCGCGCATGGCCCATGTCGATGTCGCCGGCCATCAGCATGGTCTGCACCGGATCGGCCAGGTTCAGCAGGCGCAGCAGGTTGGACGCGGCGCTGCGCGAGCGGCCCACCGCCTGCGCGGCCTGTTCGTGCGTGAGGCCGAAGTCGCGGATCAGGCGCTGCAGGCCTTGCGCCTCTTCCAGCGGGTTGAGGTCCTCGCGCTGGATGTTCTCGATCAGCGCCATCGCGGCGGCGGCCTCGTCGGGCACGTCGCGCACGAGGACCGGAACGCTGTCCAGGCCCGCGAGCTTGGCGGCGCGGAAGCGCCGCTCGCCCGCGATGATCTCGAACTTGCCCGCGTTCTCGCCGTTCCCGAGCTTGCGCACCAGGATCGGTTGCATGATCCCCTGCGCCTTGATGGACTCGGCCAGCTCGTAGAGCGCGCCCTCGTCCATGCGCGTGCGCGGCTGGTACACGCCGGGCACCATGTCGGCCAGCATCAGCGACGCGGGCTGGCCCGCGTTGGCGCCCGTGCCCGCCTCCTCGCCGGCGGCGGCACGCGTCTCGTCCACCTTGGGGCCCAGCAGGGCTTCCAGGCCGCGTCCCAGGCCCTTGGGTCGTTTCGTCACCATGTCAGCCTCCGCCGAGCCGCCTCAAGGAGGCTGAAGCCCCCTCGGGGGGCAGCGAACGAATGTGAGCGTGGGGGTCCATCTTCTTCAGTCTTTCATGAGGTCCTGCAGCAGCACATGCCCCTCGGGCCAGCTGGCCAGCCCGGAGTCGGCGTTGATGTGGCCGCAGTCACCGTAGTCCATGAACTGCGCGTTCCACGCATAGGCAAAGAGGCGCGCGCGTTCAAATTCGCAAAAAGGGTCGTTGCGGCTCGCGAGCAGCACCGCCGGGAAGGGCAGCGCCTGCAAGGCGATCGGCGACCAGGAAGGGATCTGCTCGCGGATCTCGGGCCGCTCCACGTCGCCGGGCGCGACCAGCAGTGCCGCCTTCACGCGATGCGTGTTGCGCGAGTGCGCGGCCCAGGCGGCGGTGAGGATGCAGCCCAGGCTGTGGGCCACCAGCACGGCGGGCTCGTCACAGGTGAGGATCACGTCCTCCAGCCGCGCGATCCAGTCGCCGCGCAGGGGCTTCATCCAGTCGTGCTGTTCCACGCGCCGGTAGCCGTGGCGTTCCTCCCAGAGGGATTGCCAATGCTTCGGGCCGCTGTTCTCCCAACCCGGCAGAAGGAGCACGTTGGCCGGCTTCACTGCTCTGGTTTCTGTAGCAGGGCGCCCAGGCTGACCGGGCGGTCGGCGCTGGCGACCGGGCGCGCGGCGGCGGGAGCGCGCAGGCCGCCGAGGCGGTCCACCATCTCGTTGGCGAAGTCCACGAAGGACTGGCTGCCGCGCGCCGACGGATCGAAGGCGACACCCGGCAATCCGTAGCTGGGTGCCTCCGCCAGGCGCACGTTGCGCGGGATGACGGTGTTGAACACCTTGTCGCCGAAGTGGGCCTTGAGCTGGTCGCTCACCTGCTGCTGCAGCGTGATGCGCGGGTCGAACATCACGCGCAGCAGGCCGATGATCTCCAGGTCCTTGTTCAGGTTGGCGTGCACCTGCTTGATGGTGTTCACCAGGTCCGACAGGCCCTCGAGCGCGAAGTACTCGCACTGCATCGGCACGATCACGCCGTGCGCCGCGCACAGGCCATTGAGCGTGAGCAGCGACAGCGCCGGCGGGCAGTCGATCAGGATGAAGTCGTAGTCGGCGTCGACTTCGGCCAGCGCCTCCTTCAGGCGCTTCTCGCGCCGGTCGACTTCCACCAGTTCCACCTCGGCGCCCGCGAGGTCGCGGTTGGCGCCCAGGATGTCGTAGCTGCAACCGGCCTCTTCCAGCCGCTCGCTGCGCACGCGCGCTTCGGCGACGGTGGCCGACTCCAGCAACACGTCGTAGATGGAATGCGGCAGCTTGCGCTTGTCGACGCCCGAGCCCATGGTGGCATTGCCCTGCGGGTCAAGGTCCACCATCAGCACGCGCTGGCCCACCTTGGCCAGGCCCGCGGCGAGGTTGACCGTCGTCGTCGTCTTGCCGACCCCGCCCTTCTGGTTGGCGACGCAGAAAATCTTGGCCATCGATTGCCTTACTTGCTGACCGCGAGCTTGAGCCCGAAGCCGATGAGGAACACGCCCGCCGTCTTCTCGAGGACGCGGGAGATCACCGGATTCGCGCGCATGCGCTCGGCCAGGAAGTGCGTCAGCAGCACGGCGAGCAGGCCGTACGCGAAGGTGAGCAGAGCGATGGTCGCGGCCATCACGCCGAAGGTCAGCGCGCCCTGGTGCCGGGTCGGGTCCACGAACAGTGGGAAAAAGGCCATGTAGAACACGATGGCCTTGGGGTTCAGCAAGGTGATCAGGGCGGCTTGGCGGAAATAATGCCGCGGCTGGATGTTCAGGACAGGCTTGTCGCCCGGCTTGGCCAGCAGCATGCGCAGGCCCAGCCAGGCGAGGTAGGCAGCGCCCAGCCACTGCACGGCATGGAAAGCGGCGGGATAGGCCAGCAGCAACGCCGCGACACCGGCAACCGCGGCCCACATCAGAACTTGGTCGCCCGCGATGATCCCGAAGGTGGCGGCCAAGCCGCCGCGCAGACCACCCTTGCCAGTGGAGGTGATCAGGGCCAGGTTGCCCGGCCCGGGGATGGCCAGGAAGATGATGATGGCGGCGACGAACGCCCCGTAGTCTGCAATGCCGAACATGGCCCCTCCGAGTGAAGGCAGAGTTTAATGCCGGGGCTCGGTGGTCCCGGAAACAACATGCCGCCGCATCCAGACGATGCAGCGTTCCGCCGACAATTCCGGCACCCGAAGCTGTTCCACGTGGAACACTTCCACCGTCCCGGGCAGGTCCGCGATCTCGGCTTCCGGCTGCTTGCCCTTCATGGCCAGCCACACACCCCGCTCCGCCAAGGCGCCTTCGGACCAAGTGGCGAAGTCGGGCAGCGAGGCGAAGGCCCGTGAGCAGATCACGTCGTAGGGGCCGGTCAGGTTTTCCACCCGGTCATGGACGCCCCGCAGGTTGGGCAATTGAAGCTGGGCGGCTGCCTGCTGGATGAACGCCGCCTTCTTGCCGACCGT
This sequence comes from Pseudomonadota bacterium, assembly GCA_023438115.1. GTDB lineage: Bacteria > Pseudomonadota > Gammaproteobacteria > Burkholderiales > Burkholderiaceae_C > Ramlibacter. Next base: position 411 of record JAEZEB010000246.1, on the reverse strand, counting down.
GTCCACGCACTCGACCGCGACTTCCGGGCAGCAGATGGCGATCACCGTGCCGGGCAGCCCGGCACCGGAGCCGACGTCGAGCAGCCGGATCGCCCGGCCGTCCGTGTGGCGCCGCAGCGGCCCGACCGCGGCAAGGCTGTCGAACAGGTGCTGCACCAGCATCTCGTCCGGATCGCGGACGGCGGTCAGGTTGTAGACCTTGTTCCACTTGGCGATCAGGGCGAGATAGGCGAGGAGCTGGTCGACCTGGGCATCCGCCAGTTCCAGCCCAAGCTCTGCGGCCGCTGTGCGCAGTCGATCCTCGGCCTTCATGCTCTTGCCCCCTCCCCCGTCTGGAGGAGGGTTGGGGTGGGGGCGCGCCGCACCCGGAACAGAGGAGGTCGACTCACGCGAAGCCGAGAGCCCCCACCC
>JAEZEB010000120.1 GCA_023438115.1 Pseudomonadota bacterium | reverse complement strand
GGGGGGGGGGGGGGGGCCCCCGCGGCGGCTGGGCGGCCGTGCTCGCCATCGTGTTCATGCTGGTGGCCATCGCCGGCCTGAGCTGGATCGCCCTGAACCCCGCCACGCCCTGGCCGGTGCACGCGGTGAGCGCCGTCGCCGGTGTCGCCTATCTCTGCGTCCTTGCCGCGGTGCTGTGGGCGCGCTATTCCTACCTGCTGGAACTGGCCGAGGTGCTGGCGCACGGCCCGAGCTACGACCCGGTGACGCGCATGCGCTCGCACAACGAGACCGGGCAGATGGTGGGCGACATCTTCTTCCGCCGCAATGCCGAGGCCCGGCCGATCGGCGTGCTGGCGGTCTGCATCGCGAACCTCTACGCGCTGGAGAACCTGCACGGGCGCGCGGCCTTCAACCATGCGCTGTTCGTGTGCGCCAGCCGCTTGCGCCGCTGCGTGCCGCAGAACGTGGAAATGGGGCGGCTCGCCGAAGACGGCTTCCTGCTGCTGGTGCCCCACGCGCCCGACGTGGAGCGGCTGGCGCATCTCGCGCGGCAGATCCGCGACCGGCTCGCGCGCCCGGTGTCGCTGAGCACCAGCCGCGACCCGGCCGGCCTGGAGTCGGCCAGCACGGCCTGGCGTGCCGACCTGGGCATCGGGGTGCTCCTGACCAACACGCAGGTGCGCCCGGCGCAGGCCGTTTCCACGGCGCGGGCGATGGCGCGCACCGCGTGGAGCTACCGCAGCCGGCTCGCCTTCTTCGACCAGGCGGCCGGGCAGATCGCCGAACTGCCGACGCTGAACGACCCGCTCGCGGCGGTTGACGGCATCGCCGCGGCCTAGGCCCGCGCAGGGCAGGGGAACGGCCCTGCCGCGATAATCACGGCCTTTCGAGAGCCGTGCCGCCTTGCCTTCCGCGCTGAACATCACCTTTCCCGAGAACCTGCCCGTCTCCGCGCGGCGCGACGAGATCATGGCCGCGATGGCGGCGCCCCAGGTGGTGATCGTCTGCGGCGCGACCGGCTCGGGCAAGACGACGCAGCTGCCCAAGATCGCGCTGGCGCTCGGGCGCGGCAAGCTCAACGCGCCGGCGGGGCAGGGCCGCCTGATCGGCCACACGCAGCCGCGCCGCATCGCGGCGACCAGCGTGGCCAAGCGCATCGCGCAGGAGCTGCAGACGCCGCTGGGCGAGGTGGTCGGCTACAAGGTGCGCTTCCAGGACCGCCTGGCGCGCGACGCCTCGGTCAAGCTGATGACCGACGGCATCCTGCTGGCGGAGACGCAGTCCGACCCCCTGCTCAACGCCTACGACACGATCATCATCGACGAGGCGCACGAGCGCAGCCTCAACATCGATTTCCTCCTGGGCTACCTGCGCAAGCTGCTGCCGCGCCGTCCCGACCTGAAGGTGGTGGTGACCTCGGCGACCATCGACGCGGAACGCTTCGCCCAGCACTTCGCTTCGGCGGCCGGCCCGGCGCCGGTGATCTACGTGTCCGGCCGTACGTTCCCGGTGGAACAGCGCTGGCGCCCCTTCGAGGAGTCGCGCGAGTTCGACCTGAACGATGCGATCGCGGACGCCGTCGACGAGCTGTGGCGCGGCAATGCGCCGGGCGACATCCTCGTGTTCCTGCCGGGCGAACGCGAGATCCGCGAGGCGGCGGACCATCTGCGCAAGCACCTGTCGCACGACGTGCTCACGCGCAATGCCGAAGTGCTGCCGCTGTTCTCGCGCCTGTCGCAGCAGGAGCAGGACCGGGTCTTCGACAGCCATTCCGGCCGGCGCATCGTGCTGGCGACCAACGTCGCCGAGACCTCGCTCACCGTGCCGGGCATCCGCTACGTGATCGACACGGGCACTGCGCGGGTGAAGCGCTACAGCTTCCGCAGCAAGGTGGAACAGCTGCTGGTGGAGCCGGTCAGCCAGGCCGCGGCCAACCAGCGCGCCGGCCGCTGCGGCCGCGTGGCCAACGGCATCTGCATCCGGCTGTACGACGAGCAGGACTTCGCCGGCCGCTCCCGTTTCACCGATCCCGAGATCCTGCGCTCCTCGCTGGCGGGCGTGATCCTGCGCATGAAGTCGCTGCGCCTCGGCGCGGTCGAGGACTTCCCCTTCATCGACCGGCCTTCGGGCCGCGCGATCGCCGACGGCTACCAGCTGCTCAACGAGCTGGGCGCGGTGGACGACGACAACGAGCTCACGCCCATGGGCGCGGAGCTGGCACGCCTGCCGCTGGACCCGCGCGTGGGCCGCATGATCCTGGAGGCGCGCCAGCGCGGCGCGCTGCGCGAGGTGCTCGTGATCGCCTCGGCGCTGTCGCTGCAGGACGTGCGCGACCGGCCGCTGGAGCTGCAGGCGCAGGCGGACCAGCAGCACGCGAAGTTCGACGACGAGAAGAGCGAGTTCTCGGGTTACGTGCGGCTGTGGCAGTGGCTCGACGAGGCCCGCGGCGGCCATGGGAAGGAACACAAGCTCTCCAACCGGCAGTACGAGCAGCTGCTGCGCCAGAACTTCATCAACGTGCGCCGCGTACGCGAGTGGCGCGACGTGCACAGCCAGCTGCTGACGGTGGTGACGGAGCACAAATGGCGCCTGAACGACCAGCCGGCCGGCTACGAGCAACTGCACAAGGCGATGCTCTCCGGCCTGCTGGGGAACATCGGCTTCAAGCTGGAAGACGATGAGGCGTATCTCGGCGCCCGCGGCATCAAGTTCCACCGTCATCCGGGCGCGCACCTGAAGAAGCGGCCGGGCCGCTGGGTGGTGTGCGCGGAGCTGGTCGAGACCACGCGCCTGTTCGGCCGCGGCATCGCCAACATCGAGCCGCAGTGGGTGGAGGAGGTCGCCGGCCACCTGCTGAAGAAGCAACTGCTGGATCCGCACTGGGAGAAGAAGGCCGCCGAAGTGGTGGCGCTGGAGCGCGCCACCCTGTACGGCCTGGTGATCTACAGCGGCCGCCGCGTGCCCTTCGCGCGCGCCGACCTGCAGGGCGCGCGCGAGATCTTCCTGCGCGAAGGCCTGGTCGCCGGCCAGTGGGAGACGCGCCTGCCTTTCCTCGCGGCCAACCGCAAGCTGGTGAAGCAGGTGGAGGAGCTGGAACACAAGTCGCGCCGGCAGGACGTGCTGGTGGACGAGGAACTGATCTACGCCTTCTACGACCAGCAGGTGCCCAAGGACGTCTACAGCGGTTCCACCTTCGAGCGCTGGTACCGCGAGGCGAGCCGGCGCAAGCCGGAGCTGCTGAAGCTCACGCGCGAGGAGCTGATGCGGCACGAGGCCGCGGGCATCACGAGCAATGCCTTCCCGAAGACGGTGAAGCTGGGCGGCGTCGATTGCAGCGCCACCTACCTGCACGAACCGGGCGACGCACGCGACGGGCTCACGGTGAGCGTGCCGCTGTTCGTCCTGAACCAGGTCAACGAGGAACGCACCGAGTGGCTGGTCCCGGGCATGCTGAAGGACAAGATCCAGGCGCTGCTCAAGAGCCTGCCGCAGCGGCCGCGGTCGCGGTTCGTGCCGCTGCCGGAATCGGCGGCGCGGCTGGCGGAGGTGCTGTCCGCGCCCGAACGCTACGGCCACGGCAGCCTGACCGACGCCTTGCTCAAGCAGGTGCGCGATGCGACGAGCCTGGACGTGAAGCGGACCGACTTCAAGCTGGACATGGTGCCGCCGCACCTGTTCATGAACATCCGCGTGGTGGACGAACACGGGCGCCAGCTGGGCATGGGCCGCAACCTCGGCGCGCTGAAGGCGGAACTGGGCGCCAAGGCGCGGGGCGCTTTCCAGGCGCTGGCGGGCCTGAAGGTTTCTCCGTCCCCCTCGGGCGGAGGGCAGGGTGGGGGCACGACGGCATCCGACAAGAACCCGGTACGCGACGCGAAGCGCCCCCCTCCCAACCTCCCCCCGGAGGGGGGAGG
>JAEZEB010000311.1 GCA_023438115.1 Pseudomonadota bacterium | reverse complement strand
GCGCTACCGCATGCCGCCCCTGCCCGCGAGCACGCAGGCGGCGCGTGACGCCGGGCCGGCGACCGCGCTGGCTTTCGCGATGGAGGCCGCGCGGACCTCGCCGCGGCACGCAGGCGATGCGGGCTTGCAGGCGCTCTTCACCGATGCGCTCGCTGCCTTGATCCACGAAGCCCTCGCTCCGCAAGGCGGCGATCCGAACTTCCAGGCGCAGGTCGTGCGCAGCGGCGATGCGCAGGTGGAGACTTACGCGCGGCTCGCATCGCACGTCGTGCGTGATCGGCGGGCCGTGCGATCGGCAGTGAACGCGCTCGCGCATCCGGGCAAGCTGGCGGCGATCGATGACGAATCGCTGCGCGCCCCGCTGGCCCAACTGCATTCGGCGTCGGTGGCGCAGGACTGGAAGGCACTGCAGGCGCACGCCGAAGCGCTGGCCCCCATCCACCCCGCCGCGCATGCGCTGGCGACGCACGTCGCGCTCGCCCGCCTGCGCCATCTGCAGGACCTGCAGGAAGCGCCCGCCGTGCGGCGCTATCTCGCGCTGTGCGCCCTGCGCGGACCGCTCGCCGGCACCGACGAAGCCGCGGCCCATGGACGTGCCTCGTCGCAAGTGGGTGTGGCGGCGGAGGACCTCGTCGCGCAGGCGCTGCTGCAGACGGCCGCCTGGCTGGACCGCCGCGAACCCGATGCGAAACCGCATCGCGTGGTGCGCAGCCTGCGCACGCCCGCGGGCTTTCCGGAAGGCGTGCCCAAGGCCAAGGACGAATGGGATGCGGCGATCGTGCGTACGCACGGGAGCGCGGCCGACGTGGTGCTCCTCGCGGAAGTGAAGGCCTCTCCCGCCGCGGCGACGCCGGACTTCGGCCGGCTGGTGCGCGGGCTGCAACGCCTCGCCGGCGCCGACACGGATGCCGTCTACGACTTCCCCTGCGCCGGCAACGAAGCCGTGGCGCTGCACGGCGCTTCGCTGCGCGAACTGGCGCCACCGGCCTCCGGCCTGCCGCCGCACGTCGTCTACTGCTGCGCGGCGCAGGAAGTGCAGCCGGCCATGCTGTCCGCCGCCACGCGCGCGGTGCTGCTGGTGGAGACCGCGAGCCTGGCCTTCGCGCGCGAAGTGCTCGCGGGCGCGCAGCCGCCGGCCAGCCACCTCGCTGCGGTATGGACGGCGCTGCACACCGAAGCGCGCCTGCGCTCGGCGCTGCACCAGTACGACACCGCACGCGCGGCGCGCGCAGCGATGCTGCATCCGGCCGACCTGCTGGCGGCCCTTGGCACGCTGGAAGCTTCCGGGAAATAATGGCCGCGCCTCGCTAGCGCGGGGGTCCCAGCACGTTGTCTATTTCCGGAAAGGAAGAAAGATGTCGTATGCGTTCCTCCCGCGCGTTGCGCGCGCCGCCGCCCTCGCCGGCTTCGCCGTCCTGCTGGCGGCTTGCGCGACACCCGGCCCGCGAGGCTTCGTCGCCACCTTGCGCGACGCCCGCGTGATCGACCTGTCGCACACCTGGGAGATCAAGTCCCCCATCGCGTCGGTCAACCCCTCCTATTCCTTCGCGCTGAGCGCCACGCACGGCAAGACGCGCGGCAGCTTCCAGGACGGCGGGCAACTGTCCTTCGCGGCGGAGGAGATGCACTGGAGCGGCCAGCACGGCGCACCCAGCATCGACGCGCTGGGCCACATCGGCCGCGACGGGCGCCTCTTCGGCGGCCTCGACGCCAACCAGGCCACGGCGAATCCCGACGGCATCGGCGCCGCGGGCGTGGGCGCGAACCTGGCGATCGACCAGTTCCCGACCGACCTGATGGTCAACCGCGGCGTGCTGCTCGATGTCGCCACGATGGTCCAGGGCAACGCGAGCCCGCTGCCGGCCAGCTTCGAAATCACGGCCGAACACCTGCAGCGCGCCGCGCAGCGCCAGGGCGTCACCCTGCGCAAGGGCGACACCGTGTTCATCCGCACCGGCTGGGGACCGCTGTTCGCCTCCGATCCCGCGCGCTACGCGGGGGAGGCCTCGCCCGGCCCGGGCCTGGACGCCGCCGAGTTCCTGGTCCGCAGCGGCGCGCGCGTGGTCGGCAACGACACCCTCACCTTCGAGAAGCGCCCGCCGGTCGTCACCTCTCCGAAGTTCCAGGTCTTCCCGGTGCACATGCGCCTGATCGCCGACGCGGGCATCTACATCGTGGAGAACCTCAACCTCGAGGAACTCGCAGCGGCCAAGGCCTGGGAATTCGCGGTGGTGGTGCCGCCGCTGAAGGTGAAGGGCGGAACGGGATCGGCCGTGCGGATCTTCGCGCTGGTGCCGCGCTGAGCGCGGGGGATGACAAGGAATCCCCGCTTCCCCATCGCCGCCGCTTGCAGTACAAGAACTGCACGGACCAGCTGCCGGCGCCGCGCCGGCGAAAGGGGCAGGCCATGGACAGGGCTGAACGCGAACGCAGGCACGAGGCCAACGTGGAGCGCATCAACCAGATGGAGCTCGTCGTGGGCCGCGGCGACCGCCTGCGCATCGACCACGAGGGCACGCTGCTCGAACGCGCGCGCCTGCTGTCCGAGGAGCTGCGCTCCCACCAGGCTACCGAGCTCGGGCTCGCGGCGCTGGACCGCCTGCTGCGCGTGGCCGAGGAGCGCCAGAGCCCGCACGTGAGCGACATCGTCGCCTTCATCGCCGCCGTGTGGAACAACCGGCCGCTGGCGCTGCTCACGCTGCGCGGGCTGGAGCCCGAGTTGGGCGACGACATGCTGGTGGTGCTCGATGCCTTCCGCCATGCGCGCCTGAACCTCGTGCAGCACGTTCCCGGCGGGCCGCGCCGCGTGGCGCGCCTGCTGGAGCGCATGCCCGCGCGCACCTGAGGCGCCGCGGCTTCAGTGCGCGGCGAACAGGCCGATCTCGCGCAAGCGGTCGGCCAGGCCGCGGGCGAAGACCTCGTAGCCCTTCGCGTTGCCGTGGATGGGATCGGACTTGAGCTCCGGATCGCCCAGCACTTCCGACCAGCCACCGGCGTGCAGCGGCACCTTCAGTTCCCCGGCCAGTTCCTCGTACATCGCGTGGTCGCTCAGCGAGCGCGAAGCGGCCGCGAGCGCGCTGGCCTCCGGCACGCCGATCAGCACGACCTGCGCGCCGGAGGCCGCGGCCTGCTCGCAGATGGCGCGGATGTTCGCCCGCGTCTGGTCCGGCGGCAGGCGGCGCAGGAAGTCGTTGCCGCCTATGCTCACCAGCACCAGTTGCGGCGCGTGTTCTTCCAGCAGGCCGGGCAGGCGCGCCAGGGCGCCCGCCGAGGTGTCGCCGGGCACGCCGGCATTCACCACGTCCCAGCCGGTGAGCTGGGCGAGCACGGCGGGATAGCTCGCCTCGCGCGGCGCGCCGGTGCCGAAGGTGATGGAATCGCCCAGCGCGAGCACGGGCGCCTGGGCAGGCAGGGCCGGGAGGCTGGGGGACTTGCGGCCGCAGGCGACCAGCAGGGCCGCGGCGCAGGCCGCCGCCAGCACGCCGCGGCGGGAGAGGGGTCGCAGGGGGTGTCCTTGCATGTCGGGCCCATTCTAGGATGAGCTTGCAAAGGCGCCCGGTGTGCCGCCGCCGCAACGCGGCAGGCGTCCATCCATCCCCGACGCACGGCCGCTCCATGCGGCCGTCTGGACAAGCCGCCCCGCCCATGGCTAGGATGGCGGGCGCCAGCCAAGCCATGTCCGACCGCGTCCTCTATCTCGACCCCGAGGTCAAGCCGCCCGAATACCGCGTGCCGCGCGGCCGCAGCGGCGTCGGCGCGCAGTCCGCGCTCGACACCCTGATGCAGGACCTGGAACGCATCCGCCGCGCCCGCGAGGCCTACGGCGACCTGCCCCTGCACTCGGAACAGCAGCAGTTCCGCTTCTAGGAACCGCGCGCGGCCTTCACCAGGCACTGCGACAGGCGCGCGAAATGCCGCAGCGCCGCGTCGGTGAGTTCCACCTGCTTGCGGCGCGCGTCCTCGGTGTCGGCCAGCATGATCCAGCCCTTCTCGCGCATGGATTTCAGGCGCGAATGGATGGTGGCCGGCGCGCCGAATTCCTCGACGGCCATCATGTCGCGCACGGAGAGGCGCTCGCCCTGGCGGGCCGAGCGCGCGACGCGGGAGAGCATGCGCTCTTCCAGCGGGTCCAGCGGGGGCAGCGCGGGCAGCCCCCGGATCGCTTCCGACAGCTGGAGGAAGCGCACATAGATGTCTGCGGCAGCCTTGCCCTTCTTCAACGCGGGGTACTCCTCGTATCCATGGGCTCCATTGTGCGGGAAAGCAGCGGCGCGTTCGCGGCAGAATGTCCCATGCCCCGAGCCGCGCCATGAGACCCGCCGACGCCGGCCTGCAGCTCTCCATGGTGCTGGCCACCATGGTCCTGTTCATCGCCTCCGTGGCGGTCAACGAGTGGCTGTTCCGCTGGCTCGAGTTCGTGCCGGGCATCAACGCCGTCTACCTGCCGGCGGGCGTGCGCCTGCTGTGCACGCTGCTGTTCGCAGAGGCGGGCGCGGTCGGCCTGCTGCTCGTGTCCTGGTACGTCGGCTTCGCCATCTTCTTCCCCGGGCAGTTCGAGCGACCGTTCATGGGCGGCCTCATCGCGGCGGCCGCGCCCTACCTCGTGTACCGCGGCGCGCGCCACTTCCACGGCCTGGAGGCCGGCCTGCGCAACCTCACGCCCCGGCGGCTGCTGGTGCTGATCTTGGCCTACTCCGTCGCCAGCCCGCTGCTGCACCACGTGTACTTCGCCCTCCACGGCGGAGAGGACCTGCTGCGCGGCTTCCTCGTGATGTTCGTCGGCGACCTGACGGGCACGATCATCGTGGTCTATGCGCTCAAGGGGGTGCTCTGGCTCGCCGCGCGGCGCACGCGCCTGACCCCTCCGGCGGATTGACGCGCCGCCGGGCTGCGGCTACCCTCGCGGCCGTTCCGGAATTTGAAGCGTTTCAGGCATGCGAGTCTCCCCTTCCCGCGGAAAATCCATCGGCACGGCGCAGGTGCCGGTGCGCCGCTTCGGCACGGTGCCGCCGCTGCCGGAGGAACCGGCGTTCCTCGAGGGCGAGGAAGAAGACGAGGTCTCGCGTGGGGGCAGCATCGGCGAGCGCGGCGCGCTGGCCGTGTGGATGGGTGCGGCGGTCGTGGCCGTTGTGGCCGGGGTGCTGCTGTACGCCTGAGGGCAGAATCGGGGGCATGACGGAGCCCCTCATCCGGCTGGTGCAGGTCGAAATGCCCTATGGCAAGTACAAGGGCACGCGCATCGCGGACCTGCCGGGCAACTATCTCAACTGGTTCGCGCGCGAAGGCTTCCCGCCGGGGGAGCTGGGCCGCCTGCTCGCGCTGATGCACGAGATCGACCACAACGGGCTGAAGCACCTGCTGGCGCCCCTGCGCCGCGCCCGCGCCCCCGGCGGGGGGGGGGCCCCCCCCGG
>JAEZEB010000088.1 GCA_023438115.1 Pseudomonadota bacterium | reverse complement strand
GGGTGCGGCGCGGGCACGCTGCAGCAGCTGCCGGCCGAACTCGAGCGCCTTGGCGCGCGCAAGGCGCTGGTGCTGACCACGCCGGAGCAGCGCGCCGGCGCGGAACAGGTGGCGGCGCTGCTGGGCGACCGCGCCGCCGGCGTGTTCGACGGCGCGAAGATGCACGTGCCCATCGAGGTCGCGCGTGCCGCGCGCGAGCACGCGGCGCGCGTGGGCGCCGATTGCGCGGTGGCGATCGGCGGCGGTTCCACCATCGGCCTGGGCAAGGCGATCGCGCTGGAGTCCGCGCTGCCGATCGTGGCCATCCCGACCACGTACGCCGGCTCGGAGATGACCACCATCTACGGCATCACCGAAGGCGGCCTGAAGAAGACCGGCCGTGAAGACCGCGTGCTGCCGCGCACCGTCATCTACGACCCTGACCTGACGCTGGACCTGCCGCCGGCGATGAGCATCACGAGCGGGATGAACGCGATCGCCCATGCAGCCGAAGGGCTGTATTCGGCCACCACCAATCCCATCATCGACCTGATGGCGGAAGAGGGCATCCGCGCGCTCGGCCGGGCGCTGCCGCGCGTGCATGCCGCGCCGCGTGACCCCGAAGCGCGCAGCGATGCCCTCTATGGCGCCTGGCTGTGCGGAACGGTGCTCGCTTCCGTCGACATGGCGCTGCACCACAAGCTGTGCCACACCCTCGGCGGCAGCTTCGACCTGCCGCACGCGGAGACGCACACCATCGTGCTGCCGCATGCGCTGGCCTACAACGCCGCGGCCGCGCCGCAGGCGATGGCGCGCATGGCGCGCGCGCTGGACGCGGCGAGCGCCTCGCAGGCAGTGTTCGACCTGGCGAAGAACAACGGTGCGCCGGTGGCGCTGCGGGATATCGGCATGCGGGCCCAGGACCTGGACAAGGCCTGCGACATCGCGCTGCAGAACCGCTATCCCAATCCGCGGCCGCTGGAGCGCGAGGCGATCCGGCAGCTGTTGCAGGACGCCTTCGACGGCGTGCGTCCCGCCGCCTAGCGCCCGCTTGCGCGTTCGAGCACGCGCGGCGCATCCGCGGCATCGTGCCCGCGCCAGGCAACGATCTGGTCCGGGCGGATCAGCGCGAGCGGCGCTTCGTACAGATCACGCAACGCGGGATCGGCGTGCCGCACCACGCGCAGGTCCAGTGACAGCGCCTGGGCCACTTGCGTGAAGGCCGACGGATCCGGCGGATCGCTGCCCAGCGCCAGCAAGGTCCATTCGGCGTGGAAGGTGTCGAACAGCGAGCGTCCATCCGCCAGCCATGCATGCGGCGGCCGCCCGCCCGGGCAAGCCGTGGGGACGTAGCTGTTGGCCGCGTCCGGTGGCGGCACGCTCCCATCCGGCACGACGATGGGCGAGCCGTCGTAGCGGCCGCCGAAGGTGACGCCGGGGATGTTGAACTCCATGCGCACGTGCGCATCGAGGTGGCGCGCGGCGGCCAGCCGCTCCTGCTCGCCGGCGGCACTGTCTTCCTCCAGCACCGGTCGCGCCGGGAAGAGGCCGACCGAATCGGCGAAGTGGCGTGCATAGCCGGTGTTGCGCACCGCGAGCGGCCTGCGCTCCGTTTCGTAGCTCGCCAGCAGCGCCGGCGGGCTTGCACCGCGCAGCACGCTCGCGAGCTTCCAGCCCAGGTTCACGGCGTCTTCGACCGCGGTGTTGTAGCCCAGGCCGCCCGTGGGCGTGAACAGGTGCGCCGCGTCGCCCGCGAGGAAAACGCGGCCGCGGCCGAAGGACTGCGCGACCAGCGAATGCCCGGCCGTCCAGGTGCCGAAGGACAGCACCTCGATGGGGATCTCGCGCCCCAGCGCCTGCGCGAACACGCGTTTCGCATCGTCCTCGTTCCACGCGTCGGCGTTCTCGCCCTCGTGCACCGCCGCGTGGAAGGCGAACTCGGAGCGGCCGTCCACTGAAGCCATGAAGGCGCGGCGCTCGGCGTTGACGGAGACGTACATCCACGCGCGCGCATGCGGGAACAAGTCGTAGAAGGCGGGCGCGCGCAGGTACACCGCGAACATCTGGCCGCCCATGAAGTCGCGCCGCACGCCGCTGGCCCCCTCCCAGGCGATGCCCAGGCCGCGCCGCACCATGCTGCGCGCGCCGTCGGCACCGACGAGGTATTGCGCGCGCACCTCCTGCATCGCGCCACCTTCCGTGGGCTGGACGCGCGCCGCGATGCCATCGCCGGTGTCCTCGAAGTCCAGCAGCCGCCAGCCGTAGCGGATGTCGTTGCCTTCGTGGCGTTGGGCGTGGCGGCGCAGCACCGCCTCCACGTACTTCTGCGAAACGCGATGCGGCAGTTCCGCCGCGCTCCAGGAGCCCGTCATGCCGCGCACCTTGCGCACGGCCTCCGCCGCGGTGGGCAGCGACAGCCGCGCGAGTTCATGCGCGGTGTAGCGCGTGAAGTAGGCGATGTCGGTGGGATGGTCCGCCGGCAGGCCCTGCGCGCGGACTTCATCGGCGAAGCCGAGGCGGCGGAAGTGCTCCATCGTGCGCGCCTGCGTGGCATTGGCCTGCGGGTTGAAGGCGGTGCCGGGCTTGGCGTCGACGAGCAGCGTGGACACGCCGCGGTGCCCCAGCTCGTTGGCGAGCATCAGCCCGCAGGGTCCGCCGCCCGCGATGAGGACTTCGGCCCGCACCTCAGCGCTTCTGCCAGGTGAACACGCGCACCGGCGGCACGTTGAGCATCTCCCATTCGCGCTGCAGCGGCTCGCCGAGCTCCGGCGTCACGAAGCCGTCCACGTGCGCGCGCACCTGGTAGGCGACGAAGCGCCCGCCCGGCCGCAGCACCTCGGCGATGGCTTGCGCGACGCGGCGCGACACCGCGGGCGGCATGGTGGAGAAGGGAATGCCCGACACGATCGCGTCCGGCGCCGCCATGCCGTGCGCGGCGAGGAAGTCCGCCAGGTGCTCCGCGCTTCCGAGCTGCAGCACCAGGCGCGGGTCGTGGATCGTGTCCGCCACGTGCCGGTGGAAATCGGGATCCAGCTCCACCGCGAGCAGCCGGCCCGCTGCAGGCATGCCGTGCAGCAGCGCGGCCGTCGTGCCGCCGGTGCCGGGTCCGAGCTCGACCACGCTGTGCGCCTCGGCGATGTGCGCGTTGCGCACCAGCCGACGCTCGAGGAAAGGGGAGCTGGGCACCACCGAGCCCACCTGTGCCGGGTTGCGCAGGAAGCCGCGCAGGAACTCGGCGCCATCGCGCAGCGGCGCAGGCGCCGGACGGCCGGACCGGTGGGCGCGGGAGCGTGGCCCGGCCGTTTGCTGTTCGTTCATGGGGCGTCCCGGGTAGTGCGGTCCGCGCATTGTCCACGGACCCGGCCGTGCGGGGTGTAGTACAGGTCCCCGTCGCGCCCCGCGGGTTCAGAGCCCGGCCAGGATCTCGTAGGAGCGCAGCCGCGCCGCGTGGTCGTAGACCTGCGAAGTGACCATCAGCTCGTCGGCGCCGGTGCGTTCGAGGAAGGCTTCCACGCCGGCCTTCACCGTGGACGGGGCGCCGATCGCGCTGCACGACAGGACGCTGTCCAGCAGCGCGCGGTAAGGAGGCTCCAGCGCTTCCAGGTAGCCGGGCCTGGGCGGCGGCAGCTGCATGGGCCGGCCGCTGCGCAGCGCGACGAAGGCCTGCTGCTGCGAGGTGGCGAGCACCGCGGCGGTTTCCTCGTCGTCGGCCGCGATGACGTTGAAGCCCAGCATGACGTAGGGCCTGTCGAGCTGCTCGGAGGGGCGGAAACGCTCGCGGTACACCGCAATGGCGTCCATCATCTGCTGCGGCGCGAAGTGCGAAGCGAAGGCGTAGGGCAGGCCCAGCATGGCGGCGAGCTGGGCGCCGAACAGGCTGGAGCCGAGGATCCATACGGGGACCTTCGCGCCCTGGCCGGGCACGGCCCGCACCGCCTGCTGCGGCTCGTCGGACAGGAAGTCCATCAACTCCACCACGTCGCGCGGGAACTGGTCGGGATCGGTGTCGAGGTTGCGTCGCAGGGCGCGTGCGGTGGCCTGGTCCGAACCCGGCGCGCGGCCGAGACCCAGGTCGATGCGGCCGGGGAACAGGGCTTCCAGCGTGCCGAATTGCTCGGCGATCACCAGCGGCGAGTGGTTGGGCAGCATGATGCCGCCCGCCCCGACGCGAATGCTGCGCGTGCCGCCCGCGACATGGGCGATCAGGACCGCGGTGGCCGCGCTCGCGATGCCGGGCATGCCGTGGTGCTCGGCCAGCCAGAAGCGGCGGTAGCCCAGCGCCTCGGCATGCTGCGCGAGCGAGAGCGTGTTGCGGAAGGACCGGGCGGCGTCGCCGCCCTGCACGATGGGCGAAAGGTCGAGGACGGACAGGGGAAGGCGCATGAGGGGAAGGATGCCACGCGTGCGAGGGGCGTGCGCCAGCGGGGTCATCCCGGAGGCGCCCGGCCCGCGCTTGCCTCTAAACTCATCCGCATGTATCGAGGTGTACCGCTCTTTTTCCGGCCTTTCCGGCGCTTTCTGGCCGCCGCGCTGCTGGCGGCATGCGCCCCCAGCGCCTTCGCGCAATCGGCGCCGGCGCCGGCGCCGGCCCTGGGGGGGCCCCCGGGGGCGCCCCCCCCGCCCGGGGGAGG
>JAEZEB010000047.1 GCA_023438115.1 Pseudomonadota bacterium | reverse complement strand
GCGCCAGCAGCTTCGCGTGGCCACTGGCCACCAGCGTGCCGCGCTCGAGCACGTAGCCGCGGTCGGCGACGGCCAGCGCCTTCTTCACGTTTTGTTCGACCATCAGCACGGTGGTTCCCGCATCGGCGATGCGGCGCGCGATCGCGAGCAGCTCGTCGACCATGCGCGGGGCCAGGCCGAGCGAAGGCTCATCCAGCATCAGCAGGCGCGGCGCGCTCATCATCGCGCGCGCCACCGCCACCATCTGCTGCTCGCCACCGCTCATGGTGCCGGCCAGCTGCTTCGCGCGTTCGCGCAGCTTCGGGAAATCGGTGAAGACCTGTTCCAGGCGCTGCGCGCGCTCGGCCTTGGGCACCAGCCAGCCGCCCAGCTCCAGGTTCTCCGTCACCGTCATCTGCGGAAACAGCTGCCGGCCTTCGGCGACCAGCGCCACGCCGGCGCGCACGATCTCGTCCGTGCGCTCGGGCAGGTCCTCGCCATCGAGCAACACTTCACCCTCGCGCGCGATCAGGCCGTTGAGCGCGCGCAGCAGCGTGGTCTTGCCCGCGCCGTTGGGACCGAGGATCACCGTGAGCCCCGGCTTCGCCTCGAACCGCAGTTCGCGCAGCACGAGAAAGGCGCCGTAGCCCGCGGACAGGCCGTGCACCCGCAGGTGCGCGCGGCGCTTCGCGGCGCCGAGCTCGAAGGGACGGTCGCGCCAGTCCATCATGCGATCACCTCGCCCTCTTCCACCATCTCGTCGCCGAGATAGGCCTCGATCACTTCGGGGTTGTGCGTCACTTCGGACGGGGTGCCGTCCGCGATCTTGCGGCCCTGGTGCAGCACGATCACGCGCTCGACATGACGCAGCAGCGTGCGCACGGCGTGCTCGATCCACACCACGGTCATGTCCAGCTCGTCGCGCAAGCGCCGGATCAGCCGCGCCATCTCCTCGATCTCCGCTTCGGTCAGGCCCGCCGCCACTTCGTCCAGCAGCAGCAGGCGCGGACGCGTGGCCAGCGCCATGCCGATCTCCAGCAGGCGCTGCTGCGAAGGCGTGATCGCACCGGCGGGCAACTCCGCTTGCGGCGCCAGCTCGATCAGCTCCAGGATGCGCGTCGCGTCGCGCAGCGCCCAAGGCACCGAGGCTTCCTCGCCCCACAGCCAGTACTTGCGCGGGCGGCGGCCGGCGAACTTCAGGCCGAACTCGATGTTGGCCGCCACGCTCATGTCGGCGAACACGCGCGGCGTCTGGAAGGTGCGCGCCAGGCCATGGCGCGCGAAGCGGTGCGGCCCCTTGCCGGTGAGGTCGGTGCCGTTCACCAGCAAGCGGCCCGAGGTCGGGACGAGCACGCCCGAGATGGCGTTGAAGAAAGTCGTCTTGCCGGCGCCGTTCGGGCCGATGATGCCCACCAGCTCGCCGGGATGCAGCGTGGCACTGACCGCGTCCACCGCCGTCAGGCCGCCGAAGCGCATCGTCAGGTCCCGCGCCTGCAGCAGCGGCGTCTTCGCTTCAGACATGGCGCATCCTCCGCGCGCGCTTCTTCGCGCGTTCCTTCTCGCCGCCGAAGTCGGCGCGCAGGTCGCGCCACCAGGCACGCGTGTCGTCGCGCCAGCCCGCCAAGGTTTCCCAGCGCAGCGAGGCCAGGCCGCCCGGCAGGAACAGCACCGACAGGATCAGCAGCAGGCCCAGCGACATCATGTAGACCTGCGGCGCCTCCAGGCGCAGCGTCTCGGCCAGCACGCTGAACACGATGGCGGCGATCAGCGGGCCCCACAGCGTGAGCGCGCCCCCGATCAGCGCGATCAGCACGGTCTGGAAGCCGATGAAGGGATTGAACACGGTGTGCGGATCGATGTAGGTCCAGCGCACCGACATCGCCGCACCCACGGCGCCCGCAAACGCCGCCGTCAGCGCGAAGCCGGCGAGCTTCACCCAGCGCGTGTTCACGCCCAGGGTCTGCGCCCGCTGCTCGTCGCCGCCGATCCCGGCCAGCGCCAGGCCGAAGCGCGTGCGCCGCACGACGATGGAGACGGCCACCGACAGCACCGCGAGGGCCAGCACCGTCACGTACACGGTATCGCGTTCGGGCACGGTCACCAGCACGCGGCCGACGGTGCCCGTCACGCTCTTCTCGAAATAGGTCACCGCATGGCGGATCAGCTCCGTCATGCCGAAGGTCAGCACCGCGAAGTAGGTGCCGCGCAGGTGCAGCACCGCGGCGCCCATCACGACGGCCACCACCGCAGCGACGGCGGCCCCGAGCGCGATGGTCTGGATCCATCCGAGCTGCTGCAGCAGGATCGCGGAGCTGTACGCGCCCAGGCCGAAGAAGGCGGCGGTGGCCAGCGACAGGTAGCGCGTGGTGCCGCAGAACAGCGACCAGCTGGTCGACAGCGCCACGTACATCAGGCAGGTGAGCGCCAGCGAGACGACGAACTCGCTGCCCCAGAAGGGCAGCGCCAGCGCCCAGCCGGTGAAGGCGAGCAGCACCAGCGTGTCACGCACCAGGAGTTGGCGGGAGGAGATCATGCCTTGCGTCCCTTGCGGGCGAACAGGCCTTCGGGCCGCAGCAGCAGCACGGCGATGAAGATGCCGTAGGACATCAGGGCCTTGAGGGAGGGATTGGTGAAGTGCATGCCGATCGCCTCGACCACGCCCAGCAGCAGGCCGCCGGCGAGGGCGCCGCCCATGCTGCCGAAGCCGCCCAGCGTGATGACGATCAGCGCGGTGACGGTATAGGGCTCGCCCATGGACGGCGAGATCGTGTACGCCATCGACAGCAATGCGCCGGCGATGCCGGACAGGCCCAGGCCGATGCCGAACATCAGCGGGTGCAGCAGGCGCGTGTTGATGCCCACGAGCTGCGCGCCGGTGGGCGACTGCATCAGCGCGCGCACGCCCTTGCCCAGCAGGGTCTGGCGCAGCAGCACGATGAGGGCGCCGGAGAAGACCAGCGCCAGCACGAACACCAGCAGCTTGTTGCCGGCGAACTGCGCGCCGCCGAAGGCGACGGGCGTGGTCATGTAGTCGTAGCCGCGCAGGTCGCCGCCCCAGGCCCAGGACACCAGGTTCTGCACCAGGAACATCAGGCCGAAGGCCACCATGAGGCTGCGCGCCTCGAAGATGTCCAGGTTGGGCGAGGTGCGCGTGAGGCGCCGGAAGCACAGCCAGTGGATGGCCACTCCGAGCAGCATCAGCGCGATGAAGGACAGCGGGATCATCAGCAGCGGCGAGACGCCGAAGCTGGCGTGCATCATCCACGTGAGGTACGCGCCCAGCATCAGGAACTCGCCGTGGGCGATGTTCAGGATGCGCATGAGGCCGTACTGCAGGTTGAGACCGAGCGCGACGAGCGCGTAGATGCCGCCGGTGATGAGGCCGGAGGCGAGGAGTTCGAGCCAGGCGGAGAAGGACATGAAGGAAGGCGGTAGGCCGGGTTCGCGCATGCGACCCCGGCATCAACTGGCACGCGCTGCCGGGGCCGCGCGGGGAGGACGTTCACGGGTGGCGCCGCGCGCCACCCATGGACGTCACTTCCAGGCGGGCTTGGTGGGGTTCAGCTTCGCCGTCGCCACGTTCTGCGGCCAGACCACCTCGAACTCGCCGTTCTGCCACTGGCCCACCGTGCCCGGCGTGGCGGTGTTCTCGCTGCCGGTGAACTTGATGTCGCCGACGATGGTCTTGTGCGTGTTCTTCGCCACGTAGTCGCGGATCGCCTTGCGGTCCAGGCCCACGTTCCTGCAGGCCGCCGTGAGGATCTCCAGGCCCGCCGAACGGATCTCCTACGGCAACACGATCAAGAAGCGCGCCGACATCACCTACGCCGCCGCCCGCGGCGTGCGCCGGTTCACGGT
>JAEZEB010000045.1 GCA_023438115.1 Pseudomonadota bacterium | reverse complement strand
ACCAGGCGCAGCGCATGGGGAGGTCGGCGATGCCGGCGCGCGCGGACAGGTAGTACGGCTCGGCCTCGGCGACGAGCCGCGCCGCCACGCGGGCGACGGCGTCGCGGCGGTCCGGATCGAGCACGCCCGCCAGGCCGCGGATGCCCTCCTCCTCCAGCCAGTCCGCGGGCAGGTACAGGCGGCCCGCCGCGGCATCCTCGAGCACGTCGCGGGCGATGTTCGTGAGCTGGAAGGCCAGCCCGAGGTCGCAGGCGCGGTCCAGCGTCTCCTCGCGTTCGACGCCCATCACCCTCGCCATCATCACGCCCACCACGCCCGCCACGCGCCAGCAGTACAGCAGGAGCTCGTCGAGCGTGCCGTAGTGCGTGCCGTGCACGTCCATCGAGAAGCCGGCCAGGTGTTCCTGCGGAAGGGCGGCCGGCAGGCCATGGCGCCGCACCACCTCGGCGAGGCCCTGGAACACCGGGTCGGGGCCGGGGCGTCCCTCGCAGGCGGCGCGGGTGCGCTCGCGCAGCTGGTCGAGCCGGGCCGCGCTCTCGCTGGCCGCAACCACGCGTCCGTGTCCCAGCACCTGGCCGTCGACCACGTCGTCGCAATGGCGGCACCACGTGTAGAGCAGCACGGTGCTCTCGCGCGTGCGCATGTCCATCAGGCGGCTCGCGGCGGAGAAGCTGCGCGAACCGGACGCGATGGTGCGCGCGGCCTGTTCATAGAGTTCGCTGGAATTCAAGGGAAGGTCTCCGTCAGCATCAGTCCGGCCGTGGCCTTGGCGGAGCCGACCACGCCCGGCACGCCGGCGCCGGGGTGCGTGCCGGCGCCGACGATGTACAGGTTGGGGATCGCGTCGTCGCGGTTGTGCGGGCGGAACCAGGCGCTCTGCGTGAGCACCGGCTCCAGCGAGAAGGCGGAACCGACGTGCGCGCCCAGTTCGTCGCGGAAATCGGCCGGCGTGAAGATGCGGCTGGTGACCAGGTCTTCGCGCAGGCCGGGCATGTAGCGCCGCTCCAGGTAGTCCAGGATGCGGTCGCGCAGCCGCGGCCCCTCCACCTCCCAGGCCAGCGGCGCGTTGCCCAGGTGCGGCACGGGGGCCAGCACGTAGTGCGCCGAACAGCCGGGCGGCGCCAGCGAGGGATCGGTGGCGCAGGGCGCATGCAGGTAGAGCGAGAAGTCCTCGGGCAAGGCGTCGCCATGGAAGATGTCCTCGATCAGCGACCGGTAGCGCGGGCCGAAGCACACGGTGTGGTGCACCAGCTGCGGCTGCGGCCGCCGCAGGCCGAAGTGCACGACGAACAGCGACATGGAAAAGCGCTTGGACTTCAGCCGCGCCGCTTCGCGCTCGCCGCGGGGCACGTGCCCCAGCAGGCGCTCGTAGGTGTGCACGACGTCGGCGTTGGAAGCCACCTGGTCGAAGGCGATGCGCTCGCCGCCCACGCGCACGGCGCAGGCGCGGCCCGCCTCCACCTCGATGCGCTCCACCGGCGCGGACAGGCGCAGCGTCCCGCCCAGGTCCTGGAACAGCCGCACCAGCGCCTGCACCAGCGCACCGGTGCCGCCGCGCGGGAACCACACGCCCCACTCGCGCTCCAGCGCATGGATCAGGGCATAGATCGAGGACGTCGCGAAGGGGCTGCCGCCGACCAGCAGCGAGTGGAAGGAGAAGGCCTGCCGCAGGTGCTCGTCGCGGATGAAACCCGACACGGCGTCGTACACGCTGCGCCAGGCACCAAGCCGCGCGAGCTGCGGCCCGGCCTGCACCATGCTGCGGAAGTTGAGGAAAGGCACCGTGCCCAGCTTGAGGTAGCCCTCCTGGAAGACGGCCCGCGAGTAGGCGAGGAAGCGCCGGTAGCCTTCCACGTCGGCGGGATGGCGCGCGGCGATCTGCGCGTCCAGCGCACGCTGGTCGTTGGCGTAGTCGAACACCGCGCCGTCTTCCCAGCACAGCCGGTAGAACGGCGCGACCGGAAGCAGCTCCACATAGTCGGCCAGGCGGCGGCCGCTGAGCGCGAACAGCTCCTCCAGCGCCGAGGGATCGGTGATCACCGTCGGGCCCGCGTCGAAGGTGAAGCCCTGGTCGTGCCACACGTAGGCGCGGCCACCCGGCTTGTCGCGCGACTCGAACAAGGTGGTCTGCACGCCCGCCGATTGCAGGCGGATCGCCAGCGCCAGGCCGCCGAAGCCCGCGCCGATCACCGCGGCAGTGCGCACCGGTGTGTTCATGTGTAGCGCTCCTCGGGCGCGCCGCGCCCCCAGGCCGCGTGCAGCGCCGCGCCCAGGGGCACGGGCGGGCGGCCGCTCACGATGCGCAGCTTGTCGGCCAGCGTCGGCCGGCCCGCGTAGAAACGCGCGACCAGCGGCTCCGGCAGCCCGTAGAAGCGCTGCATGACGCGCCAGCGCGCGGCAGGCTCGGCGGCCTGGAACAGCATGCGGTTCAGGACGCGGAAGAAGGCCTGGCGCCGCCACTGCGCCAGCGCATGCTCCCGCACGGCGGCGAAGAGCGCCGGCGCGCGCAGGTCGGGCAGCGCGGCGACGTGGTCGGCCAGCCGCACCGCGTCGGGCAGCGAATTGCCGGTGGTGGGATGGAACAGCCCGGCGGCGAGGCCCGAGCGCGGCACGCCGCCCGCGGCCTCCCACAAGGCGCGCGCCTCGCCGTCGAGGACGATGGGAAGCACGCCCTGCTCTTCGCGCAGCAGCGCCGAAGGCTGCCAGCCGCGGGCGTGCACGTACGCGTCGATGTCGGCGCGGATGCGCGGGGGCTCCAGCGCCACGCCGTCCGCGTAGTACGTGTCCTCCACCAGCACGCGGGTGGCGTCCAGCGGCAGCGTGTAGACGAAGCGGTAGCCGTCGCGCTGGGGCACGGTGGCATCCATCAGCACCGGGCCGGCAAGGCCGTGGGGCGCCGCGAGCAGGAACTCGCGGCCGACGAACTTCTGCCGGCCCAGGCGCAGCCCCGCCTCCGGCAGCCGGCCCCGGCCGTCCACCACGGCCGCGCCACGCAAGGTGCTGCCGTCGTCGAGCGTGACCTGCGCGGGCGCCACCGCGGCCACCCGCACGCCCAGGCGCACGGCGCCACCCAGTTCGCGCTGCAGCACCTCGTGGAAGCGCGTCGAAATCACGCTGGCATAGCCGCCGTGCAGCGTGCGGGTGAACGCGGGAAACCGGACTTCGTGGCTCGCCCAGCGATGCGCCAGCAGCGGCGCGATCCATGCCGCCTGCGACGACGACAGGTCGCCCGCATGAAAGGACCAGGTATGGTTGCCGCCGAGGGTCGGACCGGCCTCGAGCACCAGCACGCGCAGCTCGGGCCGCAGCTGCCGCAGCCGCCATGCGAGCAGTCCGTTCGCGAGCCCTCCGCCCACGAGCACCAGGTCCGCGTCGGTGTTGCTCATGCCGCCAGCTCCTCGTCCAGCTGCGCCACGGCGCGCACGGGGAGCACCGACTCGATGACGTCGGCCGCGCGAACGGTTCCGCCGGCCGCGCGCACGCGCTCTCCGATGGCCTTCGCGCGCATCGCATGCTCCGGCTCGTCCAGCAGGCGGCGCAGCGCGCGACGCAGCGCGCCGACGGTCGCCAACGCGGGCAGCACGCGCAGGCCCGCCCCGGCATGCACGACACGCGCGGCGACGCCGGGCTGGTCGAAGGCGATCGGCAACAGCAGCGTCGGCTTGCCGGCGGCCAGTGCGTCCATGACGGTGTTGAGGCCCGCGTGCGTCACCACGACGTCGGCGCGGCGTATCGCCTCCTGCTGGGGCGCGAATCCCGTGACCCAGGTCGCACCCGCTTCCCGCAACGCCTGGGCCTGGGCTTCGTCGAGGCGATCGCAATGCGCCAGCAGCAAGGTTGCGCCCTCGGCGCGGCAGGCGCGCGCGATGCGGCGCAGGAGCCGGAAGCGGCCGCCCTGCAGCGTCCCCAGCGAGGCGAAAACGAAGGGCCGATCCGCGGGCGGCGACCAGGCAGCCGGCCAATCGCCTTCGGCATCCGCATCGGATAGCCGCAGAGGACCGACATGGTGCAGTTGCGGCGGCGGCGCCTCGCGCGGGAAATCGAAGCCCGGGGTCGTCTGGCTCACGATGGCCAGGGGGGAAACGCAATCGGCCAGCGAACGCAGCGGCGGCAGCCCGAACGCGGCTGCATACCGGCCGATGACGCGCGCGTGCGGACGCATCAACCAGTCGTGCACCCGCGCGCTGTGATGGTTCAGGTGCAGTCCCGCCTCGTCGCGCGCCCAGCCCCAATGCATCACCGGCAAGGGCAGGCGCGGCTCGCGGTGCACGGGCAGCGCGCAGGCCACCGACACGAAAGGAAGGCGCAGCGCGCGGGCGACCAGGCCCCCGGCGGCTTCCATCTCGTCCGCGATGACGGCCTCGACCTCGAGAGCGCGCAGAACATCCGGAGCTTGCCGGCAAAGCATGTCGGTGTTCCCGGCGAGGTCACCGATCACGCGCAGGAGGCCGCGTGGCCCTCGCGGACGGGCGGCTCGGTCGATCGTGGCCTCGAGCCATCCAGGCCGCAGCGGGCCCACCGGCGCGAACGCAATCCCGGGATGCCGCAACAGGCCACGCACCTCGGGCTGGTGCACCCAGGTGACGCGGTGCCCGCGTGCCAGCAGTTCGACGGCCAGCGCCTCGATGGCACGGACATGGCTGGGGAATGGCGGCGCGAAGACGGCGAAGTGGGTCACGGCGGAGCGCTGACGGTAACAGCCGTTGCGCGCGGAGATGTAGGACGCCGCCCAAAGATGGGAAGAATCGCCTCCACGCGACCGCGCGTGTTGATACCCTGCGGCGCATTCCAGTTGGGGCGCACGCCCGGGAGATCGCGGATGAAGAAGGGAACCGGTCAGGTCGACACGCTGGCCGCGTGGCGTCGCGCCATCGAGGAGCGGCTGGTGGCCCTGTTGCCACCGGGCCCGGACGTGATGGATGGCGTGGCGGCGGCCATGCGGGTTGCCGTGCTGACGCCGGGCAAGCGTGTGCGCCCCCTGCTGACGCTGGCCATCGGCCGAGCCCTCGGCGCGCGCGAACCCGCCCTGCTCGACCTGGCCTGCGCCGTCGAACTCGTGCACTGCGCTTCCCTCGTCCTCGACGACATGCCCGCGATGGACGACGCGCGCCTGCGCCGCGGCGAGCCGACCGTGCACCTGCGCTTCGGCGAGGACGTGGCGATGCTCGCTGCGGTCGCGCTGGTCTCCGAGGCCTGCCGCGTGGCCGCCACCGCGCGCCGGCTGCGCGGCGTCGCCCGCGCCCGCTCGGTGGAGGTGCTGTGCGAGGCCATCGGTCCGCTGGGCCTGGTGCATGGCCAGTATCGCGACCTGCGCGAAGGGCGCGCGTCGCGCAGCGTCGCCGCGGCGGCGCAGGCCAACGACCAGAAGACCGGCGTGCTGTTCGCGGCCGCGCTCGAACTCGCCGCGTGCGCGGCCAACCGGCCGGACGCCATGCCCATGCTGCGCGAAGCGGCGCTGGCGATCGGCCAGGCCTTCCAGCTGCGCGACGACCTCGAAGACCTGCAGCCGTCCGGAACCGTGCCGGAGGATGTGCTTCAGGATGCGGGCAAGAGCACCGTCCTGCAGCTGCTCGGCGCGGCCGCGACGCACGCGACGGTGGCGGCGCAGCTCGAGCGGGCGCGCCGCGCGTTGCATGCCGTCCTCGGCCGCGACGACCCGCAACTGGCCGCGCTGTTGCGGCATGCCTTCCCGGCTGCCGACCTGGCGGATCCCGCGGCGCAGGAAGACGAGAGCCCCTCCTTCGAACCCATGCCGGCCTGGCCGCTCTCCGCCGCGACGGCGCTGCCCTTGCCCGGCTGAGCATCCGGCGCGGCGGATGGCGCGAGTAAACTGTCCCGAAGCGGCAGCTGCATGCCGCGGAGGAGACAGTGATGAAAGCCGAACAGAACGAGCTGATCACGCGCATCGGGCCCGGCACGGCGTGCGGCGCCGTGCTGCGCAGCTACTGGCAGCCGGTGGCGCTGGTGGACGAATTCGACGCGCGGCTGGATCCGCGCATGCAGGGCCGTGCGGTCAAGGCGCTGCGGGTGCTGGGGCAGGACCTGGTCCTGTTCCGCGACGCCGCCGGCCGCTGGGGCCTGCTGGACCGCGACTGTCCGCACCGCAACGCCGACCTCTCCTTCGGCCGGCACGAGGGCGACGGCCTGCGCTGTCCCTTCCACGGCTGGAAGTTCGACGCGTCCGGCCGTTGCCTGGAGACGCCAGCCGAACCCGCCGGCAGCAAGCTGTGCGAGCGCGTGCAGCAGCGCAGCTATCCGGTGGTGGAGAAAAGCGGCGTGCTGTTCGCCTGGTTCGGCGAGGAAGGCAAGGCCCCGCCCTTCCCCGAGTTCGACTGCTTCGCCGCTCCGTCCACGCACACCTTCGCCTTCAAGGGTCTGTGGAACTGCAACTGGCTGCAGGCCTTCGAGGTCGGCATCGACCCGGCGCACCCCTCCTTCCTGCACCGCTTCCTGAACGACGCGGCGCTGGACACCGTGGGCGAGAACGCGGCGGGCCGGCAGTTCCGCAGCGCCAGCGCCGGCGACTTCGCCGGCGAGAAGTGGCCGATGACGCGGATCATGCGCGAGTTCCACCAGCCCGACATCTCTTTCGAGCCCAAGCCCTGGGGCCTGCAGCTCACGGCGCTGCGCCCGATGACGGACGAGCTCACGCACGTGCGCATCACCAACGCGATCTTCCCGCACACCTTCGTGATCCCGCTGTCGGAGACGCTCACCATCACGCAGATGCACGTGCCGGTGGACGACACGCGCACCTACTGGTATTCGATCTTCACCAGCTTCGCAGGACCGGTGGACAAGGACGCGATGCGCAGCCAGCGGCTGCAGTTCATCTCGCTGCCGGACTACATCCCGAAGTCGGGGCGCCACAACAACTGGGGTTTCAATCCCGACGAGCAGCGTTCGCAGACCTACCTGGGCATGGGCGAGGAAGACATCAACGTCCACGACCAGTGGGCGGTGGAAAGCATGGGCCCCATCCAGGACCGCACGCGCGAGCACCTGGGCACCAGCGACAAGGTGATCATGGCCAACCGCCGCATGCTGCTCAAGGCCATCGAGACCGTGCAGGCGGGCGGCACCGCGCCCGGCGTCGCCGATCCCGAGGTGGCGGCGCAGGTGCGCGGTCCCGACACGGTCGACGGCATCGCGCCCGCCGGCACCTGGGGCACCTGGTGGCAGGAGCGCGTGCAGGCCAAGCGCGCCGGCGCGCCATGGCTGCGCGCCTCCGCCGTGCCGGCGCAGGAAGCCCAGGCCTCGTGAGCTCGTTCGCGCAACGTTGCGGCGTGCACGACGCCGCGCGCGAAGAGGCCGTCACCCGCGTCACCCGCCTCGCCGAGGCACAAGGGCTGGAGCTCGTGCGCTTCGCGTGGTGCGACCCGCACGGCGTGCTGCGCGGCAAGACCCTGGTCGCGTCCGCTGCCGGGCGCGCATTGCGGCAGGGCGTGGGCATGGTCAGCACGCTGATGCTGAAGGACACCTCGGACCGCACCGCCTTCAAGGTCTTCGAGCCGGGCGGCACCGCCTCGCTGCCGGGCTTCGGCTTCGCCAACAACCTGCTGCTGCTGGCGGACCCGGAGAGCTTCCGCCAGTTGCCGTGGACGCCTTCGACCGGCTGGCTGCGCGCGCAGCCCTTCTTCGAGGACGGCACGCCGGTGGAACTGGACACGCGGCGCGTGCTGCAGCGCGCGCTGGCGCAGCTGGCCGAAGCGGGCTTCGGGATGCGCTGCGGCCTGGAGGTGGAGTTCCACATCTACCGCATCCAGGACACCGGCGCGCAACTCGATCCCATGCAGGCCGACTGGCCGGGCCTGCCGCCGGCGGTGAGCCTGCTGCACCCCGGCTACAACCTGCTGGCCGAAGGCTGGTACGACCTGGCCGAGGAGCCGCTGCGCATCGTGCAGCACACCGCGCAGGCGCTGGGCCTGCCGCTGCTGTCGCTGGAGATCGAGCTGGGCCCGAGCCAGGTGGAAGCCGTCTTCGACGCGACGGACGCGCTCGCGGCCGCCGACAACATGGTGCTGTTCCGCAATGCGGTGAAGATGGCGCTGCGCCGCGCCGGCTACCACGCCACCTTCATGTGCCGCCCGCCCTTTCCCAACATCATGTCCAGCGGCTGGCATCTGCACCAGTCGCTGGTGGATGCGAAGACGGGCCGCAACGTGTTCCGGCGCGAGCAGCCGGAGCCGGGCAGCACGCCCGCCGATGCCGGGTACACGCTGTCGGGGACCGGCGAGCACTACCTCGCCGGCCTGCTGCAGCACGCCCGCGGCATGGCCGTGTTCTGCACGCCGACGGCGAATGGCTACGGACGCTTTCGCCCCAACGCGCTGGCGCCGCAATCGGTGCTGTGGGGCCGCGACAACCGCGGCGCGATGCTGCGCGTGGTGGGTGCCTGCGGCGACGAGGCCACGCGCATCGAGAACCGCATCGGCGAGCCGGCCGCCAATCCCTACCTGTACCTGGCTTCGCAGGTGCACGCGGGCCTGGACGGCATCCGCCGCAAGCTGAAGGCGCCGCCGGCCACCGACGCGCCCTATGGCGGAGCCGGCGAGAGCCTGCCCACCAGCCTGGGCGAGGCGCTGCAGGCGCTGCATGCCGACCCGTCGCTGGCCGACGCCTTCGGCCGCGGCTTCATCGACTACTACACCCGCATCAAGCAGTCCGAGCAGCAGCGCTTCGACGCCGCCGAGGACAAGGACGCATTCGCGCAGCGGGAATACTTCAGCCGCATCTGATGATCAAAGTGCACCTGGTCGCCGCGAGCGGCGACGCGACCACCCTGGAAGTGAAGCCCTCCGGCAGCCTGATGCAGGCCGCGGTGGCCGCCAACGTCGAAGGCATCGCCGCCGATTGCGGCGGGCTGCTCACCTGCGCGACCTGCCACGTCTACGTGCGCGAGCCCTTCGCGGACAAGCTGCCTCCGCCCTCGGGCGACGAAGTCGGGATGCTGGAGTTCACGGCCGCCCAGCGGCGGCCGAACAGCCGCCTGAGTTGCCAGATCGAACTGGACGCCGGCCTCGACGGATTGACCGTCGACCTGCCGGCATCGCAGTACTAGCCGCGTCAGCGCGCCGCGACGTTCGCGCGCTCGCCGAGGAAGATCTCGACGCGGCGGTTCTTGGCGCGGCCCGCCTCGGTGCTGTTGTCGGCGACGGGTTCGCGCTCGCCGCGGCCCGAGACCTGCACCGTCTCCGAGCGCACGCCGCGCGACACCAGGTAGCTCTTCACCGACTCGGCGCGATCCAGCGACAGGCGGTCGTTCAGCGAGTCGCTGCCGGTGTTGTCGGTGTGGCCGACGATGCGCACCTCGGTGTTCTGCTGCTGGTTCAGGCCGCTCGCGAACTGGTCCAGGATGGGACGCAGGCGCGGGTTGATGTCGGCGCGGCCGACCGCGAAGGAAATGTCGCTGGGCACGTCCAGGCGCAGCTGGTTGTCGGGCGTCTGCACCACGCCCACGCCGCTGCCCATGGTGGCGCGCTCCATGGCGGCCTTCTTCTGCGCCATGTGCTGCGACCAGATGTAGCCACCCGCCGCGCCGACGCCGGCACCGATCAGCGCACCCCGGCCCCGCTTGTCGTGGTCGATCGCCGCGCCGGCCAGCGCGCCCAGGCCCGCGGCGATCGCTGTGTTGCGGCCCGTCTCGCTCATGCCCGTGCCGGTGCCGGTATTGGCGCAGCCGGCCAGCAGGGCGGCGGAAGCCAGGGTCACGGCGGTCATGTTGCGGATCTTGTTCATGCGATGCTCCTTCCAAGTTTGTGTCACAACGATAAATGCTAGAGCAGCACCCGGGCTCCCGGGGGTACATGCAGCCGGGAAAGTTGCGTCTGCTTACGGCTAGACTGCGGCGCATTGCACAAGGAAGACCGTTCATGATCCTGGAACTCGCGGACATCCGAATCCAAGCCGGCAGGCAGGCCGAATTCGACGAAGCCATAACACGCGGCCTGCGCACCGTGATCGCACGCGCCGAGGGCATGCGCGGCTACAAGGTCAACAAATGCCTGGAGACGCCGGAGCGCTACGTGCTCCAGGTGTTCTGGGACACGCTGGAGGCGCACACGGTGACCTTCCGGCAGGGACCGCTTTTCGCGGAGTGGCGCGCGATCGTCGGGCCCTTCTTCGCGCAGCCGCCGGTGGTGGAGCACTTCACGCTGGTGGCCAAGAGCGGGGAGTGAGGGTGTCGGGGTTCGCCTGCGGGCTCACCCCGACCTACGGCTGGTGGTGAAGAGCGGGGACTGAGGGTGTGGGGGTTCGCCTTCGGGCTCACCCCGACCTACGCG
>JAEZEB010000281.1 GCA_023438115.1 Pseudomonadota bacterium | reverse complement strand
CTGGTGGCCCTGGTCGAATCGCCGCTCGGCGTCGAGAACGCCGCGGCCATCGCCGCCGCGCCCGGCCTGGGGGCGCTGATGCTGGGCGGCGCCGACCTCAGCAGCGAGCTGGGCGCCGCCTTCGACTGGGACGGCCTGCTGCCGGCCCGCGGACGGCTCGTGAACGCGGCGCGGTCGCAGGGCCTGCAGGCCTGGGACGTGCCCCACATCGACCTGCGCGACCTAGATGCGCTGGCGGCGGAAACCCGCCGCGTCGCGCGGCTGGGCTTCGACTGCAAATCCGCCATCCACCCGAGCCAGGTGCCCGTGATCCACGCGTCCTTCGCGCCGGCGGAAGCCGAGGTGCGTTGGGCACGCGGCCTGCTGGAGGCACTGGCCGCCCGCGGCGCGGAAGGCGAAGGCGCCTTCCTGTACGAAGGCCGCATGGTCGATGCCCCGGTGCTCGCCCGGGCCCGCCGCATCGCCGCGCTGGCGTCCGACCAACCGAATATCCACCCCTGAAAAAGCCAACCATGGTGCAAACCCTGAAGAAGACCGGCGAGAACCGGTATCGCGAATCGTTCGGCCGCTACTTCGAAGACTTCGTCGTCGGCGACATCTACGAACACCGTCCCGGCCGGACCATCACGCAGAACGAGAACATCTGGTTCACGCTGCTGACCATGAACACGCACCCGATGCACTTCGACGAGGAATACGCGAAGCACAGCGAGTTCGGCCAGTGCATCGTCTGCAGCCCGTTCACGCTGGCCCTGATGGTGGGCATGAGCGTCACCGACGTCAGCCAGAAGGCGATCGCCAACCTGGGCTGGAACGACATCCGCATGACCCACCCGCTGTTCGCCGGCGATACGCTGTACGCCGAGAGCGAGGTGCTGGACAAGCGCGAGTCGAAATCGCGCCCCAACGCCGGCATCGTGACCGTGCGCACGAAGGGCACGAACCAGAAGGACCAGGTCGTCTGCACGTTCGAGCGCATCATCCTGATCGCGAAGAAGGGCTACGACGTCGAGGAAAAGGCGAGGTACTGACATGGGCGACACGGCGAACCGCGACGACGACAGCGCCGCCATCCTCGACGCCATCGAGCAGTGGGCGGAGAAGGAACTCCGCCCCGTGGCGCGCAAGTACGACCAGGCCGACGAATACCCGGCCGAGATCGTCGAGCAGATGAAGGAGCTGGGCCTGTTCGGCGCCACCATCGGCGAGGAATACGGCGGCCTGGGCCTCTCCGCCTGGACCTACGCGCAGATCGTCGTCAAGGTGTCGTCGATCTGGATGGCCCCCTGCGGCATCTTCAACTCGCACCTGATCATGGCCTCCGCCATCGAGCGCGCGGGCACGGAGGAACAGAAGCGCGAGTGGCTGCCAAAGATGGCCAGCGGCGAGTTCCGCGGCAGCCTGGGCCTGACCGAGCCGAACGCCGGCTCCGACCTGCAGGCCATCCGCACCGTCGCGCGCCGCGAGGGGGACGAGTACGTCATCAACGGCGGCAAGACCTGGATCACCAACAGCCTGCACGGCCACGGCACGCTGCTGCTGGTGAAGACCGATCCCAAGGCCGAACCGCGCCACAAGGGCATGAGCCTGGTGATCGCGCCCAAGGGCCCGGGCTTCGCCGTGAACAAGCTGAAGAAGATGGGCTACCGCGCCATCGACACCTGCGAGATCGACCTGCAGGACTACCGCGTGCCGGTGGCCAACCTGCTGGGCGGTGTCGAGGGCAAGGGCTTCGTGCAGACCGCGGGCGGGCTGGAGCTGGGACGCATCAACGTCGCGGCGCGCGGCACCGGCATCGCCGAGGGCGCGTTGATGCTGGCGTTGCGCTACGCGCAGGAGCGCAGCGCCTTCGGCAAGCCGATCTGGAACCACCAGGCCATCCAGCTGAAGCTGGCCGACATGGTGACGCAGGTGGAAAGCGCCAAGCGCCTGATCGAGCAGGCCGCGCGCAAGTACGACGCCGGCGAGCGCTGCGACCTGGAAGCCGCGATGGCCAAGCTGGCCGGCTCCGAGGCGGGCGTGTTCTGCGCCCAGGAAGGCATGCGCATCTTCGGCGGCTACAGCTACTCGGTCGAATACGAGATCGAGCGCTTCTACCGCGACAGCATGCTGATGTGCATCGGCGAGGGCAGCAACGAGATCCTGCGCCAGATCATCGCCAAGCAGCTGGTCGACCGCTACCGCATCTGAGGGCGCCATGGACCCGCATCTTCCCCTGAAGGGCCTGCGCGTCCTGAGCGCGGAGCAGTATGGCGCCGGCCCGTTCGGCTCCATGCTGCTGGCCGACCTGGGCGCCGAGGTCATCAAGATCGAGAACCCGCGCGAGCGCGGCGACATCTCGCGCCAGACCGGCCCGTACTTCCTGGGCGAGGATCCCGCCTCGCCGGACAGCCAGTTCTTCCAGAGCTTCAACCGCAACAAGAAGAGCCTGTGCCTGGACCTCAAGAGCGAGCGCGGCCAGCAGGTGTTCCGGCGCGTCGCGGCCAGCTGCGACGCGGTGATGAACAACCTGCGCGGCGACCAGCCGAAGAAGCTGGGCCTCACCTACGAGGCGCTGTCCGCGGTGAAGCCCTCGCTCGTGTGCGTGCACCTGTCCGCCTACGGGCGTGACAACGAGCGCGCCGCCTGGCCCGGCTACGATTACCTGATGCAGGCGGAGGCCGGCTACATGCACCTGACCGGTGAGCCGGAAGGCCCGCCCACGCGCATGGGTCTGAGCATGGTCGACTTCATGACCGGCACCACGACGGCGATGGCGCTGCTGGCCGGCGTGTTCGGCGCGCAGCGTTCGGGCCGGGGCTGCGACCTGGACATCAGCCTGTTCGATGTCGCGCTGGCGCAGCTGACCTATCCGGCCACCTGGTACCTCAACGCCGGCCACGTCACCGGGCGCATGCCGCGTTCCGCCCACCCGTCCACCGTGCCCTGCCAGCTGGTGCGCACGGCCGACGGCTGGCTGTTCGTGATGTGCATGACGCCCAAGTTCTGGGAAGCCATGTGCCGCAACGTGGGCCATCCCGAGTGGCTGGAAGACGCGCGCTTCGCCACGCCGGCGTCGCGCCGCCAGCACCGCGAGGAACTCTCGGCGCTGATGGATGCGGCCTTCGGCACGCAGCCCACGCAGCACTGGATGGACAAGATGGCCGGCCAGCTGCCCGTGGCGCCGGTGCTGGACATGGGCCAGGCCCTGGACAGCGCCTACGTGCGCAGCATCGGCATGGTGCAGGACCTGCCGCACCCGGCGCTGCCGACGCAGCGCGTGGTGGCCAACCCCGTGCGCGTGGACGGCCGGCGCCTGCCGGGCCAGGCCTGCTCGCCGCTGGGCGCCGACACCGATGCCGTGCTGCGCGCGGCCGGCTTCAGCGACGAGGAATGCGCGCAACTGCGCCAGGAGAAGGTGGTATGAAGCTCGAAGGCCTGCGGGTGGTGGACCTGTCGCAGTTCCTCCCCGGACCGCACTTCACGATGATGATGGCCGACCACGGCGCGGAGGTGATCCGCGTCGAATCGCCGGCGGGCGAGCCCACGCGCACCATAGGCGCGCGGCAGGCCGGCGCGAGCGTGTGGTTCCGCAGCACGCACCGCGGCAAGAAGAGCGTGGTGCTGGACCTCAAGCGCGCCGAGGGCGTCGCCGCCTTCATGAAGCTGGCGGAAAGCGCGGACGTGATCGTGGAAGCGTTCCGTCCCGGCGTGGTGGACCGCCTCGGCATCGGCTACGAAGCCGTGCGCGCGGTCAACCCGCGCATCGTCTACGTGTCCATCGCGGCCTTCGGCCAGACCGGCCCGATGGCCAAGCGTCCGGCGCACGACGTGAGCATCCAGGCCGAAAGCGGCGTGGTGAGCCTCAACTGCGGACCCGACGGGCATCCCGCGCTGCCGGGCATCCCGGCGGCCGACATGGCTTCGTCGCTGATGGCCATGAACGGCGTGCTGATGGCGCTGTTGCGGCGCGAGAAGACCGGCCGCGGCGACTACATCGACATCTCGATGCAGGACAGCCTGGTCAGCTGGCTGGTCAACGTGGTGGGCCCGGTGTTCGGCGAGGACCGCGACCTGGTGCTGAAGGAGGAACGCGGCTTCGGCGGCAATGCCTTCTACAACATCTACCGCTGCGCCGACGGCCGCTTCCTCACCATCGGCGGCTCGGAAGTCAAGTTCGCCGCCAACCTGCTGACGGCGCTGGGCCGGCCCGACCTGATCGAGCTGTGCAAGCTGCCGCCCGGCCCGGGCCAGGAGCCGGTGCGCGCCTTCCTGCGCGAGACCTTCGCGAAGGAACCGCTGTCGCACTGGGAGGCCTACCTGGCGCCGATCGACGTCTGCTGGGCGCCGGTGCGCACGCTGAAGGAAGCGCTGGCCAGCGAACAGCTGCGCGAGCGCGGGATGCGCCAGGACTTTGAGCAGAAGGGCTTCGGCGGCGGGCGCGTGACCCACCTGGGCGTGCCGATCCGCTTCCAGGACGAACCGGGACGCATCGATCCCGAAATCCCCGAGCTGGGCCAGCACACGCACGACGTGCTGCAGGGCCTGGGACTGAGCGCGCAGGAGGCCACGCAGGCCTCGGGCCTGGAGCCCGGCGCGGTCGGCACGCCGAGGAGCCACTGATGGCCGCCGACGATTCCCGCTCGCCGCCGAAGACCGCGGCCCTGTGCGTGCAGGGCGCGGCCCTGCCGCGGATCACCATGCAGGCGCTCGAAGGCCAGGACAGCACCGGCCGCGTCGAGGTCAAGCCGATGATGGTGGGCGACGACATGCTGATGGTGGAGTTCTTCCAGGAGCAGGGCGTGCGCATTCCCGAGCACGTGCATGCCGACCACGAGTCCATCGTTTATCTCTTGCGCGGCCGCATGGAGCTGGCGATCGGCGAGGAGCGCTTCGTGGCGGTCGCCGGCGACGCCTGGCGCCATCCGGTGGGCGTGCCGCATTCCAGCGTAGCCCTGGAGGACTGCGTGGCGGTGGAGGTGAAGTCGCCGCCGCGCCGCACCTGGAACACGTAGCCGTGCAGGCCCCCTCGGAGCTGGACACGCGCGCGGTGCTCCTGCGCATGCTCGCGGACAGCCTGCGCAAGGGGTACTGGCGGGTCGCGTGCAGGCGCTACCTGATGCTGCGGGCCTGCGGCTGGCCCGTGCCCGAGGACGTCCGGGCGACCTGCGAGACCAACCTCCTGCGCTGCACGCTGCTCGAACGGCAGCGGATGCGGCAGGACGCCCAGGGGGGGGCGCGGGGGCGGTGGTTCCTGCGGCAGGCGGGCGAGGCCGCCACGACGAGGGTCCGCGATCCGGAAGCGGCCGCGCCCGCGCTGCGCCGCGCATCCCCGCCACCGGCC
>JAEZEB010000254.1 GCA_023438115.1 Pseudomonadota bacterium | reverse complement strand
CTGGCAGCCTTCCAGCCGGATGTCGGCGTCGTACTCGGTCTTGAGCCGGTGCTGCACCACCTCGAACTGCAGCTGGCCCACCGCGCCCAGCAGCATGGGGCCGCCGATCTCGGGCCGGAACACCTGGATCGCGCCTTCCTCGCCGAGCTGGGCCAGGCCCTGCTGCAGCTGCTTGGTGCGCAGCGGGTTCTTCAGGATCACGACCTGGAACAGCTCCGGCGCGAAGAAGGGCAGCCCGGTGTACTGCAGGTTCACCGTGCCGTCGGTGATGGTGTCCCCCAGCTGCACGCCGCCGTGCGTGGTGAAGCCGATGATGTCGCCGGCGTAGGCCTCGTCGACGGCCTCGCGCCGCTGCGACAGGAAGGTCACCACCGAGGTGGGCCGCAGCTCCTTGCCGGTGCGCTGCACCTTCAGCTTCATGCCTGGCGTGTACTTGCCCGAGGCCATGCGCACGAAGGCGATGCGGTCGCGGTGCGAGGGATCCATGTTGGCCTGCACCTTGAACACCACGCCCGAGAAGGCCGTGTCCGCCGGCTCGACCACGCGCTCCACCGGCTGGCGATTGACGACGGTCGTGCTCTTGCGCGACTGCGGTGCCGGCGCCAGGTCCACCAGCGCATCCAGCACCTCCATCACGCCGAAGTTGTTGACCGCCGAGCCGAAGAACACGGGCGTCTGCTTGGCGGCGAGGAAGGCCGCGTGGTCCCATTCGGGCGAGGCGCCGGCGGCGAGTTCCATGCTTTCGGCCGCGCCTTCGTACTCCGCGCCGAAGCGCTTCTGCAGGGTGCCGGTTTCGGCGAGCGGGATGGTGTCGAAGTCCTGCGGGCGGCGCTCGCTGCCGGCCTCGAAGACCGTCATCGCATTGGTGCGCAGGTTCATGATGCCGCCGAAGCTCTTGCCCTTGCCGACCGGCCAGGTCATGGGCACGCAGGGCATGCCCAGCTCGCGCTCGACCTCGTCGAGGATGTCCAGGGGCTCGCGCACCTCGCGGTCCATCTTGTTGACGAAGGTGATGATGGGCGTATCGCGCTGGCGGCAGACCTCGATCAGCCGCCGCGTCTGCGCCTCCACGCCGTTGGCCGCGTCGATCACCATCAGCGCCGCGTCGACGGCCGTGAGCACGCGGTAGGTGTCTTCGGAGAAGTCCTTGTGGCCGGGCGTGTCGAGCAGGTTGATCACGTGGTCGCGGTACAGCATCTGCATCACCGACGAGGCCACCGAGATGCCGCGCTGCTTCTCGATCTCCATCCAGTCGGAGGTGGCGTGGCGCGAGGCCTTGCGGCCCTTCACGGCCCCGGCGATCTGGATCGCGCCGGAGAACAGCAGCAGCTTTTCCGTCAGCGTGGTCTTGCCCGCGTCGGGGTGGGAAATGATGGCGAAGGTGCGGCGGCGCCGGACTTCGGCGGCGAGTTGCGGTGCGGACAAGGGGGTACTCCGGAAATGGCGCGGCCGTGCTTCACGCACGGCCGTGTCTGACGCCGTATTTTCCCACGCCGGTGTACCTTGGTGCGCATGGCCCAGGCAAGGCAGGAGACGGCGCTGGAGATTGGCGGGCGCGAGGTGGTCCTCACCAGCCCGTCCAAGCTGCTGCTGCCCGGCGTCAGCAAGCTGGATCTCGTGAACTATTACCTGGCGGTCGCCGAGGGCGCCTTGCGTGGCGCGGGCGGCCGTCCCTGCGTGCTGGTGCGCTATCCCAACGGGATCGAGGGCGACTTCTTCTTCCAGAAGCGGGCGCCGGACAAGCGTCCGGACTGGCTGGACGTGACCGAGATCCGCTTTCCGTCCGGCCGCACGGCCTGCGAGGTGGTGCCGCGCCACGCGTCCGACCTGGCGTGGATGGCCAACCTGGCCTGCCTGGAACTTCATCCGCATCCCATCCGCGCGGAAGACCTGGAGCATCCCGACGAGCTGCGCGTGGACCTCGATCCCGTCCCCGGCGTGGCGTGGCCGCAGATCGTGCAGGTGGCCGGCGTGGTGCGCGAGGTGCTCGGCGAACTGGGGCTGGTGGGCTGGCCCAAGACCTCGGGTTCGCGCGGCATCCACGTGCTGGTGCGCCTGCAGCCGCGGTGGACCTTCGACCAGGTGCGGCGGGCCGCGCTGGCGCTGGCGCGCGAGGTGGAGCGGCGCGCGCCCGGCCTGGCCACCAGCGCCTGGTGGAAGGAGGAGCGCCAGGGCGTCTTCGTCGACTACAACCAGAACGCGAAGGACCGCACCGTGACTTCGGCGTACTCGGTGCGGCCCAAGCCCGATGCGCGCGTTTCCGCGCCCGTGAGCTGGGAGGAGCTGGAAAGCTGCGATCCCGGCGATTTCACGGTGTTCACCATGCCGGCGCGCTTCGCACGCATCGGCGATCCGCATGCGGCGATCGACGACGCACCGCAGACGCTGGAGCCGCTGCTGGCGCTCTCGGAGCAGCAGGGGCAGGGCGACGCGCCCTGGCCGCCGCACTACCGCAAGGCCGCCGGCGAGCCGCGCCGCGCGCCGCCGTCCACCGCGCGGGCGAAGAAGCCGGTGATCGAGGTGGCGCGCGCCGAGCGCGAGGCCGAGGCGGTCGCAGCGGCGGAGGCATGGAAGGCGAAGCACCCGAAGGCGGCGGCGCACCTGGCGCCGGCGGACGTGCTGGTGGACCGGATGCGGGGGCGCTCGTCGCTGTCGTACCGGGTGCGGATCAACCTGGAGCATGTGCCGACGCGGCTGCGGCCGAAGGGGGAAAAGCCGGCTTGAGCGTCGGGGTTCGGGCTTCGCCGCTCACCCCGACCTACGACGGGCCGCGGACCACGCGTTGCGGCGCTTTAACATCCGCGCCATGACCCTCCACCGCTGCGCCTGGGCCGACGGCGACGACGCCCTCATGGCGAAATACCACGACGAGGAATGGGGCGTGCCGCAGCGCGATCCGCGCATGCTGTGGGAGATGCTGGTCCTCGAAGGTTTCCAGGCCGGCCTCTCCTGGCGCACCATCCTGCACAAGCGCGAAGCCTTCCGCGATGCCTTTGCCGGTTTCGAGCCTGAAAAGGTCGCGCGCTTCACGCCGGCGAAGGTGGAGAAGTTGCTGGCCAACCCCGGGATCATCCGCTCGCGCGCCAAGATCGAGGCGACGATCGCCGCGGCGAAGATCTACTGCGACATGCACAAGCGCGGCGAGGACTTCGCCGAGTTCTGCTGGTCGTTCACGGACGGCCAGGTGATCCGCGGCGATGGACGTACCCTGCCGGTGAGTACGTCGAAGTCCGAGGAAATTTCCAAGGAGCTCAAGCGGCGCGGCTTCAAGTTCGTGGGGCCGGTGATCGTGTATGCGTGGATGCAGGCGGTGGGGATCGTGGATGACCATGCGGCGCGGTGTTTCCGGCGTGGGTAGGAGCGTCGGGGTTCGGGCTTCGCCCCTCACCCCGACCGACGAAGAGCCGCGACCATCGCGGGTTTGGCGTAGGGCGGGGTGAGCCCGAAGGCGAACCCCGCCGCGCACCCATCACCTAAGCCCCGAACACCTTCGCCAGCTCGAACGGCGTCGTCACCTCCAGCTGGTCGTAGCGGCACTCCTGCGGCGGCTTGTCCGGCCGCCAGCGCAGGAACACCGCCGCGTGCCGGAAGCGGTCGCCCTGCAGGTGGTCGTACTTCACCTCGCACACGCGCTCGGGGCGCAGCGGCTCCCAGCGCAGGTCCTTGCCGCCGCTCCAGCGGCTTTGCGCGCCGGGCATGCGCTGCGCGTCGCCCACCGCCGCTCCGGCCCATTCGCGCCAGGGATGGTTCTCCATCGCGCCTTCGCGCAGCGGCTGCAGTTCCTTCGCCAGTTCCTGCCGCACCGCCATCGTGAAGGACGAAGTCACGCCCACGTGCTGCAGCGTGCCGCTGTCGTCGTACAGGCCCAGCAGCAGCGAACCCACCGCATCGTCGCGGTCCTTGTACCAGCGGAAGCCGGCCACCACGCAGTCGGCGCTGCGCACGTGCTTGACCTTCAGCATCGCGCGCTTGCCCGGCTGGTAGGCGGCCGATTCCAGCTTGGCGATCACGCCGTCCAGGCCCGCGCCCTCGAATTTCTGCAGCCACTCCTCGGCCTGCGCACGGTCGCGCGTGACGGGCGTGAGGTGCAGCGGAGGCTTCGCCTTGCCCAGCAGGCGTTCCAGCCGCAGGCGGCGCTCGGACTGCGGCAGGTCCATCGTGGATTTGCCGCCTGCCCCGAGCAGGTCGAAGGCGACGAAACTCGCGGGCGTCTCCTTCGCCAGCCGCGCGATGCGCGAAGCCGCGGGATGGATGCGCTGCTGCAGCGCGTCGAAATCCAGCCCCCCCGGGGACGCCACCACGATCTCGCCATCGAGCACGCAGCCCTTGGGCAGCTGTTCGTGCAGCGCCTTCTCCAGCTCGGGGAAATAGCGGTTCAGCGGCCGCAGGTCGCGGCTTTGCAGGTAGGTCTGCTCGTTGCCGCGGAAGACGAGGGCGCGGAAGCCGTCCCACTTGGGTTCGAACAGGAAACCATCTTCCGTCGGAAGGGCTTCGGCGATTTTCGCGAGCATGGGCTCGACGGGGGCGGTGGGAAGAGCGGAAGCCATGGCCTCGTTTGTAGCGGTTCGCGGGCGTGCGCGGGCGGCCGCGTCCTCCGATCAACCGCCATCCGGGGTCGGGTATCGCGAGCGACCTAGAATCAGGGTAAACCCTAGGTTCGGCCCACCAGGCCGGGCCTGCCCGACGTCCGCCCGCCGCGACCACCCTTGCGGCCTGCACGGGGCGCCGGCTTCATCGCCGCTTCGCCACTTCGCAAGGAATCCGTCCATGCAGGCCCTCGTCCGCCTGAGCCAGTTCGTCGGCAAGACGTTTGCCGTCTGGGTGCTGCTGTTCGCAGTGCTCGCCTTCTTCGCCCCCGCCCAGTTCCGCTGGATCGCCGCCTGGATCGTCCCGCTGCTCGGGATCATCATGTTCGGCATGGGGCTGACCCTGTCGAAGGAAGACTTCCGCGAGGTCTTCCGCCGCCCCGTCGACGTGCTGATCGGCGTGGCGGGCCAGTTCGTCATCATGCCGGGCCTCGCCTGGCTGCTGTGCCAGGCGCTGCAACTGCCGCCGGAGATCGCCGTCGGCGTGATCCTGGTCGGCTGCTGCCCGGGCGGCACCGCATCCAACGTGATGACCTTCCTCGGCCGCGGCGACGTGGCGCTGTCGGTCGCCATCACCTCGGTGACGACCCTGCTGGCGCCCATCGTGACGCCGGCGCTGATCTACCTGCTGGCCAGCCAGTGGCTGGAAGTCAGCGCGACGGCCATGTTCTGGTCCATCGTGCAGGTGGTGGTGCTGCCCATCGCGCTGGGCGTGGCCGCCCAGTCGCTGCTGCGCGAGAAGGTGAAGGTCGCCGTCGGCGTGCTGCCGCTGGTGTCGGTGGTCGCGATCGTGGCCATCGTGGCCGCGGTGGTCGCCGCCAACCAGCCGAAGATTGCCACCAGCGGCGCGTTGATCTTCGCGGTGGTCGTGCTGCACAACGGCCTGGGCCTGCTGCTGGGCTATGCGCTGGGCAAGCTCACCGGCCGCAGCGTCGCCAAGCGCAAGACCCTGGCCATCGAGGTCGGCATGCAGAACTCCGGCCTGGGCGCGGCCCTGGCCGCGGCGCACTTCTCGCCCCTGGCGGCGGTGCCCAGCGCGATCTTCAGCGTCTGGCACAACATCTCCGGCGGCCTGGTCGCGACTTATTTCCAGCGCGTGCCGAACAGCCCCGAGGATGAGGAGGTGGCGACCCCCGCCGCGGAAGCCGCGCGGGCCTGAGTCCGCTAGAATCGCGCCATCCGAGGAGCGTTGCAGCGTCCGCCAGGGACGCGAGGCTCGGAACCTGCAACGACGCTCACCCACCCTCGACGTGCGGTGAGCGTTTTCGTTTCCGCCCCGCGCGGAGGGTGGCTGACCAACCCGACTGGAGCCACCCATGAACGCCGTTCTCAAGCCCGCTGCCGCCACCGACAGCGTCATCACCGACATCTCCCTGGCCGACTGGGGCCGCAAGGAAATCCGCATCGCCGAGACCGAGATGCCCGGCCTGATGGCGATCCGCGAGGAGTACGCGAAGAGCCAGCCGCTGAAGGGCGCGCGCATCACCGGCTCGCTGCACATGACCATCCAGACGGCCGTGCTCATCGAGACGCTGCAGGCGCTCGGCGCGCAGGTGCGCTGGGCCTCGTGCAACATCTTCTCCACCCAGGACCACGCCGCCGCGGCCATCGCCGCCAACGGCACGCCGGTGTTCGCCAAGAAGGGCGAGTCGCTGGAGGAGTACTGGGACTACACGCACCGCATCTTCGACTTCGGCCCCAAGGGCAGCGAAGGCGAAGGCCCCAACATGATCCTGGACGACGGCGGCGATGCCACGCTGCTGATGCACCTGGGCCAGCGCTGCGAGAAGGACATCTCCCTGATCGACACGCACTCCTCGGAAGAAGAGCGCATCCTGCACGCCGCCATCCGCAAGAAGCTGGCCGAGGACCCGACCTGGTACTCGCGCAAGGCAAAGGAAATCATCGGCGTCACGGAAGAGACCACGACCGGCGTGCACCGCCTGCAGGACATGTCGAAGAAGGGCCTGCTGAAGTTCCGCGCGATCAACGTCAACGACTCGGTCACCAAGAGCAAGTTCGACAACCTCTACGGCTGCCGCGAATCGCTGGTGGACGGCATCAAGCGCGCCACCGACGTGATGATCGCCGGCAAGGTGGCCGTGGTGTGCGGCTACGGCGACGTGGGCAAGGGCTCGGCCCAGGCGCTGCGCGCGCTGTCGGCCCAGGTGTGGGTGACGGAGATCGACCCGATCAACGCCCTGCAGGCGGCCATGGAAGGCTACCGCGTGGTGACCATGGAGTACGCCGCCGACAAGGCCGACATCTTCGTGACGACCACGGGCAACAAGGACGTGATCCGCTACGAGCACATGGCGGCGATGAAGGACCAGTCCATCGTCTGCAACATCGGCCACTTCGACAACGAGATCGACGTCGCGTCGATCGAGCAGAAGTGCCAGTGGGAGGAGATCAAGCCGCAGGTGGACCACGTGATCTTCCCGGACGGCAAGCGCATCATCCTGCTGGCCAAGGGCCGGCTGGTGAACCTGGGCTGCGGCACGGGCCACCCCAGCTACGTGATGTCCTCGTCCTTCGCCAACCAGACGATCGCGCAGATCGAGCTGTTCACGAAGCCCGAGGCGTACGAGGCGGGCAAGGTCTACGTGCTGCCCAAGCACCTGGACGAGAAGGTCGCTCGCCTGCAGTTGTCCAAGCTGGGTGCGCAACTGACCGTGCTGACCGACGAGCAGGCCGCGTACATCGGCGTGGACAAGAACGGGCCGTACAAGCCGGACACGTACCGGTATTGATCCGGAACTTGTCATCCCGGGCTTGACCCGGGATCCATGCGGCCGTCGATCGGCCACCCATGGATTGCGGGTCGAGCCCGCAATGACAAGGCATCGAACCATGCGTGCCGACCAGCTCCTCGTCGAACGCGGACTCGCCGCCTCGCGCTCGCAGGCCCAGCGCCTGATCGCCTCCGGCGTGCGCTGGTTCGACGGCGCGGCCTGGAAGCGCGTGGCCAAGAACGGCGACGAGCTTCCTGCGCAGGCGCAACTCGAACTGCTCGATGCGTCGGAGTC
The DNA here is from genome assembly GCA_023438115.1 of Pseudomonadota bacterium. Classification (GTDB taxonomy): domain Bacteria; phylum Pseudomonadota; class Gammaproteobacteria; order Burkholderiales; family Burkholderiaceae_C; genus Ramlibacter. The sequence goes on along the minus strand of JAEZEB010000254.1, from coordinate 4,006 downwards.
CCGCTACGTCTCGCGTGGCGGCCTCAAGCTCGAAGGCGCATTGCGCGCGGCGGGTCTGGACGTCACCGGCTGGACCTGCCTCGACGTGGGCCAGTCCACCGGCGGCTTCACCGACTGCCTGCTGCAGCAAGGCGCCGCGCGCGTGACCGGCGTGGACGTCGGCCACGGGCAGCTGCACGCGAAGCTGCGCGGCGATCCGCGCGTGACGGCGATCGAGAAGGTCAACGCCCGCGAGCTCGATGCGGGGCAGGTGGGCGGCGGCTTCGACCTGGTGGTCGGCGACCTGTCGTTCATCTCGCTCACGCTGGTGCTGCCCGCGCTCGTGCCCTTGCTGAAGGCGGGCGGGCAGCTGCTGATGCTGGCCAAGCCGCAGTTCGAACTGCAGCCGGCGCAGGTCGGCAAGGGCGGGATCGTGCGCGATGCGGCCCTCTACGCGGTGGTCGAACAGCGCCTGCGCGAAGCCTGCGCGGCGCTGGGCCTGGCGGTCGTGGGCTGGTACGACAGCCCGATCGCCGGCGGCGACGGCAACCGCGAATTCTTCCTCCACGCCCAGACGAGGAGCCATTGATGCTTACCCTCAGCTTCGAATTCTTCCCGACCAAGAAGACCGAAGGTGTCGAGAAGCTGCGCGCCGCCCGCGCGCAGCTCTATGCCCTGAAGCCCGAGTTCTGCTCGGTGACCTACGGCGCGGGCGGCTCCACCCATGCGGGCACCTTCACCACCGTCGGCGAGATCCTGGCCGAAGGCGTGGAGGCGGCCAGCCACTTCTCCTGCATAGGTGCCACGCGCGCGCGCGTGCGCGACCAGCTGGCGCAGCTGCAGGCCATGGGCGTCAAGCGCCTGGTGGCGCTGCGCGGCGACCTGCCCAGCGGCTACGGCATGGGCGGGGAGTTCCAGTACGCGAGCGACCTGGTGGCCTTCATCCGGCAGGAGACCGGCAGCGCCTTCCGCATCGAGGTGGCGTGCTATCCGGAGACGCATCCGCAGGCGAAGTCGCCGCAGGCCGACCTGCAGGCCTTCGCGGCCAAGGTGAAGGCGGGCGCCGATTCCGCGATCACGCAGTACTTCTACAACGCCGACTCGTACTTCCGCTTCGTCGACGAGGCGCGCAAGCTGGGCGTGGATGCGCCCGTGGTGCCCGGCATCATGCCGATCACCAACTCGAGCCAGCTGCTGCGCTTCTCGGATGCGTGCGGCACCGAGATCCCGCGCTGGATCCGCCTGCGCCTGCAAAGCTTCGGCGATGACGCCGCGTCCATCAAGGCCTTCGGCCAGGAGGTGGTGGCGGACCTGTGCGAGCGCCTGGTGCGCGGGGGCGCGCCGGCGCTGCACTTCTATACGATGAACCAGGCGGCGGCGACGCTGGCGCTTTGCGGGGCGTTGCGGTAGCTCGCGGCGTCGGGGTTCGGCTTCGCGCTCACCCCGACCTACCAGGTCCGCAGCGCGGGGTGGTTTCGTAGGGCGGGGTGAGCGGCGCCAGCCCGCACCCCGCCGCCGTGCACGGACCTACCGCTTGATCTCGGTCTTGTGCTTCACGATGCGGCCCACCAGGCCGTACTCGATCGCTTCTTCCGCGCTCAGCCAGCGATCGCGCTCGATGTCCTCGAGCACGCCTGCCAGCGGACGCCCCGTCTCGCGGGAGATGGTCTGGGCGATGCGTTCGCGCGCCTTGATGATCTCCTGCGCGTGGATCGCGATGTCGCTGGCCGGGCCGCCGGCGCCACCGGAGGGCTGGTGGATCAGGAAGCGCGTGTTGGGCGTGCAGAAGCGGCGCTCCTTGGGCACCGCCAGGTACAGGTGCGTCGCGGCGCTGCCCACCCAGCCGGTGCCGATCATGTTCACCGGCGCCTGGATGTAGCGGATGATGTCGTGGATCGCGTCGCCGGACTCCAGGTGCCCGCCGGGCGAGCTCACCAGCATGTCGATGGGCGCCGCCGAATCGGCGTCCAGCGCGATCAGGCGGCGCGCGATGTCGCTGGCCGACTGGTCGCTGATGGCGCCGAACAGCAGCACCGTGCGCGACTTGAAGGCCTTTTCCTCGAGGAAGGCGTTGCGGGGTTCGGCGGTGGCCGCCGGGGTTTCGGGATCGGGTTGTTCCATGCGGTTTCCTTGCATGGACGCATCATGCCAAAACGCTCAGGCCAGCGAGCGCGCCACGCGCAAAGCCTGCTGCGCGTAGCCGCCGCCGAACAGCAAGACATGGTTGAGCAGGTGGTAGAGCTGGTGGACGGCGACGGTCTGCGCGCCGGGCCAGGAGCCGCCCGCTTCCTCGTAGCCGGCGCGAAAGCCCGCGGGCGGGCTGCCGAAGAGTTCCATCATCGCGATCTCGGCGCCGGGGTCCGAGCAGGACACGGCCGGGTCGAAGACCACCGGCGTGCCGTCGGCCAGCATGCCCCAGTTGCCCTGCCAGAGGTCGCCGTGGATCAGCGCCGGCGCCGGTGCGTCGGGCAGCAGCGTGGGCAGCGCCTCGATCACCCGGTTCACTGCCCCGCGCAGTTGCCCCGCAGCGGGGATTCGATCCCGCATCCACCCTAAGCGGCACTCCGCCATGAAGGCCTGCCAGCCGGCGCGGTTGGGCACTTGCGGAGGCGTGTTGCGCTGGGGCGTGGCGCCCAGGTGGTTGTCGATGCGCCAGCCGAAGGCCGGTGGCTCCAGCGGGCAGGGCGCGGCATGCAGCGCCGCGAGGGCCCGGCCGAAGCGGCGGCCGAAGCCGGTGTCGGCCGGCGCGAAGTCCAGCCATTCCAGGGCCAGGACGACCATGCCGTCGGAGGTGTCCACCAGCGATTCCACTTGCGGCACCCGGATGCAGCCGGTGGCGGACAGCGCCTGCAGGCCGTCGGCCTCGGAGCGCAGCATGGCGGCGGCGGGGCCCGCGGCGCTCTTGACGAAGCGCTTCAGCGCGCCGCGGCGGGCTTGCCAGGTGTCGCAGAAGGTGCTTCGGCCCAAGGGCTGCAACTCCCAGCCCGGACCCAGGGCGGCGGCGAGCGCGGATCGCGGCTGCGGGCCGGCCATGGCGGTGGGCGCCTTTTCAGGACCCCTCGACGAAATGCGCCTGGCCGCGCCCGCGGCCCAGGACTTCCAGCACCTGCGGCAGTTCCGCCTGCAGCGCCGGCTTCAGCGTGTGCGGCGGATTGACCAGGAAGACGCCGCTGGCCGTGAGCCCGGGGCGCGGTGTCTGCTCGCCCGGCGTGGGCGCGCGCGCCGGCGACTGGCCGATGTTGAGCGTGGCATGCAGCCAGGGGCGGCCCGCCTGGTTGGCCAGCGTCTTCAGGCGCCGCGGCAGCTCGTGCGCCTCGGGGCGCGGGATCACCGGGTACCAGACCATGTAGGTGCCGGTGGCGAATTTCTTCAGGCTCTCCTGCAGGCAGGCCGTCACGCGCCCGTAGTCGTTCTTGATCTCGTAGCTGGGGTCGACCAGCACCAGGCCACGGCGCGAGGGCGGCGGGATCAGCGCCCGCAGGCCCTCGAAGCCGTCCTCGCGCTTGAGGCCCACCTGGCGCCCGGCGCGCAGCTGCTCCACATGCTTCGCCAGGGCCTTGCTGTCCGTGGGATGCAGCTCGAACAGCCACAGCTTGTCCTTGGCCTCCTGGCGCAGCAGGGCCTGCGTGATGAAGGGCGAGCCGGGATAGACGCGCTGGCGCCCGGCGGGATTGAAGCTGGCCACCAGGGCCAGGTAGTCGGCCAGCAGGGGCGGGGGCTCCGCGGCCAGCGGGCTGGCCACGAGCTTGAGGAAGCCGTCGGCCGCCTCGCCGGAAGTGGCGGCGAATTCGTCGTCGAGGCGGTACAGGCCGGCGCCCGCGTGGGTGTCGACCACCGTGATGGCCGTGGGCTTGGCCGTCAGGTGCTTCAGGACCGCGATCAGCACCATGTGCTTGAGGACGTCGGCGTGGTTGCCGGCATGGAAGCCGTGGCGGTAGCTGAACATACGGGGCGGATGGTACCCCCGTGGCGGCGGGGTTCGGGCTTCGCCGCTCACCCCGCCCTACGAAACGGCCTTGACCTCGTA
>JAEZEB010000231.1 GCA_023438115.1 Pseudomonadota bacterium | reverse complement strand
CAGCTGCCGCGCCTGCCGGTGCTGCTGCATTCGCGCGTGCGGGAAGGGCGCGCGCGTGACGCGCTGGCGGCGCTGTCCGCCGCCTTCCGGAGCGCCGTGCGCGTCTAGGCGCGCTCAGCGCGTCGCGTAGCGCAACTCCGCGAAGCCCGATCCGACCTGCCGCACCGACAGCAGGCGCAGCGGCGGGCTGGTCAGGCGGCGCGGGAACAGCGGCTTGCCTTTGCCCAGCGTGACCGAGCCCACCTGCACGATCAGTTCGTCCAGCAGCCCGGCGTCGTGGAACTGGCCCGCGAGGTCGCCGCCACCGACGATCCAGACGTTCTTCGTGCCTGCGGCTTCGCGCATCTGCGCGTGCACCGCGCGCACGTCGCCCTGCACGAAGCGCAGGTCCGCGCCCGGGATGGCAGGCAGCTTGCGGCTGGAGAAGATCCACGTCGGCTGCTTGTAAGGCCACGCCGAGCCGGTCTCGGCGGACACCTTGTCCGCATGCCGCAGCATCCATTCATAGGTCGACGAACCCATGGCGAGCGCGCCGACCTCCTGGATGAACGCGGGATAGCTGGTGTCGTTGATGTCGCCGAGCGGGAACAGCCAGTCCAGCGAATCGTCCTCGGTGGCGATGAAGCCGTCGAGGCTCGTGGCGGTGTAGTACTGGGTCTTCATGCCGGACGTGCGCTCAGACCTGCAGCCAGCCGCGGAAGCCGCGCGCGGCGTAGTACGACTCGGCGCCGTTGTGGTACACGAACACCCGGCCGTAGCGGCGGTCGCCGAAGAGGGCGCCGCCGCGCGAGCGCACGTCCTCCGGCGTCACGATCCAGCTGGAAGTCTTGAGGTCGAACTCGCCCAGCGCCTGCAGCGCGCGGTACTGTTCTTCCGTCAGCAGCGCGATGCCCATGGCTGCGGCCGCTTCCATGGCGTTGCCCTTGGGCTTGTTCTCCTTGCGCGCGTCCAGGGCCTTGCGGTCGTAGCAGAGGCTGCGGCGTCCCTGCGGGCTTTCGGGCGCGCAGTCGCAGAAGGTGAAGCGGCCGTCCTGCGCGGTGCCGATCACGTCCGGCTCGCCGCCGCTGGCTTCCATCGCCTGCAGCGATTCGAGCGCGGCAGGATGGCCCTCGAGCCTGGCCTGCACGTCGGCCCACTTCACGCCTTCGTGGCGCTTCATGTTCTTCTCGAAACGGGCCTTCAGGGCCTGGAGGAGGGTGTCGCGTTCCTGTGCCTTCATGGATGGGGTCTTCTTGTGGGCTGGGGGCCGATCCTAGTACGCGGAAGGTCCTGTCCCGTTACCGTTTTATAATCCAGCCCATCAAGTGCCGTTCCCCTCGGGGCGCGGCCGCCCGGCACTACTCGCGGAACATCACGCTTCCCGTCGCGGTGCCAGGTCTCCTCGCCGGGCTCGTCCCGGCAACCTGCCGGCCCGTGTGCCGGCTCCCGACGCCGCAGCGCGCCGGTCCCGTGCGGCCCCCTTGACCAGGCCCGTCGCATGGCTTCCCGGCGCGTCCCAGGCTCTGGCTTCGTCGCTTCCGTCGTCTTCAGTGCCTGGCCGCGCGGCTTCGGGTTTCGCGTGGCCGCGTCTTTTTGGCGGCCGCAAGGACAAGCGACATCCCGAGGAGGGAAACCCATGGCCAAGGACATCCTGGTCGACCACGTCTTCAAGGTCTTCGGGGACGCACCGGAACAGGCACTGGCGCTGGCGGGGCAAGGCCTCGCCAAGCAGGAGATCCTGGAGCGCACCGGCCAGTCCATCGGCGTGTACGACGCCAACCTGCACATCGCGGCCGGCGAGATCTTCGTCGTGATGGGCCTGTCCGGATCGGGGAAGTCCACGCTGGTGCGGCTGCTCAACCGGCTGATCGAGCCCACGTCCGGCCGCATCGTCATCGACGGCGAGGACATCAACCGCTATTCCGAATCGCGCCTGCGCAGCCTGCGCCGCAAGGACTTCGGCATGGTGTTCCAGTCCTTCGCGCTGCTGCCGCACGTGACCGTGCGCGAGAACGCCGCGTTCGGGCTGGAACTCGCGCGCGTGGGCCGCGCCGAGCGCCTCGCGCAGGCCGACCTGGCGCTGGCCCAGGTGGGCCTGCAGGGCTGGGGCGCCAGCTATCCCGACGAACTCTCCGGCGGCATGCAGCAGCGCGTGGGCCTGGCGCGTGCGCTGGCCTCCGACCCCGCGATCCTGCTGATGGACGAAGCCTTCTCGGCGCTCGATCCCATCATCCGCAGCGAGATGCAGGCCGAACTGCTGCGGCTGCAGCAGGTGAAGCGCCGCACCATCGTCTTCATCTCGCACGACCTCGACGAGGCCATGCGCATCGGCGACCGCATCGCCATCATGAAGGACGGCCAGGTGGTCCAGGTCGGTACGCCTGAAGAGATCCTGCGCGCGCCGGCCGACGACTACGTGCGCGCCTTCGTGCGCGGCGTCGACGCCGCGGCGGTCTTCAAGGCGGGTGACATCGCCCGCCGCGGCCCGGTCGTGGTGGCCGAGGAACCCCATCGCGGCTGCCGCGCAGCGCTGAAGATGCTGGAAGACGCCGACCGCGACTACGCGTGCGTGGTCGACGCGCGGCAATGCTGCCTGGGCGTGGTGTCGGCCGACTCTCTGCGCGCCGCGCTGAAGGACCACGACGGTCCGCTGGGCCTGCAGCACGCCTTGCTGCCGCAGGTGCGTCCCATCCCTGCCACCGAGCCCGTGGGCGGGCTGTTCGGCCAGATCGCCGAAGTGCCCTGTCCCGTGCCGGTGGTGGAGGAGGACGGCCGCCTCGTCGGCACGATCAGCAAGACCACCTTGCTCAAGTTCCTCGACCGCGGCGACCACGAAGTCCGCGCCTGAACCCGGGATCCACCATGAACAACGAACAGGACATCCTGCTCGCGCAGTCCGATCCTTGGGCCGACGCGATGGCGCCGGCTCCCGAGGCCAATCCCGCTGGGGCCGACGCGCCGCCGGCGGCGAGCGACCCCTGGAGCACCGGCAGCGATACGGCTGGCGCCGACTGGCTCGATGCGGGCGCGCAGGCGACCGCGACGGAACCCGATCCGGGCTTCCGGCTGGAGCAGCTGTGGGACGGCTCGCTGCCCGTCGAAGGCTGGATCAACGACGGCCTGGACTGGATCGTGGGGCATTTCCGTCCCGTCTTCCAGTCGGTGCGCGAGCCCATCGACGCCACGCTCAGCGGCGTGGAAGCATTGCTGCAAAGCGCGCCCGCGCTCGCCCTCACGTTCGTGCTGGGCCTGCTCGCATGGCAGTTCGCCGGCGGCGCGATCGCCATCGGCGCCGTGGTGTCGCTGCTGCTGCTGGGCGTGCTGGGCATCTGGCAGGAGGCGATGGTGACGCTGTCGCTGGTCCTGACCTCGCTGGTGTTCTGTCTGGTGCTGGGCCTCCCATTGGGCATCCTGTTGGCCGCGAGCGACCGCGCGCAGCGCCTGTTGCGGCCGCTGCTCGATGCCATGCAAACTACGCCAGCTTTCGTCTACCTGGTGCCCGTGGTGATGCTGTTCGGCATCGGCAACGTGCCGGGCGTGATCGTCACCATCGTGTTCGCGCTGCCGCCGCTGGTGCGCCTGACCGCGCTGGGCATCCGGCAGGTGCGGCCCGACCTCATCGAAGCCGCGCGCGCCTACGGCGCCTCGCCCTGGCAGATGCTGGTGAAGGTGCAGCTGCCGCTGGCCATGCCTTCCATCATGGCCGGCATCAACCAGGCGCTGATGCTCTCGCTGTCCATGGTGGTGATCGCCTCGATGATCGCCGTCGGCGGCCTGGGCCAGATGGTGCTGCGCGGCATCGGCCGCCTCGACATGGGCTTGGCCACCGTGGGCGGCCTGGGCATCGTGCTGCTGGCGATCACGCTCGATCGCCTCACCCAAGCGCTGGGCCAGCCGCGCCGCGGCAATCGCCGCTGGTGGCAGGCCGGCCCCGTGGGCCTGCTGCTTCGCCTGGTGGCGCTTCGCCGCCGCCAGGAACCCGTCAACGCGCCGCCGGCACCCGCCGTCGACGCGCACTGAGTCCGCGGC
>JAEZEB010000160.1 GCA_023438115.1 Pseudomonadota bacterium | reverse complement strand
GCGCAGCGGCGGTGGCGGCAGGCGCCGCGGGGGCGGCCGGTTCGGCGAACTTGCCACCGCCGGAGTTGGCCAGGAAGGCCACGGCACGCGCGATCTCGGTGTCGCTGTAGTCGCCGCCGGACTGCGGCGGCATGGCGCCCTTGCCCTTCAGCGCGGAAGCGACCAGCGCCTCGAAGCCGGTCTGGATGCGGTTGGCCCAGGACCCGGCGTCGCCCAGCTTGGGCGCGCCGGCCGCGCCGGTGGTGTGGCAGGCCGCGCACTGCGCGTTGAAGACGGTCTCGCCGTTGGCCAGCGGCCGGTTCGCGTCACGGATCTCGACGGTGCCGACCTTGGCGATGCGCTCGGCCACGCCACGCTCCAGGTCCTGGGCCGTCAGGCCGCCCAGCGCGAACTTCTCGACATCCGTGGAGCCGGCGGGCTTGGTGTCGGAGACCACGTAGGCCACCAGCGCGATGATGATCGCGACGGGGACCACGAAGGAGAACAGCACCGCGAGCAGCAGCTGCTTGGGGGTCTTGATCGGGCCGGTATGGGCTTCTTCCAGGCTGTCGCTCATGGCGTCCTCAAGTGAATTCGCGTTCTTTGGATCAACCGGCGATTATAGCCAGCGCCCTCCCCGCCCCTCAGGCCCGCAGGCCCTGCGCCCAGGCGAGCGCCGCGACGTGCGCGCGGTTGACCTGTTCGATGGTGAGGAAGGCGGCATCGGCGAGCGAAGCGGCCCCGCCATCGGCGCGTTCGCAGGCTTCGGCGATCTGCAGGAAGGGGCCGTACATGCCGCCGCGCGTGCGCAGCGCCTGCACCACCGCGTCGGGGAGCTGGACCTTGTCGAGCACCTCCGTCATCGGCACGCCCAGCAGGCGATCCAGCAACGAGAACATGCCGGTCACGAAAAGGTTCTCGCCATCGCGCTTGGGCAGCATGCCCTGCCCCAGGAGTTCCGTGAAGCGGCCGCGGACCACCGCGGCTTCGAGCAGCGCGGGCGATGCGGGCTGCGCGCTGCTGCGCGCGAGCAGCACGCTGAGCCAGCGGAACAGGGGGCCGTATCCCATCATCGTGACGGCGTGGCGCAGCGACTGCACCTCCACGCCGAAACCGAAGCTGGCCGAATTCAGGTGCCGCAGCAGCTGGTAGGCGAGCGCGGCGTCGCGCTTGAGCGCCGTCTCGATCTGCCGCACGTCGGCGTTGTCCTGCACCATCTGCATCAGCTGCAGGATCAGCACGCTGCCGGAGGCCATGCGCCCTCCGGCCTGCGCGGGGGCGGAAGCGAGCAGATGCGTGCCGGCGAAGGCGTGCAGGCCCAGGGCGGCGCTGGCCTGGTATTCCTCGGGATGCTCCAGGCCCGACGCGAGCACGCGCGGCTGCGTGGCCGCGGCTTCGACGGCCGTGGGCAGCTGGCGGGCGCGGGCGGCCTCGCCCCAGTCGATTTCGCGATGGGTGCACAGCGTCTGCAGGCCTGCCTCGGCGGGGCCGCGCACGCACACGCCGAAGCCGTCCTGCCGCAGCACACCCGCGACGGCCGCGATCGCGGGCTCGGCGAGTTCGGCGGCGGCGAAACTCACCACGGTACGGGCGGGGGCGAGGCCGCGCAGGCTGGCGGGGGTGAAGGAACCGGCGGGCGCCTCGAGGAACAGCAGGCCGTCGCCGGCCGGCGACGCGGCGTCCTCGCCGGCGAGATGCTTCGTGACCGGGGCGGCCAGTTGCGCCAGGTGCGGCAGCGCGGAACCGGTCCGCGGTTGCCAGGCGAGCTTGTAGCCCAGGACTTTCTGGCTGGGATCGAGCAGGGGAAGACGGAAGATGCAGGTCATGGAAGTGGGCGCCGCGCGGGTGCGGCTTGCGGACCCGACTGTAGGAAGCCCTCACGCGCCCTCATCGCCCGATTAGAGGCGGCAAGCCCCCCTTCTTCGACCGATCGCCGCCCTCAGCCGAAGCGCTTGGGCAGCGCCGTGGCGATCTCCGGCAGCCAGAACACTGCCGCCAGCAGCAGCAGGCTCATGACCACGTAGGGCACCACGGCGCGGAAGATGTGCGTGGTGGTGACTTCCGGCGGCGCGACGCCGCGCATCGTCATCAGCAGCAGGCCGTGCGGCGGCAGCAGCAGCCCCAGCTGCATGCAGATCAGGAACATCACGCCGAACCAGACCGGATCGATGCCCAGGCTCTGCACGATGGGCATGAAGATCGGCAGCGTGATCATCATCATGCTGACCTGGTCGACGAAGATGCCCAGGAACACCAGCATGGCCATCATCCCCGCGACGATCGCCGCGGTGGACCAGCCCTGCCCCGTGATCAGCTGCACCAGGCCGTTGCTGGCGCCCGAGAAGGACAGGATCTGCGCGAAGGTGGTGGCGCCGAGGATGATGAACAGGATCATCCCCGAGATGCCCGCCGTGCCCTTGAGCGCCTTGAGCAGCGCGTCGAAGGTCAGCGCGCGGTACAGCGCCGCCAGCACCAGCGTGGCGAAGGCCCCGAGCGCCGCGCACTCCGTGGGCGTCGCCCAGCCGGCCGACAGCGCGCCCACCACGATGCCGAAGATGGACAGCGTGGGCAGCACGTAGGCGAAGAAGAGGCGCCAGCGCTCCCAGCCCGTGTGCGGCTGCTCGTCGTGCGCGGGCGCGAGCTGCGGGCTGATGCGCACCCGCAGCACGATCCACAGCACGAAGGCCGCCGACAGGATGACGCCGGGCACCACGCCGCCGATCAGCAGCTTGGAAATGGAGATGCCGGACAGCGATCCGAGCAACACGGTCAGCGCCGAGGGCGGGATCAGCATGTCCACGGCGCCGATCGCCATGATCGGCCCGGTCGCGAGCGTCGGGTGATAGCCGCGCGCCAGCATCACCGGCAGCAGCAGCGAACCCAGCATGGCGGTGGTGGCGATGGTGGAGCCCGAGATGGCGGAGAACACGGTGCCCGCGACCACGGCCACGACGGCCAGCCGGCCCGGCAGGCGGCGGATCAGGCGATCGATGCCATCGATCACCTTCAGCGCCAGGCCGGTGTGGAACAGCACCTCGCCCATCAGCACGAACAGCGGGATGGGCGTGAGCGAAAAGGCGGTCACCGAGCTCACGCTGCTGCGCGCGAGCTGCGCCAGCCCCGCTTCTCCGCCCATGTAGAACCACGCGCCGACGATGTTGACGGTGATGAAGGTCAGCGCCACCGGCATGCCGATGAACAGCAGCAGCGTGGAGCCGCCCAGCATCATCCAGGCCGCGATCACCCAGCCACTCATTGACAACCTCTTTGAATCACGCGGCGCTCACCGCATCCTGGCGCGGGGCGCGCTCGCCCGCATGCAGCCGCCCCATGCGGAACAGCATCTCGATGGCCAGCAGCACGAACACCACCGGCAGCGGCGCGAGCGACCACCATTCGGGCGTGACCAGGGTCTTGATGTTGACGGCGCCGCTGCTGTAGCTGGCCCACGCGGCCTGCGCGCCGTACCAGGCGATGAAGATGCAGCAGGCCAGGCCGATGCAGTCGCCTATCCACTCGAGCGACCACGCGAGCTTCTTCGGCAGCGCCTGCAGCAGGATGTCGACCCGGATGTGCTGGCCCTGGCGCAGCAGCCAGGGCGCCACGCACATGGTCAGCAGGTACAGCATCAGCTCGGAGACCTCGTTGCTCCACGCGAGGCCGCGCGGCAGCCCCGGCACCGCGATGTTGCGCAGCGCGACGTCCGCCACGATGACCATCATCATGGCGAACAGCAGGGCGCAGCCGGCGAGCGCAAGCGCCGCCAGCAAGCGTCCGTAGGCGTGGGAGGCCGCGCCCGTCACTTGCGCGAGAACAGCGGCTTGAAGCGCCCCGCGATCTCCGGGCTCTGCTTCTCGGCGGCTGCCCAGCCGACCTGGTACGCCTTGTCGACGAAGGCCTTGGACGTGGCCGCGTCGAACTTGATGGTCTGGATGCCGGCCTTCTCCTGGCGCGCGACCTCGTCGGCGGTGTACTTGCTCCAGAAGGTGTTCTCGGCCTCCAGCGCCAGCAGCTGCTTCTGCAGGTAGTCACGCTGCGCCGCGGTGAGCTTGCGGTAGGCGGGCAGGTTCATGATCAGCGACACCTCGGCGTCGTAGAAGCCCGGGTCGATGCGGAACTTCGTCTTCTCCTGCCAGTTCAGGTCGAAGATGCCGCCGATGGGCCAGCCGTAGCCATCGACCACGCCGCGCTCCAGCGCCGTGTACACCTCGCCTGGCGGCGTGGTGATCACGTTGGCGTTGAGGGCCTGGAAGAACTCGCGGTACACCGGCGTGATGCGGATCTTCTGGCCGGTGAGGTCGGGCCTGTCGACCTTCTTGTTGGTGTAGATGTGGAACGGCTGGTTCTCCACCATCCGCGCCAGGTATTGCATGTTGGCCTTCTCGTTCCACACCTTGTTGATGGCATCGAACGCGCCGTTCCTGCGCTGCTCCGCCACCGGCACCTGCGTGAGCTTGAGGAAGTCGGCCTCGGGCATCACGTTGGTGTAGAAGGCGCCGGTGGACAGCGCCATGTCGACGACGCCGGTCTTCACCGCGTTGCCCACCTCGAAGGTGGGGATCGCCTTCGGTCCGCCGATGAAGTTGATCTGCAGCACGCCCTTGCCCTCGGCGTTGAACTTCGCGATCCACGGCTGCAGGCGCTGCACGTAGATGCCGTTCTCGGCGAAGGCGCTGACCAGGCGCAGCGTGGTCTCCTGCGCGGCGGCGCCGCCGGCGAAACCTGCCGCGAGCAGGATGGCCGCGGCCTTGTGCACGATGGACTTCATCATGTCGTCTCCTTGTGTGGATTCGGGAACATAGGACGGAAGGTGGGGAAGGTCAATTCAGGTTGACGCGAGCAGGCGCTCCAGCGCCTGGCCGCTTTCGTCGGCCAGCGCCGCGCGCGTGAGGGCATCCAGGCGCTGCGCGCCGGCGGGGTCGCGCTCCAGCCGCGGCAGCGCGCTTGCGATGCGCTCGAAGTTGCGCCAGCCGCGCGCGTGCGTGTCGCCATAGCCTTTCACCAGGCGCTGCGCGCGGGCAACCTCCAGCGCCAGTCCCGGCTGCATCGGCGACAGGCGCTGCACCTGGGCCAGCCAGGCGCGGATGCGCGCATGCTCCTGCACGTAGCGCAGCGAAAGGCGGCGCAACGGGCGCAGCGACGCAATGAGGTACAGCTGCAGGTAGCCGCGCAGCGTGCTCGTGCGTACCACGCGTCCCTCGCGCGTGAAGCGGCCCAGCGTACGGCGCGCCCAGCCGGTGGCGAGCAGCCAGCGGCCCAGTCCCTCCGGCAGGATGTCGGCGATCTCCTCCACGCGCGGATGCATGAACTCGTTGATCTGCAGCAGCTGCCCGGGCGCCAGCCGCACTTCGCCGGCGACACGCTCGAAGCGCGTGCGGCGCGTCTTCAGGTCCGCGACGCGGATCGCATCCTCGTAGGACATCCACAGCGCCAGGTGGCGTGCCGTCTCCAGGAGCACCTCACCGCCGTCGCGCAGGGGCTGCAGCAGGTCCAGGTATTCGCCGGCATAGGCGATGTCCTGGTAGTCGGCCAGGCGCAGCACCGCGTGGCGCAGCGTGTCGTGGGCCGCAGACGGGAATTCGCGCGCGATGCGTTCGGCCAGCGCCCGCAGGCGCGGACCCAACGCCACCGCGGAGGCGACGGGTTCCACCGGCGCCGGGGCCAGCGCCGCCGCATGGCCGGCCGCGAAGGCCTGCAGGCTGGCCTTGACGCCCACGCCGCCGCGGCGGATCGCCTCCTCGAACTGTTCGCGCGTGAAGGGCAGTGCCTGCGACGCGGCCAGCGCACCAAACAGCGCAGGGGCGATCGGCCCCGCGGCCTGCTCCGCCACCGCGGAGAAGTCCGCGCCTATGAAGCGCGCCGCCGCGGCGCGCGCGCCTTCGAGCAGCTTTTCGGCATCGACGCGGCCGTCGCCCATCGCCGTGCGCTCGGCCATCGAATAGACACGGTGCGTCGACGCGATGAAGGTCGTGCGCTCCTGCGAAACCAGGCCGCGCTGCAGCGCGCGGCCGGCCTCCATCAACTCGGACGCGATCACCACGTCCAGTTCGCCGGGGACCGGGCCGAGCGCGAGCACCGGCTGCGCGCCTTCGGGCACCCCGGCGCGCGGGAACAGCTCCAGGTAGTACACGGTGGCGCCGGTGCGCTGCGCCACGCCCGGCACCGACGTCGCCTGCGCGAGGAAGCCGTTGTGCTCGGCGAGGTCCACCAGCCAGTCGGACAGCACGCCTCCGCCTTCGCCGCCCATGGCGAGCAGCGCGATGGTGATGGCTTTCGGTTGCGCGCTCATGCCGCCAGTCCTTCCAGGCGCCGCTCGATGCGCGACTGCAGCCAGCCGATCATCGCGCCGCGCACGCGCTGCAGGAAGCGGTCCCGGCGCGTGGGGTTGTTGACGATCTCGGCGCGGTAGAACGAGGGGCACAGCACCGCCGCGTGCGCGGCCTCGCCGCACAGGCCGCAGCCCACGCAGCTGTCCATCACCGCGGCCACCGGATCACGCCGCAGCGGATCGGGATTGGGCTTGATGGTGAGCGAGGGACAGCCGGAAAGACGGATGCACGAGTGGTCACCGGTGCAGGTGTCCGGGTCGACGCCGAAGCGCTCGCGCACCACGCGCTCTCCGCCGGCGATCGCCTTGCGCACCAGCGGCTTCACCCGCCGCTGCTTGTTCAGCATGCACTCGGACGATGCGACGATCACCTTCGGGCCCTTGGCCTTGGTGGTGAGCGCCTCGCGCAGCGCGTCTCGCATGCGCGAGAGGCTGTAGGTGTGGTCCACCGTGCGCACCCATTCCACGCCCACGCCGCGCACCGCCTTCTCGATGGGATGGTTGGTGGCGCGGATCGCGTTGCTGGCACGCGAGGAAAGCACGTCCTGCCCACCGGTAGCCGCGGAGTAGCCGTTGTCGATCACCACCAGCACGTTGTCGGACTGGTTGAACACCGCGTTGCCGACGCCGCTGGTCAGGCCGTTGTGCCAGAAGCCGCCGTCGCCCATGATGGACAGCGTGCGTTTGGTCGTCTCGCTCGTGTTGAACGCGGCGGCGCCCGCCCAGCCGAGGCCGTAGCCCATGGTGGTCGCGCCGATGTTGAACGGCGGCAGGATGGAAAACAGGTGGCAACCGATGTCGCAGCTGACGTGGTGCGGCCCCAGCTCGCGCTCCACCAGCTTGATCGCCGTGAAGATCGGCCGCTCGGGGCAGCCGGTGCAGAACGAAGGGGGCCGCCCGTGCACCTGTTGCGCGGCATCCTGGATCGCGATCGTGCGCGGGCTTCCATCCGCCGCCGGCGCGGGAAGCGCCGCAGCGGGCAGCGCGCGCCCCTCCAGCAGCGCCGGCGCCTGCTTCTCGACGAAGCGCGCGATGCCCTTGGCCAGCACGCCTCCGGTGTACTCGCCGGCTATGGGCAGCACGTCCTTGCCGTGCACCTTCGCCTGCACGTCCGCCTTGCGCAGGATCGCGTGCACCGCCTGCTCGATGAAGTCCGGCTGGCCTTCCTCCACCACCAGGATGGCGCGCTTGCCGGCGCAGAAGCGCGTGAACTCCGCGTCGACCAGCGGATAGGTGACGTTCAGCACGTACAGCGGGATGCGCGAGTTGCCGAAGGCATCGGCCAGGCCCAGGAGTTCCAGCGCGCGCAGCACGCCGTTGTAGAGCCCGCCCTGCAGCACGATGCCGAAGTCCTGCGCGTCCGCGGCGAAGAACTCGTTGAGCCCGCGCTCCTGGATGAAGCGCACCGCCGCCGGCCAGCGCTGGGCCACCTTCTCCTGCTCGTGCAGGTAGGTCGAAGGCGGCAATGCGATGCGCTCCACGTCGCGACGCGGGTGCTCCATCGCGTCCTTGAGCGTGAAGTCGGCGCGGCGGTTCTCCTGCGCCACGAAGCTGCCGTGCACATGGCAGGCGCGGATGCGCAGCTCCAGCATCACGGGCGTGCGGCTCGCCTCGGAGAGTTCGAAGCCCTGCTCCACCGCGCGCACGATGCTGGGCAGGTTGGGCCGCGGATCCAGCAGCCACACCTGCGATTTCATCGCGAAGGCATGCGAACGCTCCTGCATGATGCTGGAGCCCTCGCCGTAGTCCTCGCCCACGATGATCAGCGCGCCGCCGGTCACGCCGCCGGAGGCCAGGTTGGCGATCGCATCCGATGCGACGTTGGTGCCGACGGTGGACTTGAAGGTCACGGCGCCGCGCAGCGGATAGTTGACGGAAGCCGCGAGCGTCGCGGCGGCCGTGGCCTCGGAGGCGCTGTGCTCGAAGCGGATGCCCAGCTCCTGCAGGATCGGGTTGGCATCGGCCAGCACGTCCATCAGGTGCGAGATGGGCGCGCCCTGGTAGCCGGCCACGTAGGAAACGCCGGACTGCAGCAGGGCCTTGGTGACGGCCAGGATGCCCTCGCCACGGAATACCTCACCCGCGCCCAGGCGCAGCTTTTCCACTTCGGTCGCAAAAGATCGTTCGGCCATGTCGGGATGCTCGTCGGGCCGGAATCTAGCCAGCGCGCCGCCATTTGGCGAATGGCTTGTGTGGATGGTCTACATTCACCGCATCCATGACTCGGGATTACCCGCAGGCCCTTCGATGAACTTCCGGCAGCTCGACCTGAACCTGCTGCGCGTGCTGGCGGCGATCCACCGCACCGGTTCGGTGACGGCCGCCGGCCGCGAGCTGGCGCTGTCGCAATCCGCCACCAGCAATGCGCTGGGGCGGTTGCGTCATTTCTTCGACGACGACCTGTTCGTGCGCGCGCCCTCCGGCCTGCATCGCACGCCCTTGTGCGAGCAGCTGGCGCCAGCCGTCGTCGCGCACCTGCTGTCGCTGGAATCCATCGTCACGGGCATGGAGCAGTTCGATCCCGCGCGCAGCGACACCACCTGGCGGCTGTCGCTGTCGGACCTGGGCGAGATGCTGTTCCTGCCGCGACTGGCCGCGGCGCTGCGGCAGCAGGCGCCGCACACGCGCGTGGCCAACATCTCGGTGGCGGCGGCCCACGTGGCGACCGCCCTGGAGGCGCGCGAGATCGACTGCGCGATCGGCATCCTGCAGCCGCGCCACCGCGGCGTGCACGCCGACCTGCTGTTCCGCGAGCAGTACGTCGCGGTCACCGCGCCGGACTGGGAGCCCGCCGTGGGCCGCCCGGGGCCCGCGCTCACCCGCAAGCAACTCGCGCAGGCCTCGCTGGTGGTGGCCTCGCCCACCGCCACCTTCCACAGCAGCGTGGAGGAGATGCTGGTGGCGATGGACCTCGGCGAGCGCATCGTATTGCGGGCCCGGCACTTCGGCGCCCTGCCCGACCTGGTGACGAGTTCCGACCTGCTGGCGATCGTGCCGTCCATGTACGCGGCCAGCCGCCCGGGTTTGCGCGTGTGGAAGCTGCCCTTTGCACCCTGGTACGACGTGCGCCTGGTGTGGCACGCCAGCACGGCGCGCGACCCGGCGCGCCAGTGGCTGCGCGCGCTGCTGGAATCGCTGTTCCGCAGCACGCCGCGCTGAGCCGCGCTACCAGGTGGTGCCGAAGCCGGAGAAGCCGGCCTGCGCGCAGCCGAACGGGCCTTCCACGAAGGGATGGCCGTCGGCTATGCAGCGGCCCGTGAAGTACTCGGCGTACACGTAGTCACCGGCGAAGGATGCAACGTCCTGCGGCATGGGCCGCTCCACCGGCTGGCGGTCCGCGACGGCTTCCTTCATGAAGGCGGTCCAGATCGGCAGGGCGTGCGTCCCGCCGGTGGCGCGGCCCAGGCTGCGCGGCTGGTCGTAACCCATCCAGGCGACCGTGGCGATGCCCGACGAATAGCCGGCGAACCACGCGTCGCGCGCATCGTTGGAGGTGCCCGTCTTGCCGGCGACGTCGTCGCGCCGCAGTTCCAGCGCGCGCCGCCCGGTGCCTTGCCGCACCACGTCGCGCAGCATCGTGTCCATGATGAAGGCGTTGCGCTCGGGGATCGCGCGCACGCGCGGGCCTTGTTCCGGCGCCTCGTACAGCACCTTGCCGCCACGCTCCGCGATGCGCGCGATCAGGCGCGGCTGCACGAGCTCGCCGCCGTTGGCGAACACGGCGTAGGCCTGCGCCAGCCCCAGCGGCGTGGTCGCGCCGGCGCCCAGCGCGCGCGGCAGGGCCGCGGGATTGCGCGCGGGATCGAAGCCGAAGCGGCTGGCCCAGTCCCGCGCGTAACCGGCGCCGACGGCCTCCATCAGGTTGACCGTGGCCACGTTCTTGGAGCGGATCAGCGCACGCCGCGCGGAGATCACGCCTTCGTAGTCGTCGCCGTAGTTGCGCGGGCTCCAGGCCTTGCGCCCGCGCGCGGCGGGCGTGACCTCACGCTGCAGGTCTTCCACCAGCGTGCCGGGAAAGAAACCCTGCTCCAGCGCGGCCGAGAAGACGAAGGGCTTGAACGTGGAGCCGGGCTGGCGGATCGCCTGCACGGCGTGGTCGTACTGGCTGCGGCGATGGTCGAAACCGCCCGCCAGCGCGAGGATGTCGCCGGTCTGCGCGTCCAGCGCGACCAAGGCGCCTTCCATGCCGGGCAACTGCCGCAGCCGCCAGCCGCGCTTGCCGTCCTGCATCACGCGGATCACGGCGCCCGGTGCGATGCGCTTGCGGGCAGGCGCGTTGGCGCGCAGCGCGGCGACGGCGGTGCCGGCCAGGTTCTTGCGCGGGACCAGCACGGGGGTGCCGTCGCGCAACACGGCATGGATGCCCGCGGGCGACACCTTCTCCACCAGCGCCGCCTGCAACGCGCCGCTGTCGGCGTAGGGTGCGAGCGCAGCACGCAGGGCTTCCGGATCGCCGGCAGGCGGAAGAGCGGACAGCGTGGCCTCGGGACCCGCATAGCCGCGCCTGTCCTGCGCGTCCAGCAGGCCTTCACGCAGTTCGCGCATCGCCACGCGCTGCTGCTGCAGGTCCACGGTGAGCGTGACGTCCAGGCCCAGCGTGTAGGCCTCCTCGCCGAACTGCTCCACCACCAGCTGGCGCGCCTGTTCCACCGCGTAGCCGGCGGCCAGTTCCACCGGACCGGGATTGAAGCGCACCACCAGTTCCTCGGCCAGCGCGCGATCGTGCGCGGCCTGGTCGATCCAGCCCAGCGCCAGCATGCGCGAGAGGATGTGGCGCTGGCGGATCACGGCGCGCTCGCGGTTGGCCACGGGGTTGTACGCCGAAGGCGCCTTGGGCAGGCCGGCGAGCATCGCCGCCTCGGCGAGCGTGAGATCCTGCAGCGGCTTGTCGAAATAGACCGAAGCCGCGGCGGCGAAACCGTAGGCGCGCTCGCCCAGGTAGACCTGGTTCATGTACAGCTCGAGGATCTTGTCCTTGTCGTACGCGGCCTCGAGCTTGTACGCGAGCAGCACCTCCCGGAGCTTGCGGCTGTAGGTCTTCTCGCGGCTGAGGAAGAACACGCGCGCGACCTGCATCGTGATGGTGCTGCCGCCCTGCGCGCGACCGCCCGCGCCCAGGTTGCTCAGCGCCGCGCGTGCCACGCCGGCGAAGTCGACGCCGCGATGCTCGTAGTACGACGCGTCCTCGATCGCCAGCAGCGCTTGCCGCATGTGCATGGGAATGCGCTCGATCGGCACGAACTCGCGCCGCTCGGTGCCGTATTCGGCCAGCAGCGTGCCGTCGCGCGCGTGGATGCGCAGCGGCAGCGCGGGGTCGTAGCGCGCGAGATGGTCCACGGTGGGCAGGTCCTGCCACATGCGATGGATCACGTAGCTGCCGCCGGCAAGCCCGCCCAGCACGAGACCGAGGACGACGCCGATGAAAAGGCGCAGGAAGGAGCGTGGCTGGGGCGTGGAGGTCGGCTCTTGTTCCATGGAAGACGGATTGAAGGCCACGGGACGTTCAGTCCCAGCGGCCGCGGTAGGAAAAGGTCGGCAGGTGCCAGCCGCGCCAGATCGCCAGCAGGCGCAGCGCCAGGCCGGCCGAGAAGCTCGCCAGCGTGTTCACGTTCGCGGGCACGCCGGCTTCGCGCAGCACCAGGAACAGCACGCAGACGGCCAGCGACACGCTCGCATAGAGCTCGCGGCGGAAGACCACCGGAACCTCGTTGCACAGCACGTCGCGGATCACGCCGCCGGAGATTCCCGTGAGCATCCCCGACATGATCACGATCGCGGTCGGATAGTTCATTTCCAGCGCGATGCTGCTGCCGATCAGGGAGAACGCGACCAGCCCCATCGCGTCGAGCACGAGGAAGACGCGCTTGAGTTGGTGCATGTGCTTGGCCACCACCACCGTCAGCAGGCCGGCGCCGACCACGAGGTACACGCGGTCCGGGTGCTGCGTCCAGCCGACGGGGAAGTGCCCCAGGATCACGTCGCGCAGCGTGCCGCCGCCCAGGGCGGTGACGAAGGCGATCACGGTGACGCCGAAGATGTCCATGTTGCGGCGCCCGGCGGCGAGGGCGCCGGACATCGCTTCGGCGGCGATGGCGATGTAGTAGATGACGGTCAGCACGAGGGACTCCGCGGGAATGCGCAGCCGCACCGTCGCGGATGCCGCTGCTGCGCCTCTCCCCCTGTCCTTGGACCTGAGAGTTTCGGCCGCTTGCGCGGCTTAGCCCCTTCGGTGGGCCGGATCGGCCTCTCTCCAGTCGGCGATATGTGGGCCTGCGGTCCGGGTGCCTGAGCGATGATGGGAGTTTGCGCCTTCGGCGGGGGCGTGGCCCCTCTCTCCCGCAGGAAGGCCGATTGTCTCATGCCCGGCACGGCGGCGCTGGAAGCGAGTCTTCGCAGCCTTTCGCGCGCGGCTTGATCCCGCGCAAGTGCTCGCCTGCCTGCGCTTTCCAGAATGGGTGGAACTCGCTAGCGGAGCCCCCCATGTTCAAGCGCATCCTCGTCCCCGTCGACGGCAGCGAAACCTCCAGCCTCGCCCTGGCAACGGCCGTGCGGCTCGCCCGCGAAAGCGGCGGCTGCGCGCGCATCGTCCACCAGTTCGACGAGATGGACTACCTCACCGGCTTCGAGTACGGCGCGCAGGTGCTGGAGCAGGCCCTGGCCAGCGCCCGCAAGATGGTCGAAGCCGGCGTGGCCAGGGCGCAGGCGGCGGGCATCGCCGTGGACGGCAGGCTGCTGGAAGAGCGCGGGCGCACACTCGGCGAAGCGGTCGCCGACGAGGCGCGTGCCTTCGAAGCCGACCTGGTGGTCGTCGGCACCGAAGGGCGGCGCGGCTTCAGCCGCGCGCTGCTGGGCAGCGGCGCGGAGCAGGTGATCCGCTGCGCGCCCACCGCGGTGCTGGCGATCCGCGGGAGCGGGCCGAGCGCAGACCGGCCGCGCTGACACCAGCACCATCCCGCGCCTTGTCTCAGCGCGCTGTCGACGTCCCTGTGCGCGCGATGAACTCGTGCACCAGCATGCCCGCCAGCATCGCGACGACGAACACGGCCGCCTTGGCCTGGCCGCTCGCCAGCGAGACGATCGCCGGGCCCGGGCAGAAGCCTGCCAGTCCCCAGCCGGCGCCGAAAAGGAGGGACCCCACCACCAGCGGCCTGTCGATCGCATTCGCGGTGGGCAGGTGCAGCGCATCGCCCAGGTAGGTGCGCGTGCGGCGCCGCGCGAGCGCGAAGGCGAAGAAGCCCACGGCGATCGCCCCGCCCATGACGAAGGCCAGCGACGGATCCCACGTGCCGGCCAGGTCGAGGAAGCCGAGCACCTTGCCCGGGTCCGTCATGCCGGAGAGCAGCAGGCCCCATCCGAACAGGAGGCCGACGAGGAATGCGATGACGCGTTGCATGCGGACCTGCTCAGAGATGGCGGACGAGGAAGACGGTGAGGAAGCCCGTGACCATGAAGGCGAGGGTGGCCACGAGCGAACGCAAGGACAGCCGCGAGAGGCCGCAGACACCGTGCCCGCTGGTGCAGCCTCCGCCGTAGCGCGTGCCGATACCCACCAGCAGCCCCGCCGCGACCAGCACGCCAGGGCCTGCCTCGATGCGCGGCGCCGGCGGGAATCCTGCGGGTGCGAGCAGCGCGAAGCTCGCGGGCGCGACCAGCATGCCGAGCAGGAAAGCGAGTCGCCACCCCGCATCACCTGCCTTCGGGCGCAGCAAGCCGCCGACGATGCCGCTGATGCCCAGCACGCGCCCGTTCAGGAGGATGAAGGCCGCCGTGGCAAGGCCCAGCAGCACGCCGCCCGCGAGGGACAGCCAGGGGGTGAAATGGCTCCAGTCGATGCTCATGCGCTCAATCCTTGCTCCTGGCCCGGCTGCGGGGCCTGGCCCTGCCATCCGCACCGGCGCAGAACTGCCGGTACAGCGTTTCGATCACCGCCAGCGCCTTCGTGCCGGCGAGCGAGTAGTAGATGTTCTTGCCTTCGCGCCGCGTGTTCACCAGCTCCTCCGCGCGCAACACCGTGAGCTGCTGCGAGAGCGTGGGCTGCATGATGCCCAGCGAGGCCTCGATCTCGCCCACGTTGGCCTCGCCCTGGGCGAGGTGGCACAGGATGAGAAGCCGGTCCGGGTTGGACAGGACTTTCAGCAGGCCGCAGGCCTCCCGGGCCGCGGCCTCCATCTGCTCCAGGGGAATGGAAGGGGTTGCCATGGTGCGCATGCCGTGGATCTGCGGACAGTCTATTGAAATTCAATCTATTACGCAATATATTGTTGAACACCGATCCAAGGACTGCCATGACTCCGTCCGCCCTCCAGGTCCACGGCTTCTTCGACCCGAAGACCTGGACCGTCACCTACGTCGTGCATGCCGGCCCCGGCTCCGCCTGCGCCATCGTCGATCCGGTCCTCGACTACGACCCGAAGTCCGGCCGCACCGCCACGGCGTCGGCCGACCGCGTCATCGCGTACGTGGAAGCCAACCGCCTGCGGGTGGAGTGGATCCTGGAGACGCACGCGCATGCCGATCACCTGACGGCGGCTCCCTACCTGAAGGCGAAGCTCGGCGGGCGCACGGCCATCGGCGAGCACATCGCCACCGTGCAGAAGGTGTTCAAGGGCATCTTCAATCTCGAACCCGGCTTCCGGCAGGATGGCTCGCAGTTCGACCGGCTCCTGCGCGACGGCGAGCGTCTGCGCATCGGCGAACTCGAGGCCGAGGTGATGCACGTACCGGGACACACGCCGGCCGACGTGGCCTACCGGGTCGGTGACGCGGTCTTCGTGGGCGACACGCTGTTCATGCCCGACGTGGGCACGGCGCGCTGCGACTTCCCGGGCGGCGACTCGCACCAGCTCTACGCCTCGATGCGGCGCCTCCTGGCCCTGCCGCCTCGGACCCGCCTTTTCATGTGCCACGACTATCCGCCGGAAGGGCGCGACGTCGCCTTCGAGACCACCGTGGCGGAGCAGCGCGCGAGGAACATCCACGTGCACGACGGCATCGGCGAGGAGGAATTCGTCGCCATGCGCACGCAACGCGACGCGACGCTGGAGATGCCGGTGCTGATCCTCCCGGCGGTGCAGGTCAACATCCGCGGCGGCGAACTGCCGCCGAAGGAGGACAACGGCGTGGCCTACCTGAAGATCCCCGTCGATGCGCTGTGAACGCGGGCGGCCTGCGTCCGCCTGTCGGGTGCGCGCGACCCCGTGGCGCCGCCCCTGCGCTTGTCCGCGCATTCACGGCCCGGCGCCGGGTATCCTCCCCGCACACCGACAACGAAGCAGTCCCCATGTTGAAGAAGGTCGTCTGGCACATCGAACTCACGCTCCTGCGCCGCCGCATGCGCGGGCTCCATGACGGAGCCCCGCCGCACGACAGCGAGCTCACGCGCAGCACGGGGTTCGCGGAACTGAGCACGGGCTTCGCGGGGCTGGATCGCGAGCCCACGGCCTTCTCCGACCTGCAGTAGAGGCGCTCAGCGCGCGCGGATGCGCGCGAGCAGGCCCGCGGTGGAGGCGTCCAGGCCCTCGGCGGCGCCCGAGGCGATGCGCTTGGCGATGTCGCCCGCCAGCACCTTGCCCAGCTCCACGCCCCACTGGTCGAAGCTGGCTATGCCCCACAGCGCGCCGCTGGTGAACACGCGGTGCTCGTACAGCGCGACCAGCGCGCCCAGCGAGGCCGGGTCCAGCGCTTCCAGCAGGAAGAAGGTGCTGGGCCGGTTGCCGGTGAAGTGGCGGTGCCCGCCCACGTCTTCCCGGCCCTGCATCAGCGCCTGCGCCTGCGCCAGCGCGTTGGCCAGCAGCAGCTCGTGGTGGCCGGGCAGCTCGTGCGCCGGCTCGCGCACGGCGATGAATTCCACCGGCACGCGGTCGGTGCCCTGGTGCAGCATCTGGAAATAGGCGTGCTGGCCGTTGGTGCCCGGCTCGCCCCACAGCACCGGCGAGGTGGCGAAGCCCACCGCCCGGCCCTGCGCGTCCACGCCCTTGCCGTTGCTTTCCATCTCCAGCTGCTGCAGGTAGGCGGGCAACCGGCGCAGCGCGCTGTGGTACGGCGCGATGCTGCGGCTTGTGAAGCCGTGGAAGTTGCGGTACCACACGTCCAGCAGGCCCAGGCGCACGGGCAGGTTGCGCTCCAGCGGCTGGGTGCGGAAGTGCTGGTCCATCGCGTGGGCACCCGCCAGCAGGTCGCGGAAGCCCTGCGCGCCGATGGCGATGGCGATCGGCAGGCCGATGGCGGACCACAGCGAGTAGCGGCCGCCCACCCAGTCCCAGAAGCCGAAGGTGGTGGCGATGCCGAATTCGGCCGCCGCCTTCACGTTGGTGGTGAGCGCAGCGAAGTGGCGCGCCACGTCGGTGCCGCCCTGCTGCTCGAACCAGGCCTTGGCCGAGCGCGCGTTGGTCATCGTCTCTAGCGTGGTGAAGGTCTTGGAGGCGACGAGGAACAGCGTGCTTCCGGGCCGCACCTGCTGCAGCACGGCGGCGAGCTCGTGGCCATCGATGTTGGAGACGAAGTGGAAGCGCTTGCCCGGCGTGCGGAAGGTGTCCAGCGCCACCACGGCCATCTGCGGACCGAGGTCCGATCCACCGATGCCGATGTTCACGATGTCGGTGATGGCGGCATCGGCGCGCACCTTCTCGGCGTACGCAAGCATCGCATCGAGGGTCTCGTGCACGGCCACCGAATCGGCATCGCCGGCATCGCGCGGCGCGCGCAGCAGCCAGTGCTTGACCGCGCGGTCCTCGGTGTTGTTGATGCGGGCGCCGGCAAACATCGCGTCGCGGTGCGCTTCCAGCCCGCATTCGCGCGCAAGCGCCAGCAGCGCCTGCTCGGTTGCCTTGTCGACCAGGTTCTTCGACAGGTCGGCAAAGACGTGCGGCGCTTCCTGGGTCAAGGACTCCCAGCGCAGCAGGTCGCGGGCGAAGGCTTCGCGCAGGTCGAAGCTGTGGCCGGCCTCGGCAAAGCGCGCCTGCAGCGCGCGCCAGGCGGCCGTTTCGTCGCAGCGGGGGCGCGGCATCGCGTCAGGCCGCCTGCATCAGCTTTTCGAGCTTGATGGCGTCGGCGGCGAAGGCGCGGATGCCCTCGGCCAGCTTCTCGGTGGCCATCGCGTCCTCGTTCAGCGCCCAGCGGAACTGCGCTTCGTCGTAGTTCACCGGTGCGATGTCGGCTGCCTTCGATTGCGCGGGGTCCAGCGCGCGCTGCACATCGCCTTCCTTGCCGGCCAGTTCGCCCAGCAGCTCGGGGCTGATGGTCAGCAGGTCGCAACCGGCCAGCGCCAGGATCTGCCCGGTGTTGCGGAAGCTCGCGCCCATCACCTCGGTGGCGATGCCGAAGTGCTTGTAGTACTGGTAGATCTGGCGCACCGACTTCACGCCGGGATCGTTGGCACCCGCGCTGGCGGCCTCGTCCCAGCCGGCGCCGGCGCTCTTCTTGTACCAGTCGTAGATGCGGCCCACGAAGGGCGAGATCAGCTTGACCTTCGCCTGGCCGCAGGCCACGGCCTGGCAGAAGGAGAACAGCAGCGTGAGGTTGGTGTTGATGCCGCGCTGCTGCAGGCGCGCGGCCGCCTGGATGCCCTCCCAGGTGCTGGCCACCTTGATCAGCACGCGGTCCACCGGCACGCCCTCGGCCTGGTACAGCTCGATCAGGCGCTCGCCGCGCGAGAAGGTGGCGTCGGCGTCGAAGCTCAGTCGCGCGTCGACCTCGGTGGAGACGCGGCCCGGGATGATCTGCAGGATCTCGGTGCCGAAGCGCACCAGCAGGCGGTCGATCTGTTCGTCCAGCGGCTTGCCGCGGAAACGCTCCACGGTCTGCTGCAGCAGCGGCGCGTAATCGGCCTTCTGCACGGCCTTGAGGATCAGCGAAGGATTAGTGGTGGCGTCCTGCGGCTGGTACTGCGCCAGCTGGCGGAAGTCGCCGGTGTCGGCCACGACGGTGGTGACCTGCTTGAGGGCGTCCAGTTGATTCATGGCCGGATTATCCGGCGCGGCAGGCGCGCCGGGGGTCCGGCGGCGACTTTTCCGCGCCGTCGTCGCCAGTAACGCAATTACACGCACTTTCCTGCAGCCTGGCGAACTCCTGCTCGGTCACGCGGTCCGGCGAAGATGGACGGGATGCCCCGGCCGGCCGGGCGGCATCCCCTTCCCGGCTGAAACCAAGTTACATTGACCTCCTGCCATCCCCCAGAAAACCAATGAGCTTCGACCTCGTCCTCTTCGGCGGCACGGGCGACCTGGCCTGGCGCAAGCTGATGCCGGCCCTGTTCCAGGCCTTCCGCCACGGCACGCTTCCCACGGGCGGTCGCATCATCGGCATCGCGCGCGACGACCTCGGCGACGCGCAGTACCGCGAGCTGATCCGCTCCCGCTTCGACGACGTGGAGCTGGCCAAGCGGCCGAGCCCCGAGGAGTTCGACCGGTTCGCCGAACTGCTGCACTTCCTTCGGCTCGACCTGTCGCGGCCCCAAGACTACGCGCGGCTGGCCGCCATGCTGCGCGAGCGCGGCGCGGAGACGGTGGTGATGTACCTCGCCACCGCGCCCGACCTCTTCACCACGGTGGTCGAGCAGCTGGCGGCCGCCGGCCTGAACGGGCCGAACACGCGGCTGGTGCTGGAAAAGCCGCTGGGCCACGACCTGGAATCCAACCGCCGCATCAACGACGCGGTGCGCCAGGTGCTGGAGGAGCGGCAGATCTTCCGCATCGACCACTACCTCGGCAAGCCGTCGGTGCAGAACCTCTTTGCGATGCGCTTCGGCAACGCGCTGTTCGAGCCGGTCTGGCGCCGCGAGCACATCTCCAACATCCAGATCACGATCGCCGAGGACCTGGGCGTGGAAAAGCGCGGCGCCTTCTACGACAAGACCGGCGCGCTGCGCGACATGGTGCAGAACCATGCGCTGCAACTGCTGTGCGCGCTGGCAATGGAGCCGCCGATCAACGCGCATGCCGATGCCATCCGCGACGAGAAGCTGAAGGTGCTGCGCTCGCTCAAGCGCTGGACGCCGGAATCGATGGACCAGCACGTGATCCGCGGGCAGTACACGGCCGGGACCGTGGGCGGACGGCAGGTGCCGGGCTACCGCGAGGAGCCGGGCGTCGCGACGGACAGCCGCACGGAAACCTTCGTCGCGCTGCGCGCCGACATCGCCAACTGGCGCTGGGCCGGCGTGCCCTTCTACATCCGCACCGGCAAGCGGCTGGCCGCGCGCGAGGCCCACATCGTGGTGAACTTCCGCGAGGCGCCGCACGCGATCTACACGACGCCGGCCGGCGCCGGCAACCGGCTGGTCATCAGCCTGCAGCCGCGCGACGGCCTGCAGATGCACATGCTGGCGCAGGGCCAGGACGGGCACGGCGGCGAGCAGGTGCTGGCGCCCGTGCACCTGGACCTGGATTTCGACAAGCGCTTCGGCTCCGAGCGCGTCGGCGCCTACGAGCGCCTGCTGCTGGACGTGATCGCGGGCCGCCTCAACCTCTTCGTGCGCGCGGACGAACAGGAAGCGGCCTGGCGGTGGGTGGAACCCATCATCGACCGCTGGCGGAAGGACGAGCGGGGGCCGCGTCCGTATGCCGCCGGAACCTGCGGCCCCGATGCCGCGAGCGCCATGATCGCTCGCGACGGCTTCTGCTGGGGCGAGGAATGTTGACCCCCACGCTTGCCGCTGCGCGGACGGCGCTGCCCCCCGAGGGGGCGTTCGCTCCTTGGGGCGGCCCGGCGGAGCTCAGGTGCTAGACCGGATCAAGGCCTCGATGCCTTCGCTGGCCCCGGCCGAACAGCGCGTGGCCAAGCTGGTGCTGAACGACCCGCGCGCCTTCGCCAACCTGCCGGTGAGCGAACTCGCGGAGCGCGCCCACGTGAGCAAGCCGACCGTCGTGCGCTTCTGCCGCAGCATGGGCTACGACGGGCTGTCGGACTTCAAGCTCAAGCTCGCGGGCAGCGTGAGCGAGGGCGTGCCCTTCATCCACCGCAGCGTCGACCCGGACGACAAGACCGGGGACGTGCTGGTGAAGGTGATCGACAACGCGGTCGCCGCCTTCCTGAAGTACCGCAACGACGCGTCGACGGTCGCCATCGAGAAGGCCGTGGAGGCGCTGGCGGCCACTTACAAGACGGGGCGGCGCATCGAGTTCTACGGCGCGGGCAATTCCGGCATCGTGGCGCAGGATGCGCAGCACAAGTTCTTCCGCCTGGGCGTGAACGCCATCGCCTACAGCGACGGGCACATGCAGGTGATGAGCGCCACCCTGCTCGGCCCCGGCGACTGCGTGGTGGTGATCTCCAACTCCGGGCGCACGCGCGACCTGATGGACGCCTGCGACATCGCGCGGCGCAACGGCGCCACCACGATCGTCATCACGGCCACGGCCTCCCCGCTCGCGGCAGCGGGCCACATCCACCTGGCGGCGGACCACCCGGAAGGCTACGACCGATACAGCCCGATGGTCTCGCGGCTGCTGCACCTGATGATCATCGATGTGCTGGCGACGACGGTGGCGCTGCGCATCGGTGGCGGGCGGCTGCAGCCGCTGCTGCGGGAGATGAAGAACAACTTGCGGAACAAGCGGTATGCGTAGGGGGCGGCGGGGTTCGGCTGACGCCGCTCACCCCGCCCTACGCGATGCGCCGTCGTAGGGCGGGGTGAGCGCGCGCAGCGCCGAACCCCGCGGAACCGCGCTAGATCCGCCCCTCCTCCACCGCGTGGCAAGCCACGCGCACCCCCGCGGTCTCCAGCAGCGCCGGCCGCTCCATGCGGCAGCGCTCGTTGGCGTGCGGGCAGCGCGGGTTGAAGGCGCAGCCGCTCGGCGGGTTCAGCGGGTTCGGCACCTCGCCCTGCACCGGCGTGCGCGCACGGCCCGTGTCGTGCATCTTCGGGATCGCGTCCAGCAGCATCCGCGTGTACGGATGGCGCGGCTGCGAGAAGAGCTGGTGCTTGCCGGCCACCTCGACCAGGCGGCCGAGGTACATCACGCCCACTTCGTCGCTCACGTGGCGCACCACGGCCAGGTTGTGCGAGATGAAGAGATAGGTCAGGCCCTGCTTGCGCTGCAGGTCCTTCATGATGTTGAGCACCTGCGCCTGCACGCTCACGTCCAGCGCGGAGGTGGGTTCGTCGCAGACCAGGAAGTCCGGCTGCGTGGCGAGCGCCCGCGCGATGGAGATGCGCTGGCGCTGCCCGCCCGAGAACTGGTGCGGGTACTTCACCATGTCCAGCGGGCTCAGGCCCACGGACTGCAGCAGCTCGCCCACGCGCTCCTTCAGCTGCGCGGCGTTGGAGATCAGGCCGTGCTCGCGCAGCGGCTCGCCCACGATGTCTTCCACCTTCCAGCGCGGGTTGAGGCTGGCATAGGGATCCTGGAAGATCATCTGGATGCGGCGGCGCAGCTTGCGGCCCGCCTCGCCGGCCTTGAAGGCCGCGTGCGCATCCTGGCCATCGAACGTGAAGCCGCCCCGCGTGGGCGCATACAGTCCCACGAGCAGGCGCGCGACCGTGCTCTTGCCGCAGCCGGATTCGCCCACCAGCGCCAGCGTCTGGCCCTTCTGGATGCTGAAGCTCACGCCGTCGACGGCGTGCAGCAGCTGGCGCGGCTTGCGCTCGAGCACGCGGTTGAGCCAGGGCGCGGAGACGTCGAAGGTCTTGGCGAGGTCGTGGGCCTGGACGAGGGGTTGCGTTGCCGAGGCCGTCGCGCCCCTCACCCCAGCCCTCTCCCCAGGGGGGAGAGGGAGGGAGACGTCCAGGGGTTCCGGAGGAAGAACGGTACTCATGCGAGGGCCTCCGCGTTGGCGTCGTGCAGCCAGCAGGCGGCGCGGGTGGCGCCGGCGTGCAGCAGGTCCGGCCGCTCGCGGGTGCACCGGTCGAAGGCGCGCGGGCAGCGCGGGTTGTAGGCGCAGCCGGGCGGGATGGCGTTCAGGCGCGGCATGGCGCCGTCGATCTGGTTCAGGCGCTCGCGGTCCACGGTGATGTCGGGGATCGCGGCCATCAGCCCCATCGTGTAGGGATGCGCGGGCTGGTGGATGACTTCGTGCACGGGCCCGATCTCCGCGATGCGGCCGGCATACATCACCGCCACGCGGTCGCAGGTCTCGGCGATCACGCCCATGTCGTGCGTGATCAGCATGACGGCGGCGCCGCGGTCCTTGCACACGCGCTTGAGCAGCTGGATGATCTGCGCCTGGATCGACACGTCCAGCGCGGTGGTGGGTTCGTCGGCGACGATCAGCTTCGGCTCGGCCGCCAGGGCCAGGGCGATCACCACGCGCTGGCGCATGCCGCCGGAGAACTGGTGCGGATAGTGGTCGATGCGCTCGGCCGCCGCCGGGATGCCGGTGTCCTCCAGCAGGCCGATCGCGCGGCGCCGCGCCTCTTCGGCGCTCACCGGCAGGTGCGTCTGGATCGTCTCCGTCAGCTGCCGGCCGATGGTGTACAGCGGGTTCAGCGAGGTCAGCGGATCCTGGAAGATCGCGCCGATCTTGCGGCCGCGGATGTGGCGCATGCGCTCGAACGGCAGGTTGTCGATGCGCTCGCCTTCCAGCGCGATGCGGCCGGACGCGATGCGCCCGGGCGGCTCCAGCAGGCCGATGATGGCCGCGCCCGTGAGCGACTTCCCGGCGCCGGATTCGCCGACCACGCCGAGGATCTCGCCGGGCGCGATGTCGAAGGAGATGTTGTCCAGCGCGCGCAGCGTGCCGCGGCGCGTGGGGAATTCGACCACGAGGTCTTGGACTTGCAACAGGCTCATGGTTCTCCGATCAGCGCAGCCTGGGGTTCAGGGCGTCGCGCAGCCAGTCGCCCAGCAGGTTCACCGACAGGGCGATCATGATCAGCATCACTCCGGGCCAGATGGTGATCCACCACTCGCCCGAGAACAGGTAGTCGTTGCCCACGCGGATCAGCGTTCCCAGCGAGGGCGACGTGGGCGGCACGCCGACGCCCAGGAAGGACAGCGTCGCCTCCGTGATGATGGCGGTGGCCACGTGGATGGTGGCCAGCACCAGCACCGGGCCGAGCACGTTGGGCAGCACGTGGCGGCGCATGATGCGCAGCGGCGCCACGCCCGTCACGCGCGCGGCCTGCACGTACTCCTTGTTGCGCTCCACCATCGTGGAGCCGCGCACCGTGCGCGCGTATTGCACCCAGCCGGTGAGCGTGATGGACACGATCAGCACGCCGAAGGCCACGGTGTCGTGCGCGTTCGGGAACATCGCGCGGCCGACGCCCGCGATCAGCAGCGCCACCAGGATGGGCGGGAAGCTGAGCATCACGTCGCACACGCGCATCAGCAGGCCGTCGACCCAGCCGCCGCGGAAGCCCGCCAGCAGGCCGAGCGCCACGCCGATCACCATCGACAGCAGCACCGAGACGACGCCGACCACCAGCGAGATGCGCGCGCCGTACATCAGCGCCGAGAGGATGTCGCGCCCCTGGTCGTCGGTGCCCAGCAGGTACATGGCCGTGCCTTCGGGCAGCCAGGCGGGCGGCTTGCGCGCGTCGCTGAGCACCAGCGTGGTGAGGTCGAAGGGATTGTGCGGCGCGACGAAATCGGCGAACACGGCGCCGAAGACGCAGACCGCGGCGATCAGGGCCGCGACGATCGCCGTGGGCGAAGTGCGGAAGCTGTACCCGACGTCGCTGTCGAGCCAGCGAAGCATGGCTTGTTTCATGGGAGGGGCGGTGCGAGCGCCGCGGACCGGGGTCCGCGGCGCGGCCGGTCAGCTTACTTGCCGACCGTGATCCACTTGAAGGGCATGAAGTTGTCGGCCAGCTGCACGAGCTTGACCTTCTTCGACACGCCCCAGGCCAGCGACTGCTGGTGCAGCGGCAGGTGGCCGACGTCCGCCGAATGGATCTCGAAGGCTTCCTTGATCATCGCGTTGCGCTTGGCCTTGTCGGTCTCCGACTGGATCGCGCGGGTGAGCTGGTCGACCTTCGGGTTGCAGTAGGTGCCCAGGTTGAACTGGCCCGTGCCCTTGTCGTCCGGGCAGGCCATCAGGGCGTTCAGCGCGTTGTGCGCGTCATAGGTGCCCGGCGTCCAGCCCAGCATGTAGAAGCTGGTGTCGCGGCGCAGGATCTTCGGGAAGTAGGTGCCCTTGGTCTCCGCGGCCAGGTTGATCTTCACGCCGATGCGCGCCAGGTTCGCCGCCACCGTCTGGCAGATCCGCGCGTCGTTGACGTAGCGGTCGTTGGGGCAGTTCATGGTGACTTCGAAGCCGTTGGGATAGCCGGCATCCGCCAGCAGCTTCTTCGCCGCCGCGGCGTCGTACGGCAGGCGCTTGTTCAGGCCCTCGTCGAAGCCGTTGATGCCCGGGCCCACCATCAGGCCGGTGGGGCGCGAGGCGCCGCGCATCACGGTCTTGTGGATGCCGTCGATGTCGATGGCCTGGTAGAAGGCCTGGCGCACGCGCTTGTCCTTGAAGGGGTTCTTGCCCTTCACGCTGGAGTACAGCAGCTCGTTGCGCGACTGGTCCATGCCCAGGAAGATCGTGCGCAGCTCGGGGCCCACCAGCGCGCGCGAGTTGGGCGAGTTGTTGATGCGGTCGATGTCCTGCACCGGGATCGGCTCCATCACGTCGACCTCGCCCGAGAGCAGGGCGGCCACGCGCGTGGCGTCGTTGCCGATGGGCGTGAAGACCACGTCCTGCACGTTGCCTTCGATCTTGCCCCAGTAGTTGCCGTTGCGGACGAAGGTCGTGCGCACGTTGGGCTGGCGCTCGCGCAGGCGGAACGGGCCGGTGCCGTTGGCGCGGAAGGAGGCCGCGTTCTCCACGCCCTTGCGGCGGTCGACGGGGCGCGTGGCCTGGTTGTCCTCCGCCCACTTCTTGCTCATGATGTACACGAGCGAGATCACGTCCGGCAGGATGGGGAACGGCGCCTTGGTCTCGATCTCCACCGTGTGGGCGTCGATCTTGCGCACTTCCTTCAGGTCGTTGGTGTAGCTCTTCATGTCCGAGCCTTCCACCTGCGTGCGCGCGAAGGAGAAGACCACGTCATCGGCCGTGAAGGGCGTGCCGTCGTGGAACTGGACGCCCTTGCGCAGCTCGAAACGCCACACGGTCGGCGAGGTCTGGCGCCAGGAGGTGGCCAGGCCGGGGGTGAGCGAGAGATCCTTGTTGCGGCCGACCAGGCCTTCGTAGACGTTGCCCGTCACGGACAGCTGCAGCGACTCGTTGAGCGAGTGCGGATCCATGGAGAGCGAATCGCCCTGGTTGGCGATGCGCACGGTCTGCGCCTGGGCGCCGAAGGCGGCCGCGCACAGCACGGCCGCGGCGATCAGGTGGGTCTTGAAGTGCATGGTCGATCTCCTTGTGGAAGTGATGTGTCCTGGGGGACCTGGTGGACGCGGCGGGCTCAGGCGCCCGCGGGCGGCATGGATTGCTCCACCAGGCTGGCGTGCATCGCCGAGCCGAGCGGAAGGATGTCGTCGTTGAAGTCGTAGCGGGCCATGTGCAGCATGCAGCTGCCCTCGCCGCCCTGGCCGATGCGCATGTACGCGCCGGGCTTGACCTGCAGCATGAAGGAGAAATCCTCGGCGCCCATGCTGGGCTCCATGTCGCGCACCACGTTCTCGGCGCCGACCAGGGATTCGGCCACGTCGGCGGCGAATTCGGTCTCGGTCGCGGTGTTGATGGTGGCCGGGTAGATGCGCTCGTAGTTCACCGTGGCGGTGGCGCCGAAGCCCAGGGCGACGGCGCTGCACAGCTCGTTGAGGCGGCGCTCGATCAGGTCCTGCACCTCGGGGCGGAAGGTGCGCACGGTGCCCACCAGCGTGGCCTTGCCGGGGATCACGCTCATCGCGTGCAGGTCGCCCGCGTGCAGCGCGCACAGGCTGATGACGGCGCCGTCCACGGCCTTGATGTTGCGCGAGACGATGCTCTGCGCGGAGGTGATGATGTGCGCGGCGACGAGCACGGGGTCCACGGCGAGGTAGGGATGCGCGCCGTGGCCGCCCTTGCCGGTGATCTCGATCGTCACGCGGTCGGCCGAGGCCATCATCGCCTGGTGGCGGATGCCGAAGCAGCCGGGCTTCAGGCCCGGCCAGTTGTGCATGGCGTACACCGCGTCGACGGGCCAGCGCTGGAACAGGCCGTCCTCGATCATGGCCTTGGCGCCGGCGAAGCCCTCTTCGCCGGGCTGGAAGATCAGCACCGCGGTGCCGTCGAAGTTGCGCGTCTCGGCCAGGTAGCGGGCCGCGCCCACCAGCATGGCGACGTGGCCGTCGTGTCCGCAGCCGTGCATCATCCCGGAGCGCGTCGACTTCCACGGGAACTCGTTGTTCTCCGTCATCGTGAGCGCGTCCATGTCGGCGCGCAGGCCGATCATGCGCTTGCTGGTGTTGGTGCGACCGCGGATGATGCCCACCACGCCGGTCTTGCCGATGCCGGTGTGGACCTCGTCCACGCCGCACAGGCGCAGCGCCTCCTGCACGCGGCCGGCTGTGTAGACCTCCTCGAAGCCCAGTTCCGGATGCGCGTGGAGGTCGCGGCGCAGCGCCGTGAGCTCGGGGTGGTATTGCAGGATCTGCGAGAACGCGCGGCCATGCGCGCTCAGCCGCGAGGGAGTCACCGGAGCCAGCATCAATGGCCTCCCGCCGTGCCCACGCGCAGGCGCGGATCGACGACGAAGTACAGCAGGTCGACGATCAGGTTGATCACCACGAAGATCAGCGCGATCAGGCACAGGTAGGCGGCCATGACCGGGATGTCGGCGAAGGTCACGGCCTGGATGAACAGCAGGCCCATGCCGGGCCACTGGAACACCGTCTCGGTGATGATGGCGAAGGCGATCAGGCCACCGAGCTGCAGGCCCGTGATGGTCATCACGGGCACCAGCGTGTTCTTGAGCGCGTGGCCGAAGTGGATCGCGCGGTTCGACAGGCCGCGGGCGCGCGCGAACTTGATGTAGTCCGTGCGCAGCACCTCCAGCATCTCGGCGCGCACCAGGCGCATGATCAGCGTGAGCTGGAAGATGGCCAGCGTCACCGCCGGCAGCACGATGTTGTGCCAGCCCTTGGGCGTGAGCAGGCCCGTGGTCCACCACCCGATCTGCACCGTCTCGCCGCGGCCGAAGCTGGGGAACCAGCCCAGGGTGACGGCGAAGACCAGGATCAGCAGGATGCCGATGAAGAAGGTCGGCAGCGACACGCCCAGCAGCGACACGGTCATGAAGACCTGGCTGAGGAAGGTGCCGCGGCGCAGCGCCGCATAGACGCCCATGGGAATGCCCACCAGCAGCGCGAGCAGCGCGGCGACGAGCGAGAGTTCGAGGGTGGCCGGGAAGCGTTCGGCGATCAGGCGCGAGACCTTGGCGCCCTGGCGCAGGCTGAGGCCGAACTCGCCCTGGGCCGCGTTCACGAGGAAATGCCAGAACTGCACGAAGAAGGGCTGGTCGAGCCCCAGGGCGGAGCGCAACTCGCGGATCTGGTCCGGCGTCGCGTCCTGTCCCAGGAGGAACACCACGGGATCGCCCACGTACTGGAACAGCAGGAAGGCGATGAAGGCCACGACGACCATGACCACCAGGGCCTGGATCAGGCGGCGCAGGATGAAGGCAAACATTCGAGGTAACGCGACAAGGGCAAGCGATGCTAGCAGAGCAAATTGCCTGCCAACAGCGGGATTTCCTTGAGGCTTAAACGATTTGGGGCAACCCGCCATTCCCGCAGGCGCGGGAATGGCGGGAGCGCGATCAGTTCACCTTGATCAGGCGCCAGTCGAGGCGGTTGTCGGCGCGGTGCACGACTTCCACGTTCTTCTTCATCGCCCAGGGGATGATCTGGTTGTGCAGCGGGATGTGCGAGACCTGCTCGTTGCTGATCTCCAGGCCCTCGCTCAGGAGGCGGTCACGCACCGGGCGGTCGGTTTCGGTCTTGATGCGGTCCACCACGTAGTCCAGGCGCTGGTGGCTGAAGCGGCCCACGTTGTAGTTGCCGTCGCCGCCGGTGCCCACGCTGCGCGTGAGCGACTGCAGGCTGTACAGCGCGTCGAAGGTGGGCACGCCCCAGCCCAGCATGTAGATGCTGGCCTCGTGGCGCTGGATCATCGGGAAGTAGGTCACCAGCGGCAGCGTGCGCAGCTTGGCCTTCACGCCGACGCGGGCCCACATCGCCGTGACGGCCTGGCAGATCTCCTCGTCATTGATGTAGCGGTTGTTCGGGCAGGCGAAGTCCACCTCGAAGCCGTCGGGATAGCCGGCCTCGGCCAGCAGCTTTTTGGCACCGGCCTGGTCGAAGGGCAGGCGCTTGTGCAGCGACTCCTTCCAGCCGGCGACCTGCGGCGCCACCAGCGTGCCGGTGGGCTGCGACAGGCCGCGCATGATCACCTTGTGCAGCGCGTCGCTGTCGATCGCCTGGTACAGGGCCTTGCGGACCTTCAGGTCCTTCAGCGGGTTCTTGCCCTTGATGTTGGAGCCGGGCAGTTCGTCGCGGAACTGGTCCATGCCGAAGAAGATCGTGCGGTTCTCGACGCCGTCGATCACCTTCAGGTTGGAGTGGGCGCGCAGGCGCGCCAGGTCTTGCGGCGTGGGGTCGAGCACGAAGTCCACCTCGCCCGACAGCAGGGCGGCCACGCGGGTGGCCTCGGACTTGATCGGGGTGTAGATGACCTCGGTGACGTTGCTGTCGGTCTGGCCCCAGTAGTGCGGGTTCTTCACCAGCACCAGCTTCTGGTCGGGCTGCCACTCCTTGACCATGTACTGGCCGGTGCCCATCGCATTGCGGTGCGCGAAGGTCTCGTCCTTGGTGCGGATGTCCTTGGGCTCGACCGACTTGTTCTTCTCGGCCCAGGCCTTGCTCATGATGCGCAGCTCGGTCAGCTGGTTCAGGAGCACCGGGTTGGGGCCCTTCATCATGAAGTCGACCGTGTTGTCGTCGACCTTCACGACCTTGTCGATGCCCTGCGTGTAGACCTGGTAGTTCGAGGTCTTGGCCATCGCGCGGTGGATGGAATAGACGACGTCGTCGGCCGTGAGCGGGCTGCCGTCGCTGAACTTCACCCCGGGGCGGAGGTTGAAGCGCACCTGCGTGGGCGTGATCTCCTTCCAGCTCACCGCCAGCTGCGCCTCCGGACGGAAGGTCTTGCTGTTGTAGTAGACGAGCGAGTCGTAGACCGCGGCGTGGACGCCGTTGCCCAGCGCGTTGTTCTGGGAATGGATGTCCAGCGTGGGGATGTCGCTGGCGCTCGTCCACTTGAACGGCTTGGCGAGGACGGCGGGCGCAGCGGCCAGGGCCGCCACTGCGGCGGCCGAGATCAATGCGAGGCGGATGTTCATGGAACCCTCTGTCGATTTCAAGGAACGCAGACTATGCAGCAGCCGTGCCAGCCGGACAAAAGGGGTTTCCCGGGAGGGTGGCACCGCGCCGATGCGCTATGCACCGCGCACAAAAAAAAAGGCCGCCCGAAGGCGGCCTTTTCAAGTTTCTTTTTTTCTGCAGCGGCCTTGCGGCCGCCTCGAAAATTAGAAGGAGTGGCGGATGCCGATGTCGTAGCCGGTGCTGTTGAAGTCACCAGCGCCGGCGGTGGCGCCGCCCAGCGTGAACGCAGCGCCGTCGTCGTTCGACACGCGAGCGATCGTGGCGTACAGCGCGGTGCGCTTGGACAGGTTGTGCACGTAGCCCAGGGCCAGCTTCTTGGCGCGGGGTTCCGGAGCGCCGCCGACGTTGGTGTCGATGCGGTAGTCGCTGTAGGAAGCGCGGATTTCGCCAGCGCCGACCGGCACCAGGGCACCCAGCAGCCAGCCGCGGCCGTCGACGTCACCGCCGCCGATGTCAGCACGGTCTTGCATGTACTGCGCCATGACCTTGGCCATGCCGAAGTCCCAGCTGCCGCCCAGGTTCCAGGTGCGGAACTCGTCGCCGGCAACGGCGCCGTCGGTCGTCGCGTAGCTCAGAGCCACGTTGAACGGACCGGCACCGTAGCCCAGGCGCAGGCCGTAGCCGTCGCCGGCGTCGGCCGGGTCGTTCTCGCCGAACCAGTAGTTGATCTGGCCGTAGAAGCCGCCCAGGTTGGCGGGCAGGAAGTAGCCGATGTCGTTGCTGGCGCGCACGACGGTGGTCACACCGGCCAGGCCGGCGACCACGCCAGAGCCGTTCAGCATCTGGTTGGTGCCGACGCCGTTCGTGCCGAACGGATCGAACACGGTCAGGTTCCAGAAGGACGGCGTGTAGTCACGGCCCAGGCGAACTTCACCCCAGGTGCCAGCCAGGCTGACGGTGGTGCGGCGCTGGAAGTCCAGGCCGTTGCCGGCGGAACGGCCCGTGCCGTCGTCGGTGTCCAGCTGGCCTTCCAGCCAGAAGGAAGCGGACATGCCGCCGCCGAGGTCTTCAGTGCCACGGAAGCCCAGGCGCGAGCTGTTGTAGCCGGAAGAAGTCATGCCGGTCCAGCTTTCGCCGCCGCCGCTGGCGGAGCCGTGGGTGATGGCGGTGTCGAGGATACCGAACAGGGTGACCGACGACTGGGCGGAAGCCGCACCAGCGGCAGCCATCACAGCCAGCGCAATCAGGGACTTTTTCATGCAAGTTTCTCCAAGGTTAAACATAGGGCTCCGGTTTCGCATGAGGCTCGAATGCAGGCACGTTCGAGTCTCACCGGATCCCCGGGCCAACCTCCTTTTGGGAAGTTGTCGCTATTCCACCAGACCGCATTTGCCTACGCAAAGTATTTAGCCGCCCTCATGAGGTTTCGTTGTGGACCGACAACAAGGCGGTTACGGTCGAGTGGAGTTCTCGCAACAGACTGCTAACCGGTTTCGTCATGCGGAACGAAACAGGGTTTTGACGCCGGTCAGCGTCGTCCGACCTCCGCCTGTCGGCGTGCGGCCTACACTTGGATGCATGGATCGCATCCTCGGCGCCTTCGACCAGGCCCTCCGCACGCTGTTTGCGCAACCCCGCGGCACCCGCGCCTGCCCCGTCGTTCCGGCGGAACCCACGCACCTCGGCGCGCAGGAAAAACGGCACGCCGCCGCGCTCATGCGCGTCAACCACGTCGGCGAGATCTGCGCCCAGGCGCTCTACACCGCGCAGGCGATGAGCACCCGCAACGAAGCCCTGCGGACGCAGTTCCAGGAGGCCGCGCGCGAGGAGAACGACCACCTGGCGTGGACGCGCTCGCGGCTCGACGAGCTCGGCTCGCGCCCGTCGCTCCTCAATCCGCTGTGGTACGCCGGCGCCTTCGGCATCGGGCTGGTAGCCGGCCGCTTCGGCGATCCGGTGAGCCTGGGCTTCCTCGTGGAGACCGAGCGCCAGGTGGAGGCGCACCTGCAGAGCCACCTCGAGCGCCTGCCGGCCGCGGACCATGCATCGCGCGCCATCGTGGCGCAGATGAAGGCCGACGAAGCCCAGCACGCGGACAACGCGCAGGCAGCAGGCGCGGCGGAACTGCCGGCGCCGGTGCGGATGGCGATGCGCGCGGCGGCGAAGGTGATGACCACCACCGCGCACTACGTCTGAGGCAGGCTCAGGCGGCCGGCCCTTCCTCGTCGACCAGGTCGAAGCTGGTCGTCATCTCCGCGGTCTTCGCCAGCATCGCGCTGGCGGAGCAGTACTTCTCGTGGCTCATCGCGATCGCGCGTTCCACCGCCGCGGAAGGCAGCTTGCGCCCGCGCACGGTGAAGTGCATGTGGATCTTCGTGAACACCTTGGGATCGGTGGCCGCACGCTCCGCGCTGAGCTTGACGGAGCAGCCCCGCACGTCATGGCGGCCGCGCTTGAGGATCAGGACCACGTCATAGGCCGTGCAGCCGCCGGTGCCGGCGAGCACGGTTTCCATGGGCCGCGGCGCGAGGTTCTGTCCGCCGTTCTCCGGGCGCGCCTCGTCGGGCGCGCCGTCCATCATCAACACGTGGCCCGTCCCCGTCTCCGCGAGGAAACCCATTCCCGAACGCGCGCCCGTCGCGCCCGTCCACGTCACCGTGCATTCCATGCCTGTCCTTCTGAAAGCGCCTTTCGCGCCAAAAAAGCCACACCGATGCGATGCGCGCGCGAGACACTCTTGTGCAACGCAACAAAGATCGGGCTATACTGGCGCCAAGCATAGCGATTCCGCTAAGCACCGCTGCCCAGGCAGCCCGTTCGCACCGATGCGGGCAGGGTCGCCGAAGCAGCCTGACGGTTGTCTCCTCCACCCTCCTTTGGTGGATTTAGCCCCTGGATCGCAAGGTCCGGGGGCTTTTTTCTTGGCGTGGCCCGCCCGTCGCGCCTCTTATGATCGGCCCGCCATGAAGAAAGCCGCCCTGCAGCCGGAGGACTACCTCAAGAAGATCCTCACGGCGCGCGTCTACGACGTCGCCGTCGAATCCGCCCTCGAACCGGCGCGCAACCTCAGCCGGCGGCTGCACAACAAGGTGCTCCTCAAGCGCGAGGACCAGCAGCCCGTCTTCAGCTTCAAGCTGCGCGGGGCCTACAACAAGATGGTGCACCTCGCGCCCGAGCAGCTGCGCAACGGCGTGATCTGCGCCTCGGCCGGCAACCACGCGCAAGGCGTGGCGCTCGCCGCGCACAAGCTCGGCACCCGCGCCGTCATCGTCATGCCCGTGACCACGCCGCAGGTGAAGGTCGATGCGGTGAAGGCCTTGGGCGGCGAAGTGCTGCTGCACGGGGACAGCTACTCCGACGCCGCGGCGCACGCCGCCGAAGTGCAGCAGCGCGAGCAGCTCACCTTCGTGCATCCCTTCGACGATCCCGACGTGATCGCCGGCCAGGGCACCATCGCCATGGAGATCCTGCGCCAGCACCAGGGCCCGCTGCATGCGGTGTTCGTCGCGATCGGCGGCGGTGGCCTGGTCTCCGGCGTGGCCAGCTACATCAAGGCGGTGCGCCCCGACGTCAAGGTGATCGGGGTGCAGATGAGCGACTCCGACGCGATGATGCGGTCGGTCGCGGCGAAGAAGCGCGTGGCGCTGGCCGACGTGGGCCTGTTCTCCGACGGCACGGCCGTCAAGCTGGTGGGCGAGGAGACCTTCCGCCTGGCGAGCGGCCTGGTCGACGAATTCATGGTCGTCGACACCGACGCCGTGTGCGCGGCGATCAAGGACGTCTTCGTCGACACGCGCAGCATCGTGGAACCCGCCGGCGCGCTGGCCGTCGCGGCGATCAAGCAGTACGTGGCGGAGCACAAGACGCGCGGCGAGACCTACGCCGCGATCCTGTGCGGCGCCAACATGAACTTCGACCGCCTGCGCTTCGTGGCCGAACGCGCGGAAGTGGGCGAGGAGCGCGAAGCCCTCTTCGCCGTCACCATCCCCGAGGAGCGCGGCAGCTTCCGCCGCTTCTGCGAGCTGATCGGCACCCTGCCCGGCGGCGCGCGCAACGTCACCGAGTTCAACTACCGCATCAGCGACGCCGAGCGCGCCCACGTCTTCGTCGGCCTCACCACGCACGGCAAGGGCGAGTCCGGCCGCATCGCCGCCAACTTCACGCGGCACGGCTTCGAGGCGCTGGACCTCACGCACGACGAACTGGCCAAGGAACACATCCGCCACATGGTCGGCGGGCCTTCGGGACTGGCGAGCGACGAGCGCCTGCTGCGCTTCGTCTTCCCCGAGCGTCCCGGCGCGCTGATGAAATTCCTCTCGCACATGCGCCCGACCTGGAACATCTCCCTGTTCCACTACCGCAACCAGGGCGCCGACTACGGCCGCATCCTGGTGGGCCTGCAGGTGCCGCGCACCGACGACGCCGCCTTCCAGTCCTTCCTGGATGCCCTGGGCTATCCCTACGTGGAAGAGACCGCCAATCCGGTCTACCGGCTGTTCCTGCGCAATCGGGCCCCTGGCGCGGCCACGGCTGGGTAGCATCCGCGCGTGGCCGAATTCCGCGACACCCTGAACCTCTTTGTCCGGCGCTTCGCGCTGGCCCTGCAGAACTCCACCCGCGTGCGGGCCGCCGGGACGGCGATGCCCGAACCCGAGGCGGACCTGGAGCGTGCCAGCCACGCGCACCTGCCCGGCGTCGGGGCCCTCGTGGGCATCGCGGCCTGCCTGGCCTTCGCCGTCGTCTCGCTGGCGGTGGGCGAAACGCTGTGGACGCCGCTGGTCGCGGCCGTGGCCTGCACCATGGCGACGGTCGCCCTCACGGGCGCGCTGCACGAAGGTGCGCTGGTGCGCGTGGCGGAAGCCACCGGCGCCGGCCATGGGGCGCTGGCGGCGGTGCTGGTGCTGGCCGCCAAGTTCGGCCTGCTCGCGGCGCTGGCGGACGTGTCGGAGCCCGCGGTGATCACCGCCCTGCTGGCCGCGCATGTCGTCTCGCGCTTCATGCTGGTGGTGGCGCACTGGGCGGCGAGCCCCGACAGCGATACGCGCGGCCTGCGCGTGGCGGCGCTGTGGTGCGTCGTGCCGCTGGTGCTGCTGGTGCCGGCCGGCGGCCTGGACTTCCTGCTGCTGCCGCTGGTGTTCGGCGGCCTGGCCTGCTTCGCCTTCCTGCGCTGGTGCCGCAAGCGCGGCGACCTGCCGGCGGCGGACCGTCCCGGCGCCGTGCAGCAGGTGTGCGAGCTCGCGTTCTACCTCGGCGCCGCCATCGCGGCCTGAGCGCCGTCAGCGCTTCAACGGCGGCAGTTCCAGGGTGAGCTGGGCGGGCCCATCGGGCGCTCCCAGCGTCGCGGTGCGCCCCTGCACGGATTGCAGCACCAGCCCCTCCTCGATCATCGCGCCGACGCGATAGGGTCGCGCGGGCCTGC
The DNA here is from genome assembly GCA_023438115.1 of Pseudomonadota bacterium. GTDB lineage: Bacteria > Pseudomonadota > Gammaproteobacteria > Burkholderiales > Burkholderiaceae_C > Ramlibacter. The sequence continues at coordinate 146 of JAEZEB010000160.1, read as the reverse complement.
CATCGACCGACAGGACGGCGGCGCCGCCGCCCGAGCGTTCCTGCGCGACGACGCCCACGAGCTGGAAACGGCTGGAGAGGCTGGACACGGGCGCGCCCGGCACCACGGCCGCCGGCGTGCCACCGAGCAGGCTGGCGATCGCGGCC
>JAEZEB010000143.1 GCA_023438115.1 Pseudomonadota bacterium | reverse complement strand
CGCTGACCTCCCCGCGGGCGCCCGTGGGGCCGCCCCGGGGGTTTGCGCTGCCAACAACGAAGAGGAACTCCCCCGGATGCAGGAAACCGTTTTCCACCAGCTCTCCGCCAGCACGGCGCTGATGCTCCTTGCCGGCTTCTACGGCCTCACCTTCCTGATGTCGCTGTTCATCGGCCGCAAGCGCGAGAACGTCGACGGCTACATGGTGTCCAACGGCGCCCTCGGCTTCGGCATCTCGGCCGCCAGCATGATCGCCACCTGGATCTGGGCGGCTTCCTTCTACGCGAGCGCCACTTCGGGCTACACCTACGGCCTGTCCGGCCCCATCCACTACGGCCTGTGGGGCGCGCTGATGATCCTGTTCATCTACCCCTTCGGCCGGCGCTTCCGCAAGCTCGCGCCCAACGCGCACACGCTGGCCGAACTGCTGCACGCGCGGCACGGCACCTCCAGCCAGATGATCCTGGCCATCTCCAACCTGGTGGGCAGCTGCATCAGCCTGATGGTGAACTTCACGGCCGCCGGCGCGCTGGTGGACGTGCTCACGCCGCTGGACTTCAGCCACGGCGTGCTGATCGCCGGCCTGGGCGTGCTGTCGTACACGATCTGGTCGGGGTTCCGCGCTTCCGTCATGACGGACTTCGCGCAGCTGGTGGCGATGATGGCCGCGGCCGTGATCATCATCCCGCTGATCTTCTTCAACGCCGGCGGCGTGGAACTGGTGCGCACCGGCATGGAGCGGCTCACCACGGAGCAGGCGGACTTCTTCTCCGGCACCGCGATCCTGGAGCAGGGCCTGCCTTACTTCATCGCCGTGCTGGCCTATGCGATCGGCAACCAGACCATCGCGCAGCGCCTGTTCGCCGTGCGTGAAGACCTGATCAAGCCCACCTTCCTGACGGCCACCGTCGGCTACGGCGCGGTGGTGATCGGCCTGGGCATGCTGGGCCTGCTGGCCGCCATGGCGGGCCTGCAGCCGGCCGGCGGGGACATGAACAACATCATCCCGCAGATGGCGTCGACCTACCTGCCGCCGCTGGGCATCGCGCTGTTCTTCATCCTGGTGGTCGGCTCGCTGTCGTCCACCGCGGACTCGGACCTGTCGGCCATGTCGTCGATCGTGATGGCCGACATCTACGGCCGCAACCTGTCGCGCGGCAAGCCGAACCCCCGCACCATGCTGCTGCTGGGCCGCCTGACCATGATCGTGGCGACCGTGGTGGGCATCCTGCTCGCCAGCCTGAAGCTGGACATCCTGGTGATGCTGGTGCTGGTGGGCGCGCTGTGGGGCGCCATCGTGTTCCCGGTGATCGTGAGCTGCTACTGGGACCGCGTGACCAATTCCGCGTTCACCTGGTCGGTGCTGCTGGCCGTGGCCACGTTCGCGGCGGTGCGCTTCGAGTTCGTCGCGCTGGAAGGCGTCACGGCCCTGGTGCTGGAAGCCTTCGCGGTGATCGGCGCCGGCATCGTCACCGGCCTGATGGCCTTCGGCTTCAGCAGCCGCAAGCCGGCCTTCGTGGTGGGCCTGCTCACCGTGGCCGCGGCGGCGCCGTTCGCGATGGGCGAACTGCGCGAATACCAGGTGCTGCTGGCTTCGCTGGTCGCCTACGGCGTCAGCGCCGTGGTGTGCACGCTGCTCACGCTGCTGAACCGCGAGTCGTTCGACTTCGACCTGATCGGCGAACGCGTCACCAACTACCACACCGAGGCCGTGGCGCGCTGAGCGCCGCCGCCTCCCCAACCAAGGAGCAAGACGATGACGACTTTCTGGGTGACCGCCTATATCCTCGTGTGGCCGGCGATCGTGCTGGGCGTGCTGGCGCTGTTGTGCGCCGCGATCGTGCGCGACGTGGCCAAGGCCCGTCGAGAGGGCAGCGAGATGGTCTAGATGCGCCCGACCTTTGTCATTGCGGCCTTGAGCCGCAATCCATGGGGCGGTCGATCAAGCGCTGCATGGATCCCGGCTCGAGGCCGGGATGACAAGCCCTGGGGTCGAGGCCGGGATGACAAGCCCAGGCTCGACGCCTGGGTGACAAGGATCACTTCGTGCCGAACATCCGGTCGCCGGCGTCGCCCAGGCCCGGCAGGATGTAGCCGTGCTCGTCCAGCTGGCGGTCGATGGCGGCCGTGTAGATCGGCACGTCCGGGTGCGCCTTGCGCAGCGCGCCCACGCCCTCGGGGCAGGTGAGCAGGCAGACGAACTTGATGGAACGCGGGTTGAGCTCCTTCAGCCGCTCCACCGCCGCGATGGCGGAGTTGCCGGTGGCCAGCATCGGGTCGACCACGATGATGTCGCGCTCCTCCATGTGCTGCGGCATCTTGAAGTAGTACTCCACGGCCATCAGCGTCTTCGGATCGCGGTACAGGCCGATGTGGCCCACGCGGGCGCCGGGCACCACGCTCAGCATGCCGTCCAGGATGCCGGTGCCGGCGCGCAGGATGGAGACGAAGACCAGCTTCTTGCCGTCGATGACCTTCACGCGGGTCTTCTCCAGCGGCGTCTCCATCTCGATTTCCTGCATGGGCACGTCGCGCGTGACCTCGTAGGCCATCAGCATCGACAACTCATTGAGCAGCCGGCGGAAGGTGTTGGTGCTGGATTCCTTGTTCCGCATCAGGGACAGCTTGTGCTGCACCAGCGGGTGGTCGATGACGTGGACGTTGTTGTCTTGCATGGCCGGCATTTTCCTAGAAGACGGTGCCGTCGCTTTCGACGGTGAGCGGCGGCAGGCCGCCGCGCAGGCGCTGGGCGAACTCGCGGCCCGTCGCCCAGGTGCCCCCTTCGAGCACGCAGGCGAGCGGCAGGCGCTCCTCGTCCAGCCGCAGGTGGTCGCGCACGTCGTCGGCCAGCTCGTCGAGCAGGGCCACGGTGAGGGCGCGCCATTCCACCACCAGTTCGTCGGACGGCCGCCAGGTGCGGCGGGCCACGTCCGGATCACGGAGGCGCAGCACGCCGGTATCGAGCAGCAGGCCGCCGTTGCGGTATTCCGGCAGGGCTGTGAGCTGCGAGACTCCGCGCAGCTGCACGCCGTTCCAGGCGAAGGGCTCCAGCAAGGAATAGGTGAGCCACTGCGACAGCTTGTGGAAGGGCACCCAGCCGTCGGACAGCCCCTCGCCGCGCACGGCCGGGTGGCGCCAGCAGTCGCCCAGGGGCACGCCTTCGAGGGAGCTGCCCGAGGGCCAGATCGCGCTGCAGCTGATGAGGATCTGCGACAGGATGTCGTGCGCCGCCACGTCGGCGGTGGGCGGCACGTCCGGACCCAGCGGCGAGATGATCATGTCGAACAGGCCGCCGGGGCGCTGCACCTCGTCGCCGAAGACTTCCGGCTGCTCCGCCATCACCTCGCCCAGGCGGCGAAGCAGGACGGCGCGCCCTTCCAGCCCCACCAGCGGGTTGTTCTCGCGCACCTGGAAGGCGGCCGCGAGATGGTCGGTCACGAAGCTGCGCAGGCCTTCGGCGTCCGCCTGCAGCGGGTGCGCCTTGTCGCTCGAGAACATGCCGCTGGTGAAGGCATGGAAGCTGGCCACGGCCAGGCCCTCGGAGCGCGTGTAGGTGTGGCCGGTGGCCGGCTCCACGTAGTTCCAGTCGGGCCCGGCGCCGGCGTCGAGCAGGACGCTCACGAAGGCCAGGTCGATCATGGCGTGCGCCCGCTGGGCGTGGGGCAGGTCGCCGAGGCGTCGCTCGAGTTCGGCGCGGCGGTCCACGCCGCCCGCCTCGAAGTGGCGCCAGCGGCTGTGGAAAGGGATCTGCAGCTTCGGGAAACGCGTGCGGGTGACCTCGGCCACCTCGCGCGCGGCGCGGCCGATCTGGTCGTCCTGCACCGTGAACCAGGCCGATTCGCCGGCGCGCGCCCGCTGCAGCAGCTGGCGGCAGCGCGAGCGGATCTCGGGCGTCGTGCGCAGGATGCGCGCGGCTTCCTCGGCCGCCGGGTTGCCGCCGACGAAATGGCGATCGCTCATAGGGCGCGCCCCTTGGTGTTCTTCAGCGCCTGCGCGTCGGGCACGGTGCCGGGCGTGAAGTAGCCGGCGGCCTTCTTGGCGTCCATCTCCACGCGCGCGTCGGCGGGGATGAGGTCTTCCGGAATGTCGATGCGCTCGCCGACCGCTATGCCGGAGCCGGTGATCGCGTCGTACTTCATGTTGCTCATGGAGACCAGGCGGTGGATCTTCTTCACGCCCAGCCAATGCAGCACGTCGGGCATGAGCTCCTGGAAGCGCATGTCCTGCACGCCGGCCACGCACTCGGTGCGGGCGAAGTACTTGTCGGCGGTGTCGCCGCCTTCCTGCCGCTTGCGGGCGTTGTAGACGAGGAACTTGGTGACCTCGCCGAGCGCGCGGCCTTCCTTGCGGGAATAGGACACCAGGCCGACCCCGCCGCGTTGCGCGCCCTGGATGCATTCCTCGATGGCGTGTGTGAGGTAGGGGCGGCACGTGCAGATATCGGAGCCGAAGACGTCGGAGCCGTTGCACTCGTCGTGGACACGGGCCGTGAGCTCCACGTCCGGGTTGGCGAGGTCGCGCGGATTGCCGAAGATGTAGACCGTCTGGCCGCCGATGGGGGGCAGGAAGACCTCCAGGTCGCTGCGCGTGACGAGCTCGGGGTACATGCCGCCCGTCTCCTCGAACAGCACGCGGCGCAGGTCGGCCTCGGAGCAGCCGAAGCGCCTCGCCACGCCGGGCAGCCACCACACGGGTTCGATGGCGGCCTTGGTCACGCAGGCGGCGCCGCCTTCGAGCAGGATGCGGCCGTCGGCCTTCAGGCGCCCCTTCTGGATCGCCTCGATCACCTCCGGCAGGATCACGTGGGCCTTGGTGACGGCGATGGTGGGCCGGATGTCGTAGCCGGCCGCGATCTCCGTGGCGAAGGCCTCGGCGACCGTTGCGCCCCAGGGGTCCAGGCTGACGATCTTGCCGGCGTCGGTCCACTGCGGATAGGGGCCGATCTGGTTGGTGGGCGCGGTGTTGGTGAGGTCGGCCTTGTGGTCGCGGTTCAGGGCCCCGGCGGCGACGGCGAGCGCGCGGTAGACGCTGTACGAGCCGCTGTGCGTGCCGATGACGTTGCGGTGCGCCCGCTTGGTCGTCGTCCCGACCACCGGGCCGCGCTCGGTTGCCGTGGCCGCGCCCCACTGGATGGGCAGGGCGCCGAAGCCGCCTGCGTGGGAAGTCAGCCGGATGTGGCGGGGAGCGGAGGTCTCGGTCGGCATGGTGGTCCTGGGAGCCCGAAAAGGCCACTCTAGCAAAGACCGTGCGGGATTGTCGGGGTTCGGCCTGCGGCGCTCACCGCCGACCTACGAGGGCGGCGGTCTGACTCTTAAACA
>JAEZEB010000108.1 GCA_023438115.1 Pseudomonadota bacterium | reverse complement strand
CGGCGGGCCGCCGGCCCCCCCGCCTCGGGTTCGGCAAGGTGCTGCGCTGGGGCCTGTCGCTCGCCATGGCCGGCACCTTCGTCAGCCTGCTGGCACGCAACATGGCGGTGCTCAGTGCCGGCCGCTTCCTGGTGGGCATCGCCTCCAGCATGGTGGTGACGAGCGCCGCTTCGGGCTTCTCGAAGCTGGGCGGCACGGCGAACCCGCAGCGCATGGCGACGCTGAACAGCTTCCTGATCGCCTTCGGCTTCGGGCTGGGACCGCTGCTGGGCGGTGCCATGGGCCAATGGGCGCCGGCGCCGCTGGTCACGACCTACGTGCCCACGCTGGTCCTGGGCACGATCGCCCTCGTGGGCCTGGGCCGCATCCAGCTGCCGGAGGACCCGTCGCGTCCGTCCGCGGCCCTGGGATGGCGCGATCTGCTGCCGCGGTTCACCTGGCCCGCCGCCGCGGACTCGCGGGCCTTCCTGCTCACGAGCGTCCTGCCCTTCGTGTCCTTCGGCGTGTTCGGCCTGTATGCGTCGATGGCGCCGCTGTTCCTGGACAAGCTCGTGCCCTGGCACGGCCCGGTGGTCAGCGGCACGGCCGTCGCCTTCATCCTGATGAGTTCGGCCGTCGTGCAGGTGGTCGCCTCGCGCGTGCCCACGCACTGGTGCGGCTGCTTCGGGATGCTGGGGCTCGCGGCAAGCAACGCCTTGCTCATGGCCAACCTGTGGGCCGGCTCGAGCACGCTGTTCGTGCTGGGGGTCCTGTTCACCGCCGCGGGACACGGGATGAGCATGCTGGCCGGCATGAGCATGGTGACCCGCCTGGCGCCCCCGGGCAAGCGGTCGGGGCTGATCGCCTCCTACCTGGTGGCCGGCTACGTCGGCAGCATGGTGCCGATGCTGGGCGTGGGCTGGATCGCGGACCACTGGGGCCTGAACGCGGCCGTGTCCATCTTCTGCGCGTTCGTCATCGCGACCGGCGTGACCGTGGCGGTGCTGTTCCAGCGCCATCCGCGCATGCGGCCCCAAGAGGCCTGACGCCTAGCCCAGCTCCACCGTCACCGGCGCGTGGTCGCTCGGCTTCTCCCACTTGCGCGGCACGCGGTCGATGCCGCAGGCCTTCACCAGCGGCTTCACGCCTTCGCTCACCAGGATGTGGTCGATGCGCAGCCCGCGGTTCTTCTGGTAGCCGAGCATGCGGTAGTCCCACCAGCTGAAGCTCTTCTCGGGCTGCTCGAAGAGGCGGAACGCGTCGGTCAGGCCCAGCTCCAGCAGGCCGCGGAAATGTTCGCGTTCCTCGCTGGTGTGGTGGATGGTCTCGCGCAGCCCTTCGGGGTCGTAGGAGTCGCGGTCCTCGGGAGCGATGTTGAAGTCGCCCAGCAGCACCAGCCGCGGATGGTGCGCGAGCTCCTCGCGCACGTAGCCGCGCAGCCCGCGCAGCCAGGACATCTTGTAGTCGAACTTCTCCGAGCCCGGCGCCTGGCCGTTGACGAAGTAGCCGTTGATGACGCGCACTTCGCCCAGCGGCGAATCGATCGTCACCGAAAGCAGGCGCGAGCTGTCGTCCTCGAAGCCCACGATGTTCTTCACGACGTCGCGCACCGGGTGGCGGCTCAGCACCGCGACCCCGTTGTACGTCTTCTGCCCGAAGACGGCGCAGTGCTCGTAGCCGGCCGCGCGCAGCACGTCCAGCGGGAACTTGTCATCCGTGAGCTTGAGCTCCTGGATGCACAGCACGTCGACGGGATTGGCCGCCGTCCAGTCCAGCACGTGCTGCAGGCGGGCGGCGAGGGAATTGACGTTCCAGGTGGTGATCTTCATTCGGAAACGAGGCCGCGGCCGTAGGTCACGAAGGCGAAGCGCAGCCCGTTGGCCGAGACGCCTTCCTCGCGCTCCAGCTCGGTCCATTCGGTGCCGAGGTCGGGCGCCAGCGTGTCGCCTTCGAAGTCGGCGTCGATCTCGGTCAGCTCGATGATCTGCGCCAGCGGCAGCGCGTGCAGGAAGATCTCCGCGCCGCCGATCACCCAGGCGTGCGCCTCCGATTCGCACAGCGCCACCGCCTGTTCCAGCGAGTGCACGCGCTCGGCGCCGGTCGCGGACCACGTGGGCTGCCGCGTGACGACGACGTTGCGACGGCCGGGCAGGGGGCGGAAGCGCTCCGGCAGCGAATCCCAGGTCTTGCGGCCCATGATCACGGGCGCACCCGTCGTCACTTTGCGGAAATGCGCGAGGTCTTCCGGCAGGTGCCAGGGCAGCACGCCGTCCTTGCCGATGACGCCGTTGCGCGCGCGCGCGTAGATGAGGCCGAGCTTCATGGTGTCCTCACACGGCGACGGGCGCCTTGATGGGGCCGTGGCACTGGTAGTCCAGCACTTCGAAGTCCTCGTACGCGTACTCGAAGATCGAGGCCGGCTTGCGCTTGATGTTCAGCGTGGGGTACGGGAAGGGCTGGCGCGAGAGCTGCAGTTCCACCTGCTCGTGGTGGTTGCTGTAGATGTGGCAATCGCCGCCGGTCCAGATGAAGTCGCCGACCTGCAGGTCGCATTGCTGCGCCATCATGTGCGTGAGCAGGGCGTAGCTGGCGATGTTGAAGGGCACGCCCAGGAAGATGTCCGCGCTGCGCTGGTACAGCTGGCACGACAGCTTGCCGTCCGCCACGTAGAACTGGAAGAAAGCGTGGCAGGGCGCCAGCGCCATCTTCGGGATGTCCGCGACGTTCCAGGCGCTGACGATGATGCGGCGCGAATCGGGATTGGTCTTGATCGTCTTGACCGCTTCGGCGATCTGGTCGATCTGTCCGCCGTCGGGCGTGGGCCAGCTGCGCCACTGCACGCCGTACACGGGGCCCAGGTCGCCGTCCTCGCGCGCCCACTCGTCCCAGATGGTCACGCCGCGTTCGTTGAGCCACTTGTTGTCGCTGGAGCCTTGCAGGAACCAGAGCAGCTCGTGGATGATGGACTTGAGGTGGACCTTCTTGGTCGTCACCAGCGGGAAGCCTTCGGCCAGGTCGAAGCGCATCTGGTAGCCGAACACGCTGCGCGTGCCGGTGCCGGTGCGGTCGGTCTTGGGCGTGCCATGTTCGTAGACATGGCGCATGAAGGTTTCGTACTGGGAACGGACGGGGCGGGGCATGAGGCAATTATGGCCGGTTGTCATCCCGGGCTCGACCCGGGATCCAGCGGCCGTGGTCTTGCCAAGGCGGTCTGGATTGCGGCTCAAGGCCCCAATGACAAGGTTGGTAGGGCGGGGTGAGCCGTAGGCGAACCCCGCCGCCCCGCATCACTCCGCCAGCACCTTCCCCGGATTCATGATCCCCTGCGGATCCAGCGCCTTCTTGATCGCGCGCATCATTTCCAGCGCCACCGGCGACTTGTACTGCGGCAGCTTGTGCGCCTTGAGCGTGCCGATGCCGTGTTCGGCCGAGATCGAGCCGTCGAAGCGCTTCACCTGGTCGTACACCAGGGCGTTCACGCGTTCCTCCTGCTCGCGCAGGAAGGCCTGCATGTCGCCGCCCTCGGGCGCCTGCACGTTGTAGTGCAGGTTCCCGTCGCCCAGGTGCCCGAAGTTGACCAGCCGCACGCCGGCGATCTCGCGCTGCAGCAGCGCGTCGGTCTCGGCGCAGAAGGCGGGGATGCGCGACACCGGGATGGAGATGTCGTGCTTGATGTTCAGCCCTTCCTGCGCCTGTGCAAGCGGGATGGATTCGCGCACATGCCACAGGGTGCGCGCCTGCGCGATGTTCTCGGCCACCACCGCGTCGGTGGCGCAGCCGTCCTCCAGCGCCGCTTCCAGCAGCTTCTCGAACTGCGCGCGGGCATGCGGCTCGGATTCCTGGTCGGAGTTCTCCAGCAGCACGCCGTACGGGCTCTCGTCCAGGAAGGGCACGCGCAGCTGCGGCATGTGCTTGCCCACCAGGCTCAGGGCGAATTGCCCCATCACCTCGAAGCCGGTGAGCGAGGCGCCGAGGTGCTTGTGCGCCAGTCCGAGCAGCGTGACGGCGGCTTCCATCGACGGCACCGCGGCCCACGCGGTAAGCGAGGCGGCCGGCAGCGGATAGAGCTTCATCGTCGCGGCGGTGATCACGCCCAGCGTGCCTTCGCTGCCGATGAACAGGTTGCGCAGGTCGTAGCCGGTGTTGTCCTTGCGCAGGCCCGACAGCCCGTCCCACACCTCGCCTTGCGGCGTGACGACTTCCAGGCCCAGGCACAGCTCGCGCGCATTGCCGTAGCGCACGACCTGCGTGCCGCCGGCGTTGGTGCCCAGGTTGCCGCCGATGGTGCAGCTGCCCTCGGCCGCGAGGCTCAGGGGAAAGAGGAAGCCGGCGGCTTCGGCCTGCTCCTGCAGGCTTTGCAGCACGCAACCCGCTTCCACGGTCATCGTGAGATTGCCGGCGTCGAGTGCGCGCACGCGGTTCAGGCGCACGAGGCTCAGGACCACCTGCGTGCCGGACGGATCGGGCGTGGAGCCGACCACCATGCCCGTGTTGCCGCCCTGCGGCACGATGGCCGTGCCGGCGGCGGCGCAGGCGCGCACCACGGCCGCCACTTCCTGCGTGGTGCCGGGGCGCACCACGGCGAGGGCCTTGCCCTGCGAGCGGCGGCGCCAGTCCCGCTCGTAGGCGGAGAGGTCGCCCTCGACGAGGACGTGGGCCGCTCCCACGGCGGCCTGCAGCTGGGAGATGAGGGGATTCATGCTTTGGCGTTGCGCAGGCGCACCCGCACGTGCAGCGCGCAGGCGGTGAAGAGGACGATGCTGAGGGCGATCTCCAGCAGGGCCAGCGGCACGCTGTCGCCCAGGCCGCGCCCGCTGGCGCGCACCACGCCCTCGGCGAAATAGAACCAGACCAGCAGGCTGGTCCAGCGGTAGGTGTACATGCGCCGGCGCAGGATGCCCGGCACGGCGAAGAACAGCGGGATCACCTTGATGGCCCACAGGCTGCCGCCCGGACGCAGCGGCGCGAGCCACAGCTCCCACGCGAGGCCCAGCGCGATCAGCCCCAGGAGGCTCGCGACGGCGATCCAGCGTGTGGTTTCCACGACGGGCGGAACGGCGGCGGCTTCGGGGGACTGCATGGCGGATGGCATCATAGGGTACTCCCCGAGAGGACGACCCTTCCCGAGTGACCCAAGCCTCCGACTTCCTGCGCCAGCTGTTCGCCGACCTCGCGCATTTCCCCTGGCGCACCACCGCGGTGACTCTGCGCGAGCGCTTCCGCGAAGACCGGCTGGGGCTGTCCGCGAGCAGCCTCACCTTCACGACCATGCTGGCGCTGGTCCCGTTCTTCACCGTGGCCCTGGCGCTGTTCACGGCCTTCCCGCTGTTCGGGAAGATGCAGGCCAGCCTGCAGGCCTGGCTGGTGCAGAGCCTGGTGCCGGACGCCATCGCGCGCCAGGTGATCCGCTACCTGACGCAGTTCGCGGGCAAGGCGAGCCAGCTCGGTGGCGTGGGCCTCGCGGCGCTCGTGCTCAGTGCCATCGCGCTGATGCTCACCATCGACCGCACGCTCAACGGCATCTGGCGCGTGCGCCGCGCGCGTCCGCTCGCGCAGCGGCTGCTGATCTACTGGACGGCGCTCACGCTGGGCCCGTTGTTGCTGGCGGCGAGCCTGGGCACCTCGCGCGGCGTGGTGCGCACGCTGCCCGGCACGCTGGCCTTCCTGCTGGATGTCGTCGAGTTCGCGCTGCTGGCGATTGCGCTCACGGCGATGTACCGCTACGTGCCCAACACGCCGGTGCGGCGCTCGCATGCGATCGCGGGCGGCGTGTTCGCCACGCTGGGCCTGGAGCTCGCGAAGAAGCTGCTTGCCTGGTACATCGGCACGGTGCCGACCTATTCGGCCGTCTACGGCGCGTTCGCGACGGTACCGATCCTCCTGGTGTGGATCTACATCGCCTGGGTGATCGTGCTGCTGGGCGCGGTGATCACGGCCTATCTTCCCAGCCTGCTCGCGGGGCCGCGCCGCCTGGGCGGCGGGCACGGCTGGCAGTTCCAGCTGGCGCTGGAGGTGCTGCAACACCTGGAAGGCGCGCGCGGCACGGCGCGGCGCGGGCTCACGGCCACGGAACTGGGCGCGGTGATGGAGGTCGACATCCTGCAGCTGGAGCCGGTGCTGCAGACGCTGGTGCAGCTGGATTGGGTGGGGCGCCTGAACGAGGTGGAGGACCAGGCGGGGACGCGGTACGTGATGCTGGCGGACGTGCAGGCGACCGCGCTGGAGCCGCTGATGCGGCACCTGTTGATGCCGGCTTCGGAGGCAACGGCCAAGCTGTGGCAGACGGGGCGGTTGTCGTCGGTGTATTTGAAGGACGTTCTTTGAGGTGCCGTGTCGGGGTTCGGCTGCGCGCTCACCCCGACCTACGACCTTGTTCTTTGGTGTGAAACGTCGGGGTTCTGTGGCACCCCGACGCACGGGGTGCTGACTTGCCGGGGATGTCGGGGTTCGGCTTCGCGCTCACCCCGACCTA
>JAEZEB010000107.1 GCA_023438115.1 Pseudomonadota bacterium | reverse complement strand
CCCCGCACTGATCAGGCCACCCGAAAAAATCGCTTGCGATTTTTTCGGGTGATCAAGCCGTCCAATCCCCGAACGCGAACCGGAACACCCGCGGCTTGGCCTCGCCCTTGCGCGCCAGCCGCAACTCCAGCTCCTTCGGCCGCGGCCGAATGGCGATGAACTTCAGCACGCCGGCGCGATGCCCCGTGGCCGCGCCCTGCCCTTCCCACGCGAGCGGCTTGACGATGTGCCCGCCGCCCACGAGGACGAAATCTTCCATCACCTCGTCGTCCAGCTTGCGCCCGCGCGCGTCGAAGGCGACGGCGAAATCCCAGATGCTGGCATCCTCGTGCAGCTCGCCCGCCGTAACCGCCACGGTGACGCCGTGCGCCACGCTCTTCTGCGTGACCGTCGGCCACGCGGCCACGCCCAGCGAGATCAGGATGGCGAGGATGGCGGCGAAGCGTGCGTTGCCCATGCCGCGACGGTACTCCTGTCGCGGCCGGCGCGCTTGACAAGCGTCAATCCGGCCCCGAAGGCGTCGCCGCCATGCCACGCCAGCCGCCGCCCAGCCCCTGGATCAGCGCCACGGCCGCGAGCTGCCGGTCGATCTGCGCCTGCACCAGCGCACGCCGCGCCGACGCCGCGCTCTGCTGCGCCGTGATCACTTCGGTGAAGCCGACCAGCCCGGATTCGTAGCGGTTGAGCACCTGCTGCTCCACCAGGTCGGCCGCGCGCGCCGCCTGCTGGCGCAGGGACTGCTGCTGCTCCAGCACGCGCAGCGCGACGAGCTGGTCCTCCACGTCCTGGAAGGCCGTCAGCACCGCCTGCCGGTAGTCGGCCGCGGCTTCGTCGAGTGCGGCACGCGCCTGGTCCACGCGGGCGGTGCGCGCGCCCGCGTCGAAGATCGTCTGCGCCAGCGAACTGCCCAGCGCCCAGGCCAGGCTGGACGCGCTGAACAGCTCGCCCAGGCTCGCCGCCGAGGTGCCGATCGAACCGCTGAGGCTGATGCTGGGGAAGAAGGCGCTGCGCTCGATGCCGATGGCATTGTTGGCGCGCGCCACGCGGCGCTCCGCGGCAGCGATGTCGGGCCGCCGCTGCAGCAGCGTGGACGGCACCACCTCCGGCAGCGCCGGCACCTTGACGCTCCACTTCGGGTCGGCGGGCAAGTCGAAGTCCGAAGGCGCGCGACCCACCAGCACGGCGATCGCGTGCTCGAAGGTGGCGCGCTGGCGCTCCAGCGTGAGCAGGTCCGCGCGGCTGTTGGCCATCTGCGTCTCGGCCTGCAGCACGTCGGTGCGCGCCACGATGCCGGCCTCGTAGCGGTTGCGGGTGATCTGCAACGCCCGCTCGTAGCCGCGCAGGGTTTCGGTTTGCAGCGCCGTGAGCACGTCGCTCTCGCGCAGGCCGAAGTAGTTGACCGCCAGCTCGCCGAGCAGGGCGAGCTTGAGCGAGGCGATGTCCGCCTGCGCGATCTCCTCGCCGGTGCGCGCGTTCTGCACCGCCAGCGAGACGCGGCCGAAGACGTCCGGCTCCCAGCTCGCGCCTATGTTCAGCTGGTAGCTGCGCGCGGTATCGCGCTCCGGGCCGCCCGTGACGCTGTTGCGTCCGTCCAGGTCCACGCGCGGGAACAGCGACGCGCGCTGCTCGCGCGTGAGCGCCCTCGCCTGCCGGTAGGCCGCCACCTGCGCCACCACGTTCTGGTTGTTCACCTCCACCTGCGCGGCCAGGCCGCCCAGGACGGGATCGTCGAACAGCTCCCACCACGGGCCGCGTTCCAGCGTATCGGCAGGCGCGGCCGGCACCCAGGCGCCGCGCCCTTCCTTGAAGGCCACGGGCGTCTCCACCGCGGGCGCCTCGTACTTCGGGGCGAGGTTCACGCAGCCGGCGAGCACCAGCGACGCGGCAAGGGCCAGGAGGGGGACGGAGGTTCTTCTCATGCGGTTTGCGGTTCGCCGTGGCGGGAGAGCAGTCGTTCGTGGGGGCTGCGGCGGCGCAGCTTGTCCAGCAGCAGGTAGACGACGGGCGTGGTGAGCAGCGTGATCACCTGGCTGGCGAGCAGGCCGCCGACGATGGTGATGCCCAGCGGCCGGCGCAGCTCGGCGCCCTCGCCGAAGCCGATCGCCAGCGGCAGCGCGCCCAGCGCGGCGGCCAGCGTGGTCATCAGGATGGGGCGGAAGCGCAGCAGGCAGGCCTCGCGCACCGCTTCGTAGGGCGACAGGCCACGCGAGCGTTCGGCGTCCAGCGCGAAGTCGATGATCAGGATGGCGTTCTTCTTCACGATCCCGATCAGCAGGAAGAGCCCGATCAGCGCCATGATGGAGAAGTCCAGCTGGAACAGCAGCAGCGCCAGCACCGCGCCCACGCCGGCCGAGGGCAGCGTGGAGAGCACCGTGACCGGGTGCACCAGGCTTTCGTACAGAACGCCCAGCACGATGTAGATCACGACGATGGCCGCCAGGATCAGGATGGGCATCTGCTGCTGCGACTGCTGCGCCGCGCGGGCCGTGCCCTCGAAGCTGCCGCGCACGTTGATCGGCAGCGCCACCTCCGCCTCGGCCGCGCGCACCGCCGCCTGGCCCTCGGCCATCGTCACGCCTTCGGCGAGGTTGTAGGAGATCGTGGTGGCGAGCTCGGCGTCCTGGTGCTCGATCGAGCTGGCCGTGGGACGCTCGTAGAAGCGCGCGATGGCCGCCAGCGGCACCATGGGCCGCGCTTCGCCGCTGACGGCGGCGCCGGTGGAAGCGTCGCGCAGGCCCGGGTTGGCGGAAGTGCCGGTGCCGGCCGTCGCCGTGCCGTTGGCCGCGGCCTCGCCGCCCGCCGCTTCCGCCGCGATGTCCGCGAGCAGCGCCGGTCCCGTGGGATTGGCCGGCACGTACACGTCCTTCAGGTTCTCGGGTCCGCGGATGAACCGGCGCCCCACCTGCATCACCACCTTGTACTGGTTCAGGTCGTCGTAGATCGTGGCCACCTGGCGCTGGCCGAAGGCGTTGTACAGCGCGTTGTCGACGTCGCGCGAACTGATGCCCAGCCGGCGCGCGCTCTCGCGGTCCACCTCCACGAAGGTCTCCACGCCGTTCTCCTGCTGGTCCGTGTCCACGTCCACCAGCGCGGGCTGCCGCTTCATGGCCTCGGCCAGGCGCAGCGCCCAGGTCTTGAGGTCCCCGGCGTTGTCGGACTTGAGCGTGTACTGGTTGCTGGCGTTGCTCTGGCGCCCGCCCATGCGCAGGTCCTGCACCGGGTTGAGGAACACCGACAGGCCGGTGATCTGCGACAGCTGCGGCCGCAGGCGGGCGATGACGGCCTCCGCGCGCGCCTGGCGGTCCTGCTTGAGGTTGACGAACATGATGCCGCCGCCGGCGCGGCTGCCGCCGGTGAAGGCGACCACGGTGTCCACCGCCGGATCGGCGCGGATGATCTCCACGGCCTGCCGCAGCTTGGCCTGCATCGCCTGGAAGGAGATGCTCTGGTCGGCGCGCAGGCCGCCCTGCATCTGCGCGCTGTCCTGCCGCGGGAAGTAGCCCTTGGGGATCTGGATGAAGAGGAAGGCGTTGAGCGCGATCACCAGCCCCAGGATCAGCAGCACCAGCCACTGCGCCGACAGCGCCCAGTCCAGGCTGTGCTCGTAGGCTTTCTGGCTCCAGCCGAAGGCGCGCTCCAGGCCGCGCGCGATGCGGCCGGGCGGACGCTCGTGCGCGTCGCGCCGCAGCAGCCAGGCGCACATCATCGGCGTGGTGGTCAGCGAGATCAGCAGCGAGATCATCACCGCCGCCGACAGCGTGACGGCGAACTCGCGGAACAGCCGCCCTTCCTGCCCGCCCATGAACAGCAGCGGGATGAACACGGCCACCAGCGACAGGCTGATCGACAGCACCGTGAAGCCGACCTCGCGTGCGCCCTGCAGCGCCGCCTGGAAGCGGTTCATGCCGCTCTCGATGTGGCGCGAGGTGTTCTCCAGCACCACGATGGCGTCGTCCACCACGAAGCCCGTGGCCACCGTCAGGGCCATCAGCGACAGGTTGTTGAGGGAGAAGCCGAGGAAGTACATCACCCCGAAAGTCCCCAGCAGGGACACGACGGTGGCGGCCGCCGGGATGAAGGTGGCGCGGGCGTTGCGCAGGAAGACGCTGACCACCAGCACCACCAGCAGGATGGCGATGAACAGCGTCACCTCCACCTCGTGCAGCGAGGCGCGGATGGAGTTGGTGCGGTCGGACGCCACCTGCAGCCGGATGTCATCGGGCAGCGCCTCCTGCAGCGAAGGCAGCAGGTCCTTCACGCCGTCGACGGTCTGGATCACGTTGGCGCCGGGCTGCAGCGTCACGAGAACGATCACCGCCGGCTGGCCGTTGAAGAGGCCCAGCGTGTTGATGTTCTCCACGCCGTCGCTGACCTCGGCCACGTCCGACAGGCGCACCGCCGCGCCGTCGCGCCAGCCGACCACCATGTCGCGGTAGTCCGCCGCCGAGCGGCCCCCGCCGGCCATGCCGCTGGTCGTGTACACCTGCAGCCGCCGGCCCTCCACCTCCACGTCGCCCTTGGGGCGGTTGGCGGTGCCGGACTGCAGCGCCGCGCGGATGTCCTCGCTGGAGATGCCGAAACGGTTGATGGCGAAGGGGATCAACTCCACGCGCACCGCCGGCTGCGAACCGCCGCCCAGTTCCACGTCGCCGACGCCGGGAACCTGCGCGATCTTCTGCTGGACGATGTTGGACACCGCGTCGTAGATCTGTCCCGGCGTGCGCGTGTCCGAGGTGAGCGCCAGGATGATCACGGGCGCGGCGGAGGGATTGGCCTTGCGGTAGGTCGGGTTGCTGCGCAGCGTCGCCGGCAGGTCGGCGCGCGAGGCGTTGATCGCCGCCTGCACCTCGCGCGCCGCGGCGTCGATGTCGCGGTTCAGGTCGAACTGCAGCGTCACGCGCGCGCTGCCGTTGCTGCTGCGCGAGGTCATCTCGTTGACGCCCGCGATCACCCCCAGCCGCCGCTCCAGCGGCGTCGCCACGCTCGTGGCCATCGTCTGCGGGCTCGCGCCCGGCAGGCTGGCCGACACCGAGATCACCGGGAAGTCCACCTGCGGCAGCGAAGCCACCGGCAGGTTGAAGAAGGCCGCGATGCCGGCCAGGGCGATCCAGATCGTCAGCAGCACCGTGCCGACAGGCCGGCGCACGAACGGCGCGGACAGGTTCATCCGGCTCCCTCCCCCTCTGGGGGAGGGTTGGGGCGGGGGCTCGCGCGGCCCTTGCGCCACCTGCGTCCCAGCCGGTCGAACCACAGGTAGATCACCGGCGTCGTGAACAGCGTCAGCAGCTGGCTCACGATCAGCCCGCCGAAGATCGCCAGGCCCAGCGGCCGGCGCAGCTCGGCGCCCTCGCCGAAGCCGAACATCAGCGGCACGGCCGCGAACAGCGCCGCCAGCGTCGTCATGATGATGGGCCTGAAGCGCAGCAGCGCCGCCTGGTGGATCGCCTCCTGCGGCGCCTTGCCCTCGGTGCGCTCGGCGTCGAGGGC
This sequence comes from Pseudomonadota bacterium, assembly GCA_023438115.1. GTDB lineage: Bacteria > Pseudomonadota > Gammaproteobacteria > Burkholderiales > Burkholderiaceae_C > Ramlibacter. The sequence continues at coordinate 2,868 of JAEZEB010000107.1, read as the reverse complement.
GAAGTCGATCATCATGATCGCGTTCTTCTTGACGATGCCGATCAGCAGGATGATGCCGATGATGCCGATCACGCCCAGCTCGTTGCCCGTGAGCATCAGCGCGAGCAGCGCGCCGATGCCGGCCGAGGGCAGCGTCGAGAGGATGGTCAGCGGGTGCACGTAGCTCTCGTACAGCACGCCCAGCACGATGTAGACGCACACCACCGCCGCGAGGATGAGCCACAGCTGGTTGGCCAGCGAGCGCTCGTAGGCGCCGGCGGCGCCCAGGAAGGTCACGGTCACGCCGGCCGGCAGGTCCATCTCCTGCAGCACCGAGCGGATGCGGTCCACCGCCGTGCCCAGGGCGACGCCCTCGCCCGTGTCGAAGCCGATGGTCGCCGCGGGGTACTGCGCCACGTGCGTGATCTGCAGCGGCGCCTTGCGCTCCACCACGCGGGCCACGGCCGACAGCGGCGTGGGCTCACCGGAGCCGGTGCGGATCTGCAGCGCGTTCAGGGCGTCGATGGAGGCGGCGCGTTCCGTGCGCGCCTCCAGCACCACGCGGTACTGGTTGGTCTCGGTGAAGATGGTGGAGACGATGCGCTGGCCGAACGCGCTGTAGAGCGCGTCGTCGATCGCGGAGGTGCTGATGTTCAGGCGCGCGGCGGTGTCGCGGTCCACTTCCACGAACACGGCGGCGCCGGCGGCGTCCGCGTCCGTGGTGAGGTTGCGCAGCAGCGGCTCTTCGCGCAGCCGCTGCACGACGCGGCTCGCCCAGTCGTTCACCGTGGCGGTGTCCGCCGCCTCCAGCGAGATGCGGTACTGCGTGGGCCCGGTCTCGGATTCGATCGTGAGGTCCTGCACGGGCTGGAAGTACAGCGTGACGCCCGGCACCTTCATGCCGCGCTCGCGCAGCCGCGAGATCACCTCCTCCAGGCCGCCGCGCCCGCTCTCCAGGTTCACCAGCATGCGGCCGGTGTGCAGCATGGTGTTGTTGGCCGCGTCCACGCCGACGAAGCTGGCGATGCTGGCGACGTCGGGATCTTCCAGCAGCTCGCGCGCCACCTCCTGCTGCAGCGCCGCCATCGCCGGATAGGCGCTGGACTGCGAAGCCTCCACGCGCACCTGCAGCTGACCGGTGTCCTGCGTCGGGAACAGGCCCTTGGGGATCGCGATGTACAGCAGCGCCGTCAGCACCAGCGTGCCCAATGCCACCAGCAGCGTGAGCTTCTGGCGCGCCAGCACCCACACCAGCGCCTGGTCGTACCGGTGGATCACGCGGTCGAAGCCGCGCTGGATCTTCCCGCCCCAGCCGCCTTCCGGTTCCGTGTGCGCCTTCAGCCAGCGCGCCGACATCATCGGCACCAGCGTCAGCGACACCAGCATGGAAATCAGGATGGTCACCGAGAGCGTGACCGCGAACTCGCGGAACAGCCGGCCCACCACGTCGCCCATGAACAGCAGCGGGATCAGCACCGCGATCAGCGACACCGTCAGCGAGATGATGGTGAAGCCGATCTCGCTGGCGCCCTTCATCGCCGCCGTCATGGGCGGGTCGCCCGCCTCGATGTGGCGGGCGATGTTCTCGATCATCACGATGGCGTCGTCCACCACGAAACCGGTGGCGATGGTCAGCGCCATCATCGTCAGGTTGTTCAGGCTGTAGCCCAGCAGGTACATCACGCCGCAGGTGCCGATCAGCGAGATCGGCACCGACAGGCTCGCGATCAGCGTGGCGCGCGGGCTGTGCAGGAAGGCGAAGATCACCAGCACCACGAACACGACGGCCAGGATCAGTTCCAGCTGCACGTGGTGGACGGAAGCGCGGATCCCGGTGGTGCGGTCGGCCAGCACGTCCACCTGGATGGCGCCGGGCAGCTGCGCGGTCAGTTCCGGCAGCCGGGCCTTGATGGCGTCCACGGTGGCGATGACGTTGGCGCCGGGCTGGCGCTGGACGTTCAGCACGATCGCGGGCCGCACGCCGGCCCAGGCGCCCAGCTTCACGTTCTCCGCGCTCTGCACCACGTCGGCCACCTCGCGCAGGCGCACGGGCGCACCGTTGCGGAAGGAGACGATCAGGTTGCTGTAGTCCTCCACCGTCAGCAGCTGGTCGTTGGAGTTGATGGTGTACGAGCGCGTGGCGCCGTCGATGCTGCCCTTGGCCGCGTTCGCGTTGGCGCTGGCGATGGTGGTGCGGATGGTGTCCAGCGTCAGGCCCATCGCGGCAAGGGCGCGGTTGTCGGCCTGGATGCGCACGGCCGGGCGCTGTCCGCCGGAAAGCGTGACGAGGCCGACGCCGCTCACCTGGCTGATCTTCAGCGCCAGGCGCGTGTCGGCGATGTTGCGCACCTCGGTCAGCGGCAGCGTCTCGGAGGTCAGCGCCAGCGTGAGCACCGGCGCATCCGCCGGGTTCACCTTGGCGTAGACCGGTGGCGCGGGCAGGTCCGCCGGCAGCAGCGAGCCGCCGGCGTTGATCGCCGCCTGCACCTGCTGCTCGGCGACGTCGAGCGCGAGACCGAGGCCGAACTGCAGCGTGACGATGGACACCCCGGCGGCGCTGGTGGAACTCATGCGCTCCAGCCCCGGCATCTGCCCGAACTGGCGTTCCAGCGGCGCGGTGACGGTCTGCGCCATCACCTCGGGGCTGGCGCCGGGATACAGCGTCTGCACCTGGATGGTCGGATAGTCCACCTGCGGCAGCGCCGACAGCGGCAGGAAGCGCAGGCCCACCAGGCCGGCCAGCACGATGGCCAGCATCAGCAGCGAGGTGGCGACCGGCCGCAGGATGAAGGGGCGGGACGGACTCATCGTGCCGCTGATCCGGCGCCGCCGCTGCGCGCCGCGCCCATGCCGGGCGCCGAGGCGGGCGCCCAGGGTTCGGTTGCCGGG
>JAEZEB010000004.1 GCA_023438115.1 Pseudomonadota bacterium | reverse complement strand
CGCCAACCGCTTCGGCCGCGTGAGCCCCACCACCGCGGCGCACGTCGCCGCCGAGTTCGGCGACGAGCTGCTGGTGCTCGACGGCGGCGCCACGCGCGTGGGCATCGAGTCGGCCATCGTCGATTGCACGCGCGGCGTGCCCGTGCTGCTGCGTCCGGGCACCCTGGCGCGCCCGCGGATCGAGGCAGCCTGCGGCGAGCGCCTGTGGCTGCCCGAGGAGATGCCTGGCGCCGCGCCGCGCGCCTCCGGCACGCTGGCCTCGCACTATGCGCCCAGTGCCAAGGTGCGCCTCATGGACGGCAAGACCCTGCAGGCCGCGCTCGACGTGCTCGGTGCCGACGCCGCGGCGATCGCGGTCTACGCCCGCAGCGGCGTGCGCACCCGCACGCCGCACTACCGCCGCATGCCCGACGACGCGGCGGAAACGGCGCGGCAACTCTTCGCCGTGCTGCGCGAATTCGACGCGGCCGGCGTCAAGCTCATCTGGATCGAAACGCCGCCGGACGGCCCCGAGTGGGACGGCGTGCGCGACCGTCTGCACCGCGCCGCCGCGGCTTGACCGGTGCTTCACCGTGGATCGGTAAACTCTCCGGTTTCACCGGAGAACACTTCATGGCAACTCAGTGGTTGCGGCGCGCCTGGCTGGCGGCGGCCGGCGCATCCGTCGTCCTGCTCGCGGCCTGCGGCGGCGGCGGCGACACCGAATCCGAGCTCGATCCCGCGCGCATCGTCGTCTTCGGCGACGCCATGGCCGACATCGGCCAGAACGCGGGCGGCACGCGCTACACCGTCAACGACGGCGAGCTGAACAACTGGACGCTCTACGTCGCCGAGGTCTTCGGCAACGGGTTGACCACCGAGCGCAGCGGCGGCACCTCCTGGGCCGTGGCCAACGCGCGCGTGGCGAACACGCCCGGTGCCGGCGGCGACACGGGCGCACAGACGGTCGTGCAGCAGATCGACGAGTTCCTGGCCGGCGGCGCGCCGGGCGCCAATGACCTGATCCTTCTGAACGCGGGCCACTCGGACATCATCGTGAACGCCCAGGCGGTGTTCGAAGGCAGCCAGACCGAGGCGGAGGCGATCGCGGCCGTGACCAAGGCCGGCGAGGAACTGGGTGCGCAGGTGCGCCGCCTGGTCGATGCCGGGGCGCGACACGTCGTCGTGGCCGGCGCCTACAACCTGGGCCGTTCGCCCTGGGCCAAGGACCGCAACGCCGAGCCCTTCCTGGAGGAGATCAGCCGCAAGTTCAACGACGGCTTCAAGGTCGCCGCCGCGGACCTCGGGGAGACCGTGCTGTACGTGGATTTCCCCGAGCAGGTCAACCGCTACGAAGGCGCGCCCGGCGCCTATGCCTTCGAGGAGGTGGAGCGTCCGGTGTGCAATTCGCGCGATCCGGGCGCGGGCATCGGCACCGGTGCCAACCAGATCGATTCGTCGGAATGCACGAAGAGCACGCTCATCAACGAACGCTATAACGCCTACCTCTTCGCCGACCGCGTGTACCTCACGCCCCGCGCGCATCGCCTGCTGGGCGAGTACTTCGTCGCCCGCGTGCGCAACCGCTGGTGATGCACGGGGCCGCACGGCCCCTTCCTTCGCTGCAGGGGCGATGTCGTCGAAAGCGGCATCGCCTTTTTTCCCCTCAGGGCTGGCGCGCCGCCCATTCCACCAGCGCCTGCGCGACCGGCCGGATGGCCGACGCGCGCCGGTGGTTGGCGATGGCCACCAGCACCCAGCGGCGACCCTGCGGGCCGTGCACATAGCCGGCGACGCCGGCCACCTCGTTGAGGCTGCCGGTCTTCAGGTGCGCCAGGCCCACGTTCTGCCGCTGGCGGCGCAGCGTGCCGTCCAGCCCCAGCGCCGGCAGCGAGGCGGCGAGGTCCGGCATCAGCGGCGACACCCAGGCGGACTGCAGCAGCTGCGCCAGCTGCCGCGCGGTGAAGCTCTCCACGCGGGACAGGCCGGAGCCGTTTTCGGTGAAGGGCGGCTCGCCGCCGATACGCTCGCGCCACCAGGCCTGCAGCAGCTCGCGCGAGGCGTCGAAGCTGCCGGTCCCCCGGTGCACCAGGCTCAGCGTGAGGAACAGCTGCTGCGCCATCACGTTGTTGCTGAACTTGTTGACGTCCCGCACGACTTCCGCCAGCGGCGGCGAGCGGAATTCGAACAGGGGCGTCAGGCCCGGCGGCACGGTGCCATCGCGCACCTGGCCGGCGAGGTGCCCGCCCACTTCCTGCCACATGGCGGCGATCGCGCGGGCGGCGTAGGCCCCGGCCTGCGGCGGCGCGATGTTCCACGTCTTCTCGCCGCAGGCGGCCGGAAAGCTGCCGGGAAAGCGGATGCGCGTGGGGTCGGTGAAATCGGCGCGCAAGGGCGTGATCCAGTCGCCGCATTCGCCCGCCGACAGCGGCACGTGCGAGGGCCACTGGACGCCGGCGAGCTCCGGTTCGACCGATACGCGGGCCTGCCGTCCTTCGGGCGTGAAGGTCACCGAGACCGTCCGGAAGTTCACCAGCAGCGCGTCGGGCGACGCGTTGTAGGGGCGCAGGGGCTCGCCGTCGAAGGCGGCCGCGTCGTGCGGGGGCAGGGCGAAGGCGCTGCGATCCAGCACGATATCGCCCGTGATGCGGTGCACGCCGAGCGCGCGCACGCGCTGCAGCAGCAGCCACAGGCGCTCGCGCACCAGCTTCGGGTCGCCGCCGCCGCGGATCACGAGGTTGCCGCGCAGCGTGCCCAGGCGCAGCTCGCCGTCGAGGTAGACCGACGTGGTCCAGGTGTAGGTGGGTCCCAGGATGTCCAGCGCCGCGAAGGTGGTCGCCAGCTTGGCGACGGAGGCGGGATTGACGGGCGTGTCGATGCGATGCGCCACGCGGGGTGCGCCGCCTTCGGCCGGGGCGACGAGCACGACCGCTGCGTCGCGCGGCAGCCCGCTCGCGGCGAGCGCGCTCTCCACTTCTGGCGGAAGGCCCTGCGCGCCCGCGCCCAGGCAGATCGACAGCAACAACAGGCAGGCAAGTCGCAGGCAATGCGGCATGCGCGCCATTATGGTTGCCGCTCCGCGGGTGCGGGCCCGTTTCCCGGCCACGTACGCCGCCGTCCGATAATGGCGGATTGCCGGAACCGCCGTGAAACTGCTTGCCTTCGACACCAGCACCGAGACGCTCTCCATCGCGGTGGATCCGGGAACCGGCGCGCCCGTGCTGGAGCACGCGGGGGCCGGTGGGCCGCAGGCCTCGGCGGCGCTGATCCCGGCGGTGCAGGAGTTGCTGGCCCGCGCGGGCCTCACGCTCGGCGAACTGGACGCGATCGCCTTCGGCCGCGGCCCGGGTTCCTTCACCGGCCTGCGCACCGCCGCCGCCGTCGCCCAAGGCCTGGGCTTCGGCACCGGCGTGCCGGTGCTGGCGCTCGACACGCTGCTGGCGGTGGCGGAAGAGGCGCATGCGCTTCACCGTTCCGGGCGCGTGGTCGCCGTGCTCGATGCACGCATGGACGAGGTCTATTTCGCGGCCTACGAGCGCGAGGGCGAACGCTGGCGCACGCGGCAGGGACCGGCGCTGGGCCGGCCGGAGGACGTCGCGGTGCCGCAAGGCTGGACGGTCGCGGGCAACCTGCCGCCGGCCCTCGCAGCGCGCCTGCCGCAGGGCGCCACCCAGGTGGATGCGTTGCCGATGGCGCGCGCGCTCCTGCGCCTGGCCCCCGCGGCCCTGGCCGATGGCGGCGCCCACGGAGCCGCAGAAGCCCTGCCGCTCTACATCCGCGACAAAGTGGCGCAAACTACCGAGGAACGCGCAGCCGAGCGCGCGCGCAAGGACCTGCAGCGCGCCGCGGCCACGCCACCGAACCCATGAGCGCCGTCCTCAAGACCCTGGAAGCGGGCTTCGAGCCCATGACCGAGCTCCGCCTCGACGAGGTGGTGGCGATCGAGCGGCGCGCCTACGACCATCCCTGGACGCGCGGCAACTTCGCCGATTCGCTGCGTTCCGGCTACGAGGCGCAGCTGCTGTGCGGCGGCGAGACCGTGCTGGGCTATTTCGTCGCCATGCGCGGCGTGGACGAGGTCCACCTCCTGAACATCACCGTGGATCCGCAGTACCAGGGCCAGGGCTGGGGCCGCGTGATGCTGGATGCGCTGGCCTTGTGGTCGCGCGGGGTGGGTGCCGAGTGGCTGTGGCTGGAAGTGCGCACCAGCAACCTGCGCGCGCAGCACGTCTACGAGCGCTACGGCTTCCGGCGCGTGGGCGAGCGCAAGAACTACTACCCCGCGCGCGCCGGGCGCGAGGACGCCATCGTCATGAGCCACAAGCTATGACCCTGCAGCTCGATGCGCGCCAGCGCGCCATGCTGGAGGAGATGGGGGTCAAGCTGTTCTGGCCGCAGCCGCCCGCGGTCGCGTCCGCGCAGGCCCCGGCGGTCGTCGCCCGGCCGGCGGCGGCGCCTGCAATGGCTCCGCGCGTGGCAAC
>JAEZEB010000353.1 GCA_023438115.1 Pseudomonadota bacterium | reverse complement strand
GGGCACCTCCGGTGCCCACCATCGGGTCATCCTACGGCATTGACCAGCCGCCCCACCCCCGCGATCTCCACCTCCACGGTGCTGCCCGGCTTCATCGAACCCACGCCCAGCGAGGTGCCGCACAGGATCACGTCGCCCGGCAGCAGCGTCATGTCCTGCGAGATCAGGCTCACCAGCTGCGGCACGGAAAAGCGCATGTCGCTGACCGGATAGTCCTGCCGCACCTGGCCGTCCAGCAAGGTCCGCACGCGCAGCCCGGAGGGATCCAGCCCCGTGGCGATGCAGGGGCCGAAGGGACAGAAGGTGTCGAACCCCTTGGCCCGCACCCATTGCGGGAAGGACGCGTCCCGGTGGAGGATGTCCGCGACGGTCACGTCGTTGGCACAGGTGAAGCCCAGCACGTGGGCCATCGCCTCGCGCTCGCCCACCTGCCTGCAAACGCGGCCAATCACGATGCCCAGCTCGCCTTCGAAGACCACCTTCAGCCCGCGGCCGGGGTGCAGGATGGTGCCGCCCGGCGCGAGCCAGGTGTTGGGCGTCTTCACCAGGCACAGCGGCTCGGCGGGCACGGGCAGTTCCAGCTTCTCGTCCAGCGCCTTGAAGTTGTTCCACAGCGCGATGACCTTGGACGGCTGCACCGGCGTGAGCAGTTCGACCTGCGCAAGAGGCACCGTGCGCTCGCCGGGCTGCGGATCGTCGAAGGGCGTGCCCTCCCAGGCGCGGACACGCGCGCCCTCGATGGTTCCGAAGCGCTCGGTGCCGCCTTCGCGGAAGCGCACCCAGTGCAGGAGTTCGTCGGCCATCCGCATGGCGCGCCTCAGGCCAGCAGGCCCGCGAGTTCCAGGCCATCGTGCCCCTGGGGATGGCGGCAGTCGACTTCCTCGAACTCCACGACCTTGTCGATCTCCGTGCCCATCGCGACGTTGGTCACCTTCTCCAGGATCACCTCCACCACCACGGGGACACCGCAGCGCCGGGCGAGCGCCTGCGCCTCGGCCAGCGCGGGACGGATGCGTCCGGGGTCCGTCACGCGCAGCGCCTGGCAGCCGAGGCCGCGCACCACGGCCTGGTGATCGACGCCGTAGCCGCGCACCTCGCCTTCTTCCTCCGCCATGTTCTGGTTGTCGAAGGCGAGCTGCACGCAGAAGTCCATGTCGAAGCCGCGCTGCGCCTGGCGGATCAGCCCGAGGTAGCTGTTGTTCAGGAGCACGTGCACGTAGGGCAGGCGGAACTGCGCGCCCACGGCGAGTTCCTCGACGAGAAACTGGAAGTCGTAGTCGCCGGAGATGCCCACGACGAGCTGGTCGGGGCAGGCGGCGATCACGCCCAGCGCGGCGGGAATGGTCCACCCCAGCGGCCCGGCCTGCCCGCAGTTGATCCAACGCCGTGGTCCGTACACGTGCAGGAACTGCGCCGCCGCGATCTGCGACAGGCCGATGCTCGCCACGTACACCGCATCGCGCGGGAAGGCGGCGTTCATCTCCTCGTACACGCGCATCGGCTTGATGGGCGCGGCGTCGAAGTGCGTGCGGCGCAGCATCAGCCGCTTGCGCTCGGCGCAGCGCCCGGCCCAGCCGCTGAAATCCGGCCAGCGGCCCGCGGCGCGGCGCTCGCGCGCCACCTCCACGAACAGGGCGAGCGCGGCCTTCGCGTCGCTCACGATCCCCAGGTCCGGCATGAAGACCCGGCCGATCTGCGTGGGCTCGATGTCCACGTGCACGAAGGTCCGCCCGCGGCAATAGGTCTCCACCGAGCCCGTGTGGCGGTTGGCCCAGCGGTTGCCGATGCCGAGGACGAAGTCGCTCGCCAGCAGCGTCGCGTTGCCGTAGCGGTGGCTGGTCTGCAGGCCGCACATGCCGGCCATGAGGGGATGGTCGTCCGGGATGCTGCCCCAGCCCATGAGCGTGGGGATCACCGGCACGCCGGTGAGCTCGGCGAACTCCACCAGCAGTTCGCTCGCGTCGGCGTTGACGATGCCGCCGCCCGCGACGATCACCGGCTTGCTTGCGGCCGCCAGCATGTCCAGCGCCTTTTCCACCTGCTTGCGCGTCGCGGCCGGCTTGTAGACCGGCAGCGGCTCGTAGGTGTCGATGTCGAACTCGACCTCTGCCATCTGCACGTCGTACGGCAGGTCGACCAGCACCGGCCCCGGCCGGCCCGATCGCATCAGGTGGAAGGCCTGCTGGAAGGCGCGCGGCACCTGCGCCGGCTCGCGCACGGTCACCGTCCACTTGGTCACCGGCTTCGCGATCGCCTCGATGTCCACGGCCTGGAAGTCCTCCTTGTACAGCCGCGCGCGCGGCGCCTGGCCCGTGATGCAGAGGATAGGGATGCTGTCGGCGCCGGCCGAATACAGGCCCGTGATCATGTCGGTGCCCGCGGGACCGGACGTGCCTATGCACACGCCGATGTTGCCGGCGCGGGCGCGGGTGTAGCCCTCGGCCATGTGCGAGGCGGCCTCGACGTGGCGCGCGAGGATGTGCGCGATCGCCTGCCGCTCGCGCAGCGCGGCATACAGCGGGTTGATCGCCGCGCCGGGCACGCCGAAGGCCTGGCTCACGCCCTCCTTCTCCATCACCAGCGCCGCCGCCATGCAGGCTTTCATCCTGGCCATCGCTTGCTCCTTCACGTTGGACGAGGCCCGATGATTGAGAAGCGCGCCGCTTCGTGGAAGACTCCGCCTGCGCATTTGCCTTATTCCGCGCCGGAATGGAGCGCCGCGCTCCGCGCTGGCCCACTGGAGACCCATGGACCGCCTGCAAGCCATCCGCCTGTTCGTCCGCGTCGTGGACCTCGGCTCGTTCAGCAAGGCCGCGGCCGACCTCGGCATCGGCCAGCCCTCCGCCACCAAGCAGGTCGCGCAGATGGAGCGCGAGCTCGGCGCGCGCCTGCTGCACCGCTCCACGCACGGCGTCACGCCCACCGAGATCGGCGCGCTCTACTACGAGAAGTGCAAGCTGGTCGTGCACCACGCCGACGAGGCCGACAGCGTGGCGAGCCTGCTGCAGGCGCAGGTGCAGGGCGGGCTGCGCATCAGCACCTCGGTGGCGTTCGGCCGCCGCGTGCTCGCGCCGCTGGTGATGCGCTTCATGCAATTGCATCCGCGCCTGCAGGTGGAGCTCACGGTCGAAGACCGCTACGTGAACCTGGTGGAACAGGGCATCGACGTGGCGATCCGGCTGGGCCGCCTGGCCGACTCCAGCCTGGGCGCGCGCCGCCTCGGCACCAATCCCTGGGTGGCCGTCGCGGCGCCGGAATACCTGCAGCGGCGCGGCACGCCGGCCGAACCCTCGCAGCTGGCGGAGCACGAAGCGCTGGTCTACACCACGGCCCAGCCCGATGCACGCTGGCAGTTCGAGGGTCCCGGCGCGCAGCAGCTCGTGGTGACCGTGAAAGGCGCGCTGCGCTCCAACAACCTGTCGACCCTGCTCGCCGCCGCGCGCGCCGGCATGGGAATCGCGATCCTGCCGCGCTACGTCGCCAACACCTCGCTGCAGACCGGCGCCGTGCAGGCCGTGCTGGGCGGCTGGAACCTCCCCGTGCAGGAGATCCATGCCGTGTATCCCTCGCCCAGCCTGGTGCCCGCCAAGGTGAGCCGCTTCGTCGAATGGCTGCAGGGCCGCTTCGGCCCCGAGTGGTGGACGCAGCTGGATTGAGCGGCGCGCGCTACTGCTGCTTGCCCTTGGCGCGGTCGTCGATGGACACGCGGTCCTGCCCCTTGCGCACGATGTACTGCATGCGGTGCCACTTGAGGCCGCTGTACTCGCGATCGAGCTCGAAGACCAGGAAGTAGCGGTCGGCCGCCGGGAACGACTCGCGCACCGGCGTGCCGTCGCAGTTGGCCTGGATGTACCAGCGGCGGATGCCGTAGACGTACTGCGGCTGCGGCGCGCCGTACACCTCGAAGCGCCCGCCCTGGCCGCCGGCGCCCAGCTCCGTCAACGGCCGGCCGTTCGGCTCCGGCGCGTTGTAGATGCCGGGCACCTTCACGCCTTCGACGGTGTGCAGGCCGAACAGCCGCGTCATGCCGGGGTGCAGCGCGCCGGGGTTCTCCACCGGGATCTCCTGCGCCTTGCACTTGCCACTGGCCTGCGGCGCGGCATGCGCCGTGATCAGCGCGAGGGCCGTCGCGGCGCCCGGGTCTTCCTTGTATGCCGACAGCGCGCGCTCGCGCACGCCGAGGCGGTAGGTCACGCCGTTCGGATGCGTGAAGGCGTACTGGCAGCGGCCCTCGTGGCGGTACACGGAGGTGCGGTTCGGTTCGCGCACGGTGAGCGTGTCGCCTTCGAACTTCACCTCGATGCGATAGCCCGTGTTGGTGCCGTAGACGCCGTCGATGCCGCCGCAGGAATTGCTGCGTGCGGGCGAGAAGGCGGCCGCCTTCTGGGCGGCCCTGGCCGCGGC
>JAEZEB010000322.1 GCA_023438115.1 Pseudomonadota bacterium | reverse complement strand
GCCGCCGGGGGGTGCGGCGCCCGGCCCGCCCCCCACACCGCCGCGCCGATCCGCATCGGCCTGATCTTCCCCCTGACGGGCGGGTCGGGCGACATGGGCAACAGCGCCCGCATCGGGGCGCAGGTGGCCGTGGACGAGATCAACCAGGTCGGCGGCTATCTCGGCCGCAAGCTGGAACTGGTGATCCGCGACGACAAGGCCACGCCCGACGAGGGCCTGAAGCACGCCGAGGAACTGGTGCTCAAGGAGAAGGTCATCGCCACCGTCGGCTTCTGCAACACCGGCGTCGCCATGAAGGCGCTGGAGACCTTCCAGTCGAACAAGCACATCCTGGTGGTCACCTGCGCCACGGGCACGGACATCACGGCCAAGTACCCGGTGAAGGACAGCTACATCTTCCGCACCTCGGCGCGCGACCAGCTGCAATCGCAATTCCTGGTGGACGAGATCGTCAAGCGGGGCCTGAGCAAGGTGGCGTTGCTGGTGGACACCTCCGGCTACGGCGACCACGGCCTGAAGGACCTGGAAGCGGCGCTGGGGCGGGCCAACCTCAAGCCCGTGTCGGTGGCTCGCTTCAAGGTCGGCGTGCAGAACCTCGAGGAGGAGATGAAGCAGCTGAAGGCGTCGGGCGCCGACGCGCTGATCGGCTGGACCGTCGGCCCGGAGGAAGGCGTGATCTCCGCCGCGCGCGCCGCCATAGGCTGGAACGTGCCGCAGTTCGGCCCCTGGGGCCTGTCGCACCGCTCGGCCTACGAAGTGTCCAAGGGCAAGGTCGACGGCACGTTCATGGTGCAGACGGTGCTGCCGAACATTTTCCTGGAGCGCAACAGCACCTTCCTGCGCAACTACGCGAAGCTGAGCAAGGAGTCGCCGATCGGTTCGATGATGTCGGCCGCACAGACGTATGACGCCGTGCACCTGCTGCTGCGCGCGATGTTCGACTCCAAGGGCGACCTGAGCTCGCCCTCGCTCAAGCGCGCGCTGGAGAACCCGTCTTCCACCTACCGCGGCGTGGTCACGACCTACGAGCGCGCCTTCTCGCCGGAGGACCACGACGCCATTTCTTCGAACATGCTCTGGCTGGGCACCTGGCGCAACGGCGAGCGCGGCTACGCGTACAAGGAAGACGAGCGCCGCGCGACGATCATCCGGCGCAAGGAATCCGAGAAGCAGCAGTAAGTTTGCTGATCGCAAAGGAAAAGGCCCGCAACTCGCGTTGCGGGCCTTTCTTGATTTTGGCTCCCCGACCTGGGCTCGAACCAGGGACCTACGGATTAACAGTCCGGCGCTCTACCGACTGAGCTATCGGGGAACAAGCCTGAGAGTATAGCGCGGGTTTGACGCGTTTCCTGATGGGCTGCGCGCCCATCAGGAAAACGTCAGTCGAACACCGGCGATTCGACGCCCAGCACCTTGTGCAGCTTGGGGCTGGTGGTCGTGTACTGCAGGTGGATCTTGCCCTTCTCCGGGAAGATGATGGGCGCGGCGGCGAAGGCGGCCAGCGCGCACTCGTGGAAGCCCGAGAGGATCAGCTTCTTCTTGCCGGGGTAGGTGTTGATGTCGCCCACCGCGAAGATGCCCGGCACGCTGGTCTGGAACTTCTCGGTGTCCACCTTGAGCTGCTTGCGCTCGATGTCCAGGCCCCAGTCGGCGATCGGGCCGAGCTTGGGCGACAGGCCGAAGAAGACCAGCAGCATGTCCATCGGCACCACGCGGGTGACGCCGTCGGAACCCGTCACCTTGGCGCCGGTGAGCTTGCCGTCCTTCTCCTCATAGCCGGTCACTTGGCCGACCACGAACTGCATCTCCATCTGCTCGCACAGCTCGTGCATGCGCGCCACCGAGGCCGGCGCGGCGCGGAAGCCGTCGCGGCGGTGCACCAGGATCACGCTCTCGGCCTTGTGCGGGTTGCCGTCGTCGTTGCCGGCCGTGAAGTTCAGCGCCCAGTCCAGCGCGGAGTCGCCGCCGCCGACGATCAGCAGGTTCTTGCCGGCGAAGTCGGCCGGGTTCTTCACGCGGTAGAACAGTTGCGAGCCTTCGAACCTGTCGAGGCCGTCCACCTTCAGCGTGCGCGGCTCGAAGGCGCCCACGCCGGCGGCGATGAAGATCGTCTTGGTCAGGAAGCGGGTGCCCTTGGACGTTTCCACGAAGAAGCGGCCGTCGTCCTGCTTCTGCACCACGGTGACCGTCTGGCCCAGGTGGAAGGTGGCGCCGAAGGGCTCGATCTGCTTGAGCAGCGCGTCGGTCAGCTCCTTGCCCGTGCACACCGGGATCGCCGGGATGTCGTAGATCGGCTTGTCCGGGTACAGCTCGATGGGCTGGCCGCCGGGATAGGCGAGCGAGTCGATGACGTGCGCCTTGATCTCCAGCAGGCCCAGCTCGAACACCTGGAACAGGCCCACGGGGCCCGCGCCCACGATGACCGCGTCGGTTTCGATCGGGCCGTCATGCGCGGCGGCGGTCTTGATCACTTCTTGGTTCAGTTGAGGTTCCATGGTTCCCATCAGCGGACCAGCTCGGACAGCTTGCCCGTCTTGTCCTTCCATTCCTCGGCATCCGGCAGGGCCGGCTTGCGCTTGGTGATGCTCTTCCAGCCGGGCGCGTGCGAGAGCTCCGCGTTCAGCTTGGTGAATGCGACCTGGTCGGCCGGCACGTCCTCTTCCGCGTAGATCGCGTTGACGGGGCACTCGGGGATGCACACCGCGCAGTCGATGCACTCGTCCGGGTCGATCACGAGCATGTTCGGCCCTTCGCGGAAGCAGTCCACGGGACAGACGTCCACGCAATCGGTGTACTTGCAGCGGATACAGGATTCGGTGACGACGTGGGTCATTGTGGTTCCGAGGGCAGGGGGAAACCCTCGATTTTATTTGTTTTCGATTCTGCCCCGGGCTGCGGGGCCGTCCAGCCTGCAGGCTTGCGCCAGGTCAACGAACGAGCACCGCTCCCGAGGTCTTGTGCGTCGCCGTGTCCACCAGTACCAGGGCGCCCAGGGTCCGCGAGCGCGCATGGGGCAGGGTGGCCAGCGGCTCCTGCAGCGTCAGCTCCACGTGGCCGATGCCATTGGGCTCCAGGTGGTCCGCGTCCTGTTCGGCCAGGGTGTTCACGTCCAGCTTGTGCACGATGCGCTTCACGCGCGCCTTCACCCAGCGGTGCCCGTGCAGGGCCCAGTAGGTGCGGCCCGCGACCAGCGGCTCGTCGTCCAGCCAGGCCACGGTGGCAGAAAGTTCGCGCGAGGGCGTGAATGCGCCCGCGGCCAGCAGCCAGTCGCCACGCGAGACATCCACCTCGCGGTCCAGGACGATGCCGGCGCTGTGGCGCGAGTCCACGTTGCCCGGACGCCGGACGTGGTCCAGCACCTGGGCCACCTTCGCCGATTGCCCGCTCGGGAGCACCGTCACTTCCTGTCCCGGCTGCACGCTGCCCGTGGCCACGCGGCCCCAGAAGGTGCGGCGGCCCTGCGTCGTGTCCGCCGAGGCGGAGAACTTCTCCACCCACTGCACGGGGAAGGCGAAGGCCTCGTCGGCCTCGGCCGGCGTGACGTCCAGTTCTTCCAGCAGCGCCAGCAGCGAGGGGCCCTGGTAGGCGCACCAGCCCGGCTTGGCGTCCACCACGTTGTAGCCCTTCAGCGCCGAGACCGGCACGATGGCATGCGCTTCAACGCCCGCGTGCTCGGTGAAGGTCTCCAGAGCGCCGCGGATGTTGGTGAAGGCGATCGTGGGATCTTCCACGGCGTCGAGCTTGTTCACCGCGAACACGATGGCGGGCACGCGCAGCAGCTTGGCCAGCAGCGTGTGGCGGCGCGTCTGCGGCAGCAGGTCCACGCCGGGGTTCTGCCACTTCAGCTTGGTGGCGTCCACCAGCACCACGGCGGCGTCGGCGCTGGAGGCGGCCGTGACCATGTTGCGGGTGTACTGCTCGTGCCCCGGCGCGTCGCCGATGATGAATTTGCGCGCGGGCGTGGCGAAGTAGCGGTAGGCCACGTCGATGGTGATGCCCTGTTCGCGCTCGGCCGACAGGCCGTCGGTCAGCTGCGCCAGGTCGGTCTCGCCCGAGCGGGACACGGAGGCCAGCTGGTCCTGCAGCACCGCGCGGCTGTCCACCAGCAGGCGGCCGATCAGGGTGCTCTTGCCGTCGTCCACCGATCCGCACGTGATGAAGCGAAGCGCCGCGTCGTGTTCGGTCACGGTCGTCATCAGAAGTACCCGTCCTTCTTGCGCTTTTCCATGGAGGCATCCGAGGTCTTGTCGTCCATGCGCGTGGCGCCGCGCTCGCTCACCTCGACCTGCAGCGTCTCGGCCACCACGTCGACGGCGTTCGCCGCTTCGCTCGCCACCGGGCAGGTGCAGGTGATGTCGCCCACGGTGCGGAAGCGCACGGTGCGGGTGACGACGGTCTCGCCGTCCTTGGGCGGGGTCAGCGGCGTCACCGGAACCAGCAGGCCACGGCGTTCCACCACGGGGCGCTGGTGCGCGTAGTACAGCGAGGGCAGGGCGATGCCTTCCCGCGCGATGTATTGCCACACGTCCAGCTCGGTCCAGTTGGAGATGGGGAACACGCGGAAGTGCTCGCCCGGCTGCAGGCGCGTGTTGAACAGCGTCCAGAGTTCGGGGCGCTGCGCCTTGGGCTGCCACTGGCCGAAGCTGTCGCGGTGCGAGAAGATGCGCTCCTTGGCGCGGGCCTTCTCCTCGTCGCGGCGCGCCCCGCCGATCAGCGCATCGAAGCGGAATTCCTCGATCGCCTCGAGCAGCGTCACGGACTGGTGCGCGTTGCGGCTCTCGTCGGGGCGCGCCAGGCGCACCGTGCCGCGCTTCATGGAATCCTCCACGCTGCGCACGATCAGCTCGGCGCCCAGCTCCTTCGCCCGCTGGTCACGGAAGGCCGTGACCTCGGGGAAGTTGTGGCCGGTGTCGATCATCAGCAGCGGATAGGGGATGCGCCCCGTGCCGAAAGCCTTCTCGGCGCACTTGAGCAGCACGAGCGAGTCCTTGCCGCCGGAGAACAGCAGCGTCGGCCGTTCGAAGGCGCCGGCCACCTCGCGCAGGATGAAGATCGCTTCTTCCTCCAGCGCATCGAGGTGGCGGTTGCTCACGCGTGACAGCAACCGGGGATCCGTGCGGGCATTCATGCGGAAACCTTTTCTTCGTTCTTGACGTGCAGGCCGCATTCCTTGGCGGATTCCTGCTCCCACCACCAGCGGCCGGCGCGGAAGTCCTCGCCCAGCGAGATCGCACGCGTGCAGGGCGCGCAGCCGATGCTGGGGAAGAACTGGTCGTGCAGCGGGTTGTAGTCCACGCCCTGGGTGGCGATGTAGTGCCACACGTCGCCCCAGGTCCAGTCGGCCAGCGGGTTGATCTTGGTGCGGCCTTCGGCGTCGGCGGCGTCGATCAGCGGCACGTCGGCGCGGGCCGAGGACTGCTCGCGGCGCAGGCCGGTGATCCAGGCGCGCTGCCCGGCGAGGGCGCGCGACAGCGGCTCGAGCTTGCGGATGCCGCAGCAGGCCTTGCGCAGCTCGATGCTGCGGTACATCGCCTCGCGCCCTTCGCGCGCGACGAACTGCACCACGGCTTCCTCGCGCGGACGGTAGACCTCCACCGGCGCCCGCGACGTGGCGCGCGTGCGCTCCAGCAGTTCGAGCGTCTCGGCATGCAGCGCGCCGGTCTCCAGCACGAACACGGGGATGTCCAGCGCCAGCGCGTTGACCAGGTGCGTGATCACCACGTCCTCGGCGCCCAGGCTGGAGGCCTGCTTCAGCGGCGCGAATTCGGCGGCGGCGCGCTGCAGCAGCGCGCGGGTCTGCGCGAGCTTGGCCTCGAAGTCCTTCGAGGGCCGGGCATGCAGGTCGACGGCGCCCATGTCAGCCTCGCGCGAAATGGGGCCGCGGCACCACCAGGTCGGCCTGGTAGAAGGCGGCGAAGCGCTCGAACTGCCGCTGCGCGTCCGCGATGTCCTTGCCTTCCTTCAGCACCGCGCTGGAGAAGCCGGTGCGCTGCATCTGCACCAGCTGGTCGACCAGCACGTCGCCGGTGGCGCGGATGTCGCCCGTGAACTTGCGGCGGCGGCGCAGCAGGTAGGCCTGGCTGAAGGCGCGGCCGTCGCTGAACTTGGGGAAGTTCAGCTCGATGCGGTCCACGCCGTCCAGCGGCAGCTCCGCCACGTCGGCGTCGTTGTCGACCACCAGCACGTTGGCCTGTGGCTCGGACTCCAGCTCGTGGGCCTGCAGGATGCGGATCAGGCGGTCGGTCATGCCGTCTCCCTTTCGACGAAGCGCGCCGCATTGGCGGCGGCCTTGAAGGGATCGTGCCCCACGCGCCGCAGCGTTGCGATGAAGGTTTCCATGCGGCCGTCGCCGGCGGGCTGGCGCAGCTGGCGGTAGGTGTCCACCAGGGCCTCGATCACGCCGGGCACTTCCTCCTTGGCGAAGGACGGGCCGACGATCTTGCCGGGCGTCGCGGGGCCCGACAGGTCGGAACCGTTCGAACCGCCCAGGGTGATCTGGTACCACTCCTTGCCGTCCTTGTCGACGCCGAGGATGCCGATGTGGCCCGCGTGGTGGTGGCCGCAGGAGTTGATGCAGCCCGAGAAATTCAGGTCGATCTCGCCGATGTCGTATTCCTCGTCGAGGTCCTGGAAGCGCTCGGTGATCGCCTCGGCGATCGGCAGCGAGCGCGCGTTGGCCAGCGAGCAGAAGTCGCCGCCGGGGCAGGCGATCATGTCGGTGATGAGGCCGATGTTGGGACGCGCCAGGCCCAGCTTGCGGGCCGCGGCCCACAGCTCCGGCAGGTCGTCCTGGTGCACCCAGGGCAGCAGCAGGTTCTGCTCGTGCGTCACGCGCGCCTCGCCGGCGGAGAAGCGGTCGGCCAGTTCCGCGCAGGCGTCGAACTGGTCGGCCGTGCAGTCGCCGGGGTTCTGGCCCAGGCGCTTGAACGACAGCACCACGGCGCGCAGCTCGGGGTTGCGGTGCGGCAGCACGTTGCGCTGCAGCCAGCGGTCGTACAGCGGATCGGCCTCGGCATCGGCGCGGATGATCTCGTGCACGCGCTGCGCGGCGGCATCGCGCCGGGGACGGCGGATCTCGGGCGCGGCGAACTGCGCGGCCACGCGGTCGTACTCGGCCTGCGTGATCGCGTGCGGCGCGCCGTCGACCTCGACGATCTGGCGGAATTCCTCTTCCACCTTGTCGATGTAGTTGCGGCCCTCGGCCTTCACGAGGATCTTGATGCGCGCCTTCCAGATGTTGTCGCGGCGGCCGTACTGGTTGTAGACGCGGATGCAGGCCTCGAGGTAGCCCAGGATGTGCTGCCACTCGACGAATTCGCGCACCACGGTGGCGATCACCGGCGTGCGGCCCATGCCGCCGCCCACCAGCACCTTGAAGCCCAGCGCGCCGGCGTCGTTGCGCAGCAATTGCAGGCTGATGTCGTACCAGCCCAGTGCAGCGCGGTCCTCGCGGGCGCCGTTGAGGGCGATCTTGAACTTGCGCGGAAGGAAGGCGAACTCGGGGTGCAGCGCCGCCCACTGGCGGATGATCTCCGCGAAGGGGCGCGGATCGGCGATCTCGTCCACCGCGATGCCGGCGAGTTCCTCGGTCGTGATGTTGCGGATCGCGTTGCCGCTGGTCTGGATGCCGTGCATGTCGACGCTCGCCAGCAGCTCCATGACGTCGGCGGCGCGCGTGATGGGGATCCAGTTGAACTGCACGTTGGTGCGGGTCGTGAAGTGGCCGTAGCCGTACGTGAGCTTCGTGACCACCTGGCGGTCGGTGCCCGGCACGGGGACGGGGCCCAGGGCCAGCTGCTTGTCCTGGGCTTCCTGCAGCAGCTGCGGATCGGGGCGGTCGTACTCGCGCGCGACGCGGCCGAGGGCGCGCAGCTGCGCGCTGGAGATCTCGCCGTAGGGGACGGAAATCCGCGCCATCGGTGCATAACGCTGGATGTACCAGCCGTTCTGCAGGCGCAGCGGCTTCATTTCTTCCTCGCTCAGCTTGCCGGCCTGCCAGCGTTCCAGCTGGTCGCGGAATTGCGCGGCGCGGGTGCGAACGAACTGCCGGTCGAATTCAGTGTATTGGTACATGGCTCGTCGAGGCCTCCTGTCGTGGAGGCGGAGCCGCGACTCTAGGGTCCGTCCTTATGGATCCCAACTATTTTTTTATTCCGCCCTTATGCGGATATGCATATGCTCAAGGCTTGGCGCGGGCTGCGAGGGGATTTCTGCGGTTTGCCGGATAAGGCCGGTTTGCCCCCCGGCGGCCCTCAGGTTCCGGCCCGCTGCCGGCGTGCGTCCAGCGCCTGGGCCAGGCGTGCTTCCAGGGGCAGGGGTTCCTGGTGCAGTTGCGCTGCGAGCAGTTCGCCGCACAGGGCCGCGAAGGTCAGGCCGCGCGAACCCATGGCCGTGCTGGCCCAGAGGCCTTCCTCGATCTCGCCCACGAGGGGCCGGCGGTCGCTGGATGTGCAGCGCACGCCGCTCCAGGAGCGCAACTCGCCGCGCGCCGCCGCGCCGCGCATGACCGCGGCCGCGCGCGGCAAGGCCTCTTCCACGCGCTGCAGGTTCGCGGCCACGTCTTCGCTGCGCAGCGAGGCGTCGGCATCGCCGCGCCCGTAGGTCGAGCCCGTGATCCAGGCCTGGCGTTCCACCAGCGGCACGCGCGGCAGGAAGTGGCCGTGGCCGTTGACGGGAAAGGAGGGCAGGTCGATCGCGTCGTCGCCGTGCGGCGCCCAGGCAACCTGGCCGCGCACGGGACGCAGTGCCAGCCGGTCCTGCAGCAGCGGCGCGCTGGCCAGCGCCGCGGCCACGATCACCAGCGGCGCCTGCGCGATCGCGTTGCCCTGGGCATCCTCCAGTCGCCAATCGGAACCTTCGCGCACGATGCGCGCGACCTCGCGGCCCGGCATGAAGCGCACGCGGGGTTCGCGTAGCCAGGAACGCACGAGGGCCGCCGGTTCGATCCAGCCGGCGTTCTCGTGCCACCACGCGGCGGTGCCCGGCTCGATGCCTCCCGCGGCCTTGCGCGGTGCATCTGCTTCGCGGCTCCAGGGGAGTAGCCCGTCTCCCAGCGTAGGGAGTGGGCGGTGGTCGTCGCCGCGCCATTCCAGCACGCCGGTGTCTTCCCATTCGATGCCGGCGGCCAGGCGCGTGCGTGCCTCCTGCAAGGTGATGCGCACGCCGGCGCGGCTCAGGCGCGAGAGGAGGTTGTCGTCCGGCGACTGGTGCGGCGCGAGCAGGCCGGCCGGCAACGAGGAGGCGCCGGCCGCAGGTTGCGGCGCACGGTCGATCACTTGCACGGACCAGCCGCGGCGCGCCAGGCTGGCTGCGGCGGCCGCGCCGGCGAGGCCAGCCCCGACGACCACACATTCGCCCGGAAGGCGCGCGGGTGTGTCGGTGCGGCGCCTGATTTCCCACGCCGGGGCGTAGCGCGCGGCGAGGCCGCCTCCAGGGGGCGATGACTCCACCTGCCAGCCGCAGGTCGCCAGGTCATGGGCCACTGCGGCATCCTCGGCGCGCAGCGTCGCCTCGCGCCGGCACAGGCGCGTGAGCACCTTGAGCGTGGGCAGGTCCCAGCTTGTGCCGTCGTCCGCTGCAAGCACCACCGCATCGGCCTGCAGGCTCAGCTCGCGCAGCATGGCCGCCGCATCGCCCACGCACAGCGTCAGCAGGACGCGTCCGCCCTCGAGGGCGAGTCGATGGAAGCCTGGAACGAATCCCTGCCACTGCGGCGCGAGCTGCGCGAGCAACTCGCCACCCTGCGGCAGCGCCTGCGCCGCGGATTGCAGTTCGTCGAGGGAGACCGGGTGCGCGGCGATCGCCGCGTAGTGCAGCAGGCGCGGACGCAGGGGGTCCTGCCGCCATGCGCTCCAGGCCGCGAGGAAGTCCGGGCCGCCGTCGGACGCGAGGATGCGCCACTGGTCCAGCCCGGCCCAGGGCGGTCCGCCGCCGGGCCCGGCCATGGATTTACTGCGAAGGCGGGACGTAGCCGGCCGCCTGGTCGGCGCCCGCACCGAAGAAATGGTTCTCCATCTGGCGCTTGAGGTATTCGCGGGCGCGCTGGTCGGCGAGGTTCAGGCGGTTCTCGTTGACCAGCATGGTCTGGTGCTTCAGCCACCCTTGCCAGGCTTCCTTGCTCACGCTTTCGTAGATGCGCTTGCCCAGTTCGCCGGGGTAGGGCGGGAAGTCGCGGCCTAAGGCCGCGCGGCCCAGGTTGGTGGG
>JAEZEB010000309.1 GCA_023438115.1 Pseudomonadota bacterium | reverse complement strand
GCCTCGTGGACTGCGCGGAATAACATGCAGCGCATGTCTCCCTTGCGGACAGGATCCGGCTTGGCCGGGCCTGTTCGCACTGATCAGGCAACTCTGAAAAATCCGCTCTGGCGGATTTTTCAGAGTTCAACCTAGGCCAGCATGTCGAAGCCTTGCGCTTCGACGAACAGGAACGCGCGGGTGAACTCCGCGAGCGCGCGATAGAAGTTCGCCTTCGGGTGCGCGGCGACGGCGTCGCACATCTCGGCGCCCCAGGGCTGCAGGTACTCGGCGAAGAACTCGCTCTGCTTCGTGAGGTTGGCGACCGCCACATCGTCGCCCGCGATCAGGTAGCGCATCACCTCGCAGAGATAGGAGATGTGGTCTTCGGTCTCCGGCATCGTCGCGTCGTCGCGGCCGAGGCCCAGTTCCGCGAGCGTGGTGCGCAGGCGCGCGAGCGGCTTCTCGTTGAGGAAGCCGCTGAGGTAGTGCGAGCCGAAGAGGTAGACGTCGGGCTTGCCGACGCCGCCGAACAGCGCGTCGTATTCGTCGGCGATCGCGCCGGCGTCCTGCGCACGCGCGGCGGCCACGACGCCGCGCCAAGGCTCCTCGAGGAAGGCGCCTTGCGCCGGCGCCTCCGTGACGGCGACGCGCAGCGCCTCGAGCAGTTCCGCCGGAGGCGGCGCGTAGAAGAGTTGCGAGATCAGTCCGTAGACTTCGGCGCGCGCCGTTTCCTCGTCCAGCGCGCTGCTGGTGGGCAGGGGTTCCGTCATGGGCTCAGTGGTCGGTGATGCGCGCTTCGTCCTGCGCCGAATAGATGTCGATGACGCGGCAGTCGCTGCACATCTTCAGGCGCTCCAGGGCGGCACCCTGGAACATGGCGTGGCCGGCCAGCTTGGCCAGCATGTTCTCCACGCCCTTGAGCGTGCCGAAGGCCTTGCCGCAGCGCACGCAGCCGTAGGGCTGCGTCTCGTTCAGCACGCGCGGCTGCTTGCGCTCGGGCGAGAGCAGCAGGCGCGGCTGCAGCGTGATCGCCTGCTCCGGGCAGGTCTTCGCGCACAGGCCGCACTGCACGCAGTTCTTCTCCACCAGGCGCAGCTGCGGCGCCTGCGGGTTGTCCTGCAGCGCGCTCGCGGGGCAGGCGCCCACGCAACTCATGCAAAGCGTGCACTTGTCCTTGTCGACCAGCACGTTGCCCAGGGGCGAACCCACGGGCAGGGAAATGCTTTCCGGCCGCGCGGGCGCATGGTCCACGAGATGGTCCAGCGCCAGTTCGAGCGTCGTGCGCTTCTCGACGGACACCGCGTAGCGGGCGCGCTCGCGCGGCACCGCGCCGCGGCGGGCGGCCAGCAGCTGCAGGTCCTGGTCGAGCCCGGTGGCGTCGCGGCTGCGCAGCAGGCTGAAGTGGCTGCCGGCATAGCCCAGGCCTTCGAGGATGGACTGCGCCACCTGCATCTGCACTTCCAGCGCATCGAGGTACTGCGGTGCTTCCTCGCCCGTGGACAGCAGCGCCACGTGCGAAGCGCCTTGCGCGATCGCGCTCAGCCACAGCTCGATGCCGGTGCTGGCGACGTGCCACACCGGGAAGGGAATGACGTTGGCGGGCACGCCCGCGGCGGCGCCCACGCGGGCGGCGCGGCCGAGTTCTTCGACGAGCGCCTGGCCACGCTCCTGCGAGTGCAGCAGCAGCACGGGGGCGCCGCCGCCGGCACGCTCGTACGTGGAGACCAGCGTGCGCACCTTCGCGCCCTGCTCGCTCGCGCGCGGATACGCGTAGCTGATGGCGCCGGTGGGGCACACGGTGGTGCAGGCGCCGCAGCCCACGCACAGGTTGGGATTGACCTTGATCTGCTGGCGCGACGCGTCGCTGCTGATCGCCTCGGCGGAGCAGATGTCCACGCAGGCGTTGCAGCCGATCTTCTCGTTGCGGCTGTGCGCGCACAGCTTCTGCTTGTACGCGAAGAACTTCGGCTTCTCGAACTCGCCCACCAGCTCGCGCAGCTTGATCACGACGTCGAGCGCGCGCGGCCCGTTCTCCTGCTCCGGCGGCAGGTGGAAATAGCCTTGCGGCGGGGCGTGCTGCAGGAAGCCCGGCTGGCGCCGCAGGTCCAGCACCAGGTCGAAGGTGTCGCTGTGCGCCACCGGCTCGCGGGTGAAGTCGATGGCGCCGGCGACCTCGCACACCTTCACGCAGTCGCGGTGCGACTGGCAGGCGCGCAGGTCGACCTGGTAGTCCAGGCCGATCGCCTGCTCGGGACAAGCGGCCACGCAGGCATTGCAGCGGGTGCACAGGTCGAGGTCGATCGGGTTGTCCTGCGACCACGCGAGCTGGAACGCGCCCAGCCAGCCGGTGAGGCTCTCGATGCGGCCGCCGACCACGGGGTACTTGCGCTCCTGCGCGCCGGCGCCGCCGCGCGAGAAGATGGTGACGTCCAGCGCGTCGCCCAGCACCGCGGCGAAGCGCTCGGCTTCCTCCAGCGGCCCGATCACCAGCAGGCGGCCCGCGCTCTTGTAGGTGACGGTGGGCACCGGCTCCGGGTCGGGCAGCTTGGCCGCCGCCAGCAGCGCCGCCAGCTTGGGCATGGCGCTCTTCGCGTCGCGGCTCCAGCCGCCGGTCTCGCGGATGTTGACGAAGCGGATGGGGGAGACGGCGCCTTCGGTCTGCTGCCCCAGCTCGCCGAACAGGCGCTTTTCCTGGGTGCAGGCCACCACCACGTCCGCGCCGCTCTTCACGGCTTGCTGGAACGCGCCGGCTTCGCGCCGGCACAGCGTGGAGTGCAGCGTCAGGTCTTCAGCTAGAGCCCGCCCCAGGGCCTTCGGGTCCAGGGGCATCGTCTTGTTGCAATCGCAGATCAGGGTCGGCATGGTCTTCGGCTGGCGGTAATGCTTGCTCAGGCCGGGAGCTGGACTGTGCCACGGAACCGGTCCGGGGGTCATCCGCGCCTTCCCGGGGCGTGGGGGCTTTCGCCTCCTCTTCCTCCTTCTTCTCTTCCTCCTCGAAGAGCTTCAGGAACTTGGCGCTGGCGAGGTTGCGCAGCATCTCGGGCGGCATCGGATCCGGGATCGAGTAGTCGTCGATGTAGGTGTCCAGGCCGTCCATCACGTTGAAGTGCGGATCGGAGAACAGCTTCTTCATCGCCGCGTTCTTCACTTCCGGCGCGACGTCGGGGCGGACGAAGCGGGAGAAGTCGGAGTCGGTGGTGAGGGACTGGACGTCGTCGAGGGTGGGGGGCGGAGGGAGTTCCTGCGCCGTCTCCCCCTCACCCCTGCCCTCTCCCCCAAGGGGAGAGGGAGTCTCCGTGGGTTGGGGAGGGGGCACTGCGGCCACGGAAGAGGCAACCTTCTCCGGCTCCGCCGGCACGTCCTTCCCCTGCCGCACCGCCTCCTTGCGCTTCGCCCACCGGCCGAGGAATCCATCAGCCATGGCCTTCGCCCCCGCCGTATTTCTTGCCCGTGCTCACCGACGCCGGGTTGCCGAAGCGGTCCTCCAGCCGCCGGAAGCTCTCCGGCCGCTTGCGCTTGCGCGGCTCCGGCACGTAGTGCGCGTCGGCGAAGGCGCGCATCCAGTCGACGATCTCGGGCGGCGCGGGGACGTTCTCCACCGTCTCCTGCGCATCCAGCCAGCGGCCCGCCTCGTGGTAGCTGAGCGACACGATCACGGGACGCGGGATCGGCTCGGGAGCGACGGTGGCCGCTTCCTCCATGCGCCACATCACGAACCAGCCCGGGGCCGGCGTGGTGACGTTGAGGTAGTAGCCCTCCGCCTCGTCGCGGAACAGCTCCACCCGGAAGCCCGGGTGCAGCCAGCGCTCGCTGCCGTCGGCGCCCTGGTGCAGCAGGCGCGGTTCGTTGCCCAGGTCTTCCGCCTGCGGCACCACCTCGGCCAGTTCCCAGCGGAAGGGTTGCCACTGGCTGGCCGTGGGCGCCTTGCGCATGACCACGGCGACATCGATGCCGGGACGCTCGGCCATGGCGGTCCTAGGTGTTCTTCGAGACCGTGATGGTCGGGAACTTCGAGCTGAAGTCCTTGGCCTTGGAGGCAATCTTGATCGCCACCTGGCGCGCCACGCTACGGTAGATGCCCGCGGCCTCGCTGTCGGGGTCGGCCACCACCGTCGGCTTGCCGCTGTCGGCCTGCTGGCGGATCTGCATCGCCAGGGGCAGCGCGCCCAGGTAGTCGATGCCCTTTTCCTGCGCATAGCGCTGGCCGCCGCCCTCGCCGAAGATGTGCTCGGCGTGGCCGCAGTTGCTGCACACGTGCACCGCCATGTTCTCCACCACGCCGAGGATGGGCACGCCCACCTTCTCGAACATGGTCACGGCCTTGCGCGCGTCGATCAGCGCGATGTCCTGCGGGGTGGTGACGATCACGGCGCCCGTCATGGGCACGCGCTGCGACAGCGTCAGCTGGATGTCGCCAGTGCCCGGCGGCATGTCGACGATCAGGTAGTCGAGCTCCTGCCAGTTGGTCTGGCGCAGCAGCTGCTCCAGCGCCTGGGTGGCCATGGGGCCGCGCCAGATCATGGCCTCGTCCTGGTTGATCAGGAAGCCGATCGACATGACCTGCACGCCGTGGTTCTCCAGCGGCTCCATGGTCTGGCCGTCGTCGCTCTCGGGACGGCGGTCGATGCCCAGCATCATGGGCTGGCTGGGGCCGTAGATGTCGGCGTCCAGCACGCCCACGCGCGCGCCCTCGGCGGCCAGCGCCAAAGCCAGGTTGGCGGCGGTCGTGCTCTTGCCCACGCCGCCCTTGCCGGAGGCTACGGCGATGATGTTCTTGACGTTGGGCATCAGCTGCACGCCGCGCTGCACGGCATGCGCCGTGACCCGGGTCGTGATGTTCACCGACACGTTGTCCACGCCCGGAACGCCCTTGGCGGCGGCCACCAGCACCTTGCGCAGCGCCGCGTGCTGGCTCTTGGCGGGGTAGCCGAGTTCCAGCTCGAAGGAGACGTCGCCGCCTTCGACCTGGAGGTTCTTCACGGCCTTGGCACCGACGAAATCCTTGCCCGTGTTCGGGTCCTTGACGCCCGCCAGGGCGGCGAGCAACTGTTCCTGCGTGGCCATAAAGCTTGTCTCTGGTAGTTCCTGCCAAGTGTAGCTGTGGCGAATAAAATGCCCGGTTCCCCGTGAAAGACCCCATGACCCAGCGCAAGCTCTTCGTCACCACCGCCCTGCCCTACGCGAACGGCAAGTTCCACATCGGGCACATCATGGAGTACATCCAGGCCGACATCTGGGTGCGGCACCAGCGCATGGCGGGGAACATGGTGCACTTCGTCGGCGCCGACGACGCGCACGGCGCGCCGATCATGATCGCGGCGGAGAAGGCGGGCGTGACGCCGCAGGAGTTCGTCGCGCAGATCGCCGCGGGCCGCAAGCAGTACCTGGACGGCTTCCACATCCGCTTCGACAACTGGCACTCGACGGACAGCCCCGAGAACACGGTGCTGGCGCAGCAGATCTACCGCGACCTCAAGGCCGCGGGCCTGATCGCCACCCGGACCATCGAGCAGTTCTTCGATCCCGAGAAGAACATGTTCCTGCCGGACCGCTTCATCAAGGGCGAGTGCCCCAACTGCCACGCGAAGGACCAGTACGGCGACAACTGCGAGGTCTGCAGCAAGGTCTACAGCCCCACCGACCTGATCAACCCGTACTCCGCGCTGTCCGGCGCCAAGCCGGTGCTGAAGCAGTCCGAGCACTTCTTCTTCAAGCTGTCGGATCCGCGCTGCATGGAGTTCCTGAAGCAGTGGACGGCCAGCGGCACGGTGCAGCCCGAAGTCCTGAACAAGATCAGCGAATGGCTCGTGCCCGGCGAGGACGGCCAGACCGCGCTGGGCGACTGGGACATCAGCCGCGACGCGCCCTACTTCGGCATCGAGATCCCGGATGCGCCGGGCAAGTACTTCTACGTCTGGCTGGACGCGCCCGTGGGCTACCTCGCGTCCCTCAAGAACTACTTCGACAAGGGCGGCGCCGCCGCGGCGGGCGAGCCGCGCAGCTACGACGAATTCATCGCCGACCCGCACTCCGAGCAGTACCACTTCATCGGCAAGGACATCATCACTTTCCACACGCTGTTCTGGCCCGCGATGCTGCACTTCAGCGGCCGCAAGACGCCCAACGCGGTGTTCGTGCACGGCTTCCTCACCGTCAACAACGGCGAGAAGATGTCCAAGAGCCGCGGCACCGGGCTGGATCCGCTGAAGTACCTGTCCCTCGGCATGAATCCCGAGTGGCTGCGGTACTACATCGCCGCCAAGCTCAATGGCCGCAACGAAGACGTCGACTTCAACCCCGAGGACTTCATGGCCCGGGTGAACAGCGACCTCGTGGGCAAGTACGTCAACATCGCCAGCCGCGCGGTGAAGTTCGTGCCGGGCGGCAAGCTCGTGGCGGCCCGGGCGCTCGCGGCCGTCGACCCGCAAGCCTTGCTGCAGACGGTGCGAACCCTCTACGAGAACCGCGACTACGCCAAGGCGCTGCGCGAGATCATGGCCGCGGCCGACCAGGTGAACACCGCCTTCGACGCGGCCGCGCCTTGGAAGCTGGCCAAGGAAGGCAAGGGCGAGCAAGCCGCCGCGGTGGGCAGCTGGTGCCTGCAGATGTTCCGCGTGCTCACCGCCTGCCTGCGCCCCGTCCTGCCCGCGCTGGCGGAGCAGGCCGAGGCCTTCCTGCAGTGCGGCCCGCTGGACTGGTCCAATGCCGGTGAGCCACTGCCGGCCGGCCACCAGGTCGGCGAGTACAGGCATCTGATGCAGCGCGTGGATGCGAAGCAGCTGGATGCGCTGTTCGAGCCGCCGGCGCAGGAGCAGGCATCCGCGCCCCAAGCCGCCTCCGACAACGAAGGAAGCGGGCTGCCCGGTGGCGAAGCGCTCGCGCCCGAGATCACGATCGACGACTTCACGAAGATCGACCTGCGCATCGCGAAGATCGTCGAATGCAAGGCCGTCGAAGGTTCGAAGAAGCTGCTGCAGCTCACGCTGGACGTCGGCGAGGGCCGGCACCGCAACGTGTTCTCCGGCATCGCCTCCGCCTACAAGCCGGAAGATCTCGTGGGCAAGCTCACGGTGATGGTGGCCAACCTCGCGCCGCGCAAGATGAAGTTCGGCGTGAGCGAAGGCATGGTGCTCGCCGCGAGCCACGGCGACGAGAAGGCGCAGCCCGGGATCTACGTGCTCAATCCGTGGCCGGGTGCCCAGCCCGGGATGCGGGTTCGCTGAGCGCGGCCGCCTCCAGCAGCCACTGCGAGAACCGGTCCGCCGCCGGGTGCGCGCCCAGCGCGCGGCGGCGGCACAGGTAGTAGCCGCGGCCGGTGGACGCCGTGCCGTGCGCCGGCATCACCAGCCGGCCGGAGGCGAGGTCCGCCTCCACCATGCACTTCTGCACCACCGCCACGCCCATGCCGGCGCGCGCCGCCCCGATCAGGTTGATGGCGAGGTCGAAGCCCGTGCCGCGCCAGCCTTCGGGCAGCGACAGCCCCGCGGCCTGCGCCCACAGCAACCAGTTCTCCGGATAGCTGGAGTGATAGAGCAGCGGCCGCTCCAGCAACTGCGCCGGCACTTCGAGCCCCTGCGCGAGCTGCGGCGTGCACACGGCGACGATCTCGCGGCCCACGAGGTAGCGCGCGGCGACCTGCCGCGGCCACTCCTGGCGCGCGCCGGGCTTGAGCACGATCCACAGGTCCACGTCCTCGCGCCGGAACGGCGCCTCGCGCTCGTACTGCCGGAACTCGATCTCCACCTCGGGATGGCGGGCGCGGAAATCCTCCAGCCGCGGCAGCAGCCACAGCGTGCCCAGGCTGGGGACGACCGACAGCCGCAAACGCAGGCGCTCGGGCGCGCGGCGCAGGGCCAGCGCCGCCTCTTCCAGCGCCGCCACGTGCTTCTGCGTGCGCTTGCGCAGCTCGGTGCCGGCCGGGGTCAGGCGCACGCCGGCGCCGGAGCGCTCCAGCACGTCGATCCCCAGCTGCTGCTCCAGCCGCGCGACCGAGCGGCTCACCGCCGCCTGCGTCACGAACAGCTCCTCGGCCGCCTTGCGGAAGCTGCCGGTGCGGGCGACGGCCAGGAAGGCGTGCAGTTCCACCAGGGAAGGACTGCGGATGGGCATGCGTCGATTACATCATGTCATCACCCGCGACCCAAAAGTCGTTTGTGCCACGGGGTGCGGAACCCTACCCTCCGGCGCCACACCAACTGCTTTCCACCCCAGCGATGAACACCCGTCACTTCCTGAAAGCCATCGCCGCCGCCGCGGCCCTCGCCGCCGTCGGCGCCGTGCACGCCGACGCCGCCTACCCGAGCAAGCCGGTCAAGCTGATCGTGCCCTTCGCCCCGGGCGGTTCCACCGACCTGGCCGCGCGCCTGGTGGCCGAATTCGGCAGCCGCGAGCTGGGCCAGCAGATCGTGGTGGAGAACAAGCCGGGCGCCGGCGGCTCCATGGGCATGGAGTTCGTCGCCCGCGCGCCGGCCGACGGCTACACGCTGGGCATGGCCACCGTCAGCACGCACGGCGCCAACCCCGCCGTGTACGGCCCCAAGCTGAAGTACGACCCGATCAAGGACTTCGCGCCGATCACCAACGTGGCGACGACGCCCAGCGTCTTCGCCGTGAATCCGTCCAAGGTCGAGGCGAAGGACATGAAGGCCTTCATCGCCGCCGCCAAGGCCGCGCCCGGCAAGTACAGCTACGGCTCGCCGGGCACCGGCTCGCTGGGCCACGCCAACATCTCGCACTTCACGGCGCTCGCCCAGATCGAGCTGCTGCACGTGCCGTACAAGGGCGCGGGCCAGGCCATGAACGACGCGGTGGCCGGCCAGGTCGACGCCATCACCGACAACCTGCCGTCCGCGCTGCCGCACATCAAGGCCGGCAAGCTGCGCGCGCTGGCCGTGCTGTCCGAAACGCGCTCGCCCGCCCTGCCTGACGTTCCCACCTACGGCGAGCTGGGCCTGCCGCAGATGGGCGGCGGCGGCTGGTTCGGCGTGGTCGCGCCCGCCGGCACTCCGGCCGCCGTGGTGGCGAAGCTGAACGCCGCGATCCACAAGGCGATGCAGCATCCCGACTTCGTCAGGAAGATGGACGAATCCGGCGCGCGCCTGATCCCGGGCACGCCGGCGCAGTTCGCCAAGGACATCGAGCAGGCCGTGGCCCGCTACGACCGCGTGTCGAAGCTGGCCAAGATCCGGATCGACTGAGGCGCGATGCCGGCGGAATTCCAGCCCTTCACGCTCACGGCGCCGGCGGCCCCGGCCGTTCCGCTCGTCTGCGATTCGCCGCACAGCGGCACCGCGTACCCCGCCGACTACGGCCACGCGGTACCGCGGACGCTGCTGCGCCGTGGCGAGGACACGCACGTCGAATCGCTGTGGGAGGCGGTGCCTGCCGTCGGCGGCACGCTGCTGGCGGCGCATTTCCCGCGCACCTACATCGACTGCAACCGCACCGAGGACGACCTCGATCCGGAACTGCTCGACGCGCCCTGGCCCACGCCGCTGGACCCGGGCCCGAAGACCCGCCTGGGCTTCGGGCTCGTGTGGCGCAACATCGGCGCGGGCCAGCCGATCTACGACCGGCCGCTCACCGTGGCGGAGGTGCGCAACCGCATCGAGAGCTACTACCGCCCCTACCATGCCGCGCTGGCGCAGGCGGTGGAGGACACCACGCGGCGCTTCGGCGCCGTCTGGCACCTGAACCTGCACTCGATGCCCAACGACGCCTACGAGCGCCTGAAGATCGAAAGCCCGCACCCGCTGGCCGACTTCGTGCTCGGCGACCGCGACGGCACCACCTGCGAGCCCGGCTTCGTGGACCTGATCGAGCGCGAGCTGCGTGCGCGCGGCTACACGGTCGCACGCAACGATCCCTACAAGGGCGTGCAGCTGATCGCGCGCATCGGCCAGCCGGCACTGCGCCGCCACAGCCTGCAGGTGGAGATCCGCCGGCCGCTCTACATGGACGAGGCCACGCGCGAGCGCAACGCGGGCTTCGCGCAGGTGCAGCGCGACCTCACCGGCGTGCTGGAATCCCTGTCTGCCTATGTAAAGGATCGGGCCGGCTGAGGCTGCGGGCGTAAGCTCGCGCCCATGCAGTACCTCGCCCGCGCCCTCCTTGCCGCCTGCGCCGCGGCCGCCCTCGGCGGATGCACCGTGATCACGGTGGGCGCCACCGCGGCCTCGCTGGCCGTCTCGGCCGGCTCGCTGGCGGTGGATGCGGCGGTGGGCACGGTCAAGGTGACGGGCGCGGTCGTCGGCACCGCCGCCGACGTGGTGCTGCCCTCCTCGGACGAATGAGCCCGCGCCCGCCGTTGCGTTAAGCTGGCGGGCGATGTTCGCATTCATCCGGGGCTGGACCGACGTCGATCGCACGACGCAGGCGAACCTCCGCCTCGGCGCCTTCCTCGCCTTCGTCGCCGGCGCCACCAACGCGGGCGGCTTCCTCGCCGTGGGCCAGTACACCTCGCACATGACGGGCGTGCTGTCCTCGGTGGCCGACCACCTGGTGCTGGGGCAGCTCACGCTGGCGATCGCCGCGGCGGGTTCCATCCTGGCCTTCGTCGCCGGCGCCATGACCACCGCGATCCTGGTGAACTGGGGCCTGCGCCGCCGGCTGCACAGCGCCTACGGCCTGCCGCTGCTGCTGGAGTCGGCCGCCCTGCTGGTCTTCGGCATCGCCGGCGCCTCCATCGGCGTGTACGAGCCCCTGTTCCTCCCGCTGACCGTGGTGCTCCTGTGCTTCATCATGGGCCTGCAGAACGCGGTGATCACCAAGATCTCCAAGGCCGAGATCCGCACCACGCACGTGACCGGGCTGGTCACCGACATCGGCATCGAGCTGGGCAAGCTGCTGTACATCAACCCCCGCGCCGGCAGCGACCCGGTGCTCGCCAACCGGCGCAAGCTGCGCATCCACACCGTGCTGGTGGCCTGCTTCTTCGCCGGCGGCCTCGCCGGCGCCCTGGGCTTCAAGTACGTGGGCTTCAAGTCCACGGTGCCGCTGGCGATCGGGCTGTGGATCCTCGCCCTGCGCCCCTTCCTGCGCGACCTGCGCCAGCGCCTCGGGGCCTTCGGCGCCTGATCCCGCCGTTGCCGCCGGCCCACAAGGGCTCGCGCAGCGGGACAGCGGGTGCAAGAATGCGCGCCCATGCCCCCGATGCCTTTCGCTGCGTTCCGTCCCCGCCTGCTGACCGCGCTGGACGGCTACGGACGCGAGCGCTTCCTGAAGGACCTGGGCGCCGGCCTCACCGTGGGCGTCGTCGCCCTCCCCCTCGCAATGGCCTTTGCCATCGCCTCGGGCCTGCCGCCCGCCGCAGGCCTGTGGACGGCCATCATCGCGGGCTTCCTCATCGCGGTGCTGGGCGGCTCCAATGTGCAGATCGGGGGCCCGGCCGGCGCCTTCATCGTCATCGTCTACGGCATCCTGGAGCACTACGGCCTCGCCAACCTCCTGATCGCCACCGCCTGCGCCGGCGTGCTGCTGTTCATCCTGGGGCTGCTGCGCCTGGGGCGGATGGTGCGCTACGTGCCCGTGAGCATCGTCATCGGCTTCACCAACGGCATCGCGGTGCTGATCGCGGCCTCGCAGGTGAAGGACTGGCTGGGGCTGTCCGTCGCCAGGATGCCGGCCGACTTCTTCGCCCAGCTGCGCACGCTGGCGGAGCACCTGAACAGCTTCAACGTCTACGCCTTCGCGCTGGGCCTGGCCTGCTTCGCGGGCCTGTTCGCCTGGCCGCGGCTGTGGCATGCCCGCCTGCCGCAGCGCCTTCGCCTGGACGTGCCGGGCCTGAAGGAAGCCAGCGAAGTGGGCGCGCGGCTGCCCGGCCCTATCGTGGCGCTGGCCACGCTGACGCTGCTGGCCTGGTGGTTCCAGCTGCCCGTGGAAACGATAGGCAGCCGCTTCGGCAGCATCCCGCAGGGACTGCCCGCGTTCACCCTGCCGGAATTCAGCTGGGAAACGGTGAAGCTGCTGGTCACGCCCACCCTGACCATCGCGGCGCTGGGCGCCATCGAGTCGCTGCTGTGCGCCCGCGTGGCCGACCAGCTCACCGACGCGCCGCGGCACGACCCCGACCAGGAGCTGATGGCGCAGGGCATCGCCAACTTCGTGGTGCCCTTCTTCGGCGGCATGCCCGCCACGGGCACCATCGCCCGCACCGTCACCAACATCCGAGCCGGGGCGACCTCGCCCATCGCCGGCGTCATCCACGCCGTGACGCTGGCGGTGATCGTGCTGCTGGCCGCGCCGCTGGCGCTGCTGGTGCCGCTGTCGGTGCTGGCCGGCATCCTGTTCTTCGTGGCCTGGAACATGGGCGAGTGGCGCGAGTTCGCGCACCTGCGCCGCCACAGCCCGCACCACCGCCTGCTGATGCTGGGCACCTTCGGGCTCACGGTGGTGTTCGACCTGACGGTCGCCGTGCAGGTCGGCCTGGTGGCGGCCTGCGTGCTGTTCATCCAGAAAATGAGCACGCTGTTCCGCGTCGAGCGCCTGCAGGACGGCAACGGCGCGCTGCGCTTCCGCCTCTACGGCTCGCTCTTCTTCGGCGCCACCGCCAAGCTCGACCCGATCCTGGAAGCCGTGGAAGACGCCCCCGGCCCGCCGGAGGTGGTGCTGGACACCCTGCAGCTGGTGCACCTGGACACCTCCGGCCTGGACACCCTGCGCCAGCTCCACAAGGCCGTCCTGCAGCGCGGCGGCCGGCTGCGGCTGGAAAACCTGCAGGAGCAGCCGGGCGAGATGCTGGAGCGCTCCGGCTTCGGCCGGGAGCTGGCGGAGGGCGTCCAGCCGGACCGGTAAAATCGGCCGCATCATGGCCAGCCTCCTCCAGCGCATCTTCCGTCGCCCCGACTACCAGTCCGACGTGACGCAGTTCATCGAGCAGCTCAAGACCGAGAAGCCCGACCTGGAGGCGCAGCAGCGCGCCGGCCGCGCGATCTGGTGGGACAAGCACCTGGACCGCGAACTGCTCTCCGACTGGAAGAAGGCCCGCGTGCCGCAGAAGCCGTACGTCTACGGCGACGATCCGCGCCAGCGCCGCTGAAGCGGCCGCCATGGACAGCAGCGACACCGTCCTGCCGGAACCCCCGGCCGCCGAAGAGACCGGCCTGCCGGAGGTGGTCGACCAGGTGGCGCTCGCCCGCCTGTACGGCGAGCCGCTGTTCGCCCTGCCCCAGGACCTGTACATCCCGCCGGACGCGCTGGAGATCTTCCTGGAGGCCTTCGAGGGGCCGCTGGACCTGCTGCTGTACCTGATCCGCAAGCAGAACTTCAACATCCTCGACATCCCGATGGCGGCCGTGACCCGCCAGTACCTGCAGTACGTGGACGAGATCCGCGCGCGCAACCTGGAGCTGGCGGCCGAATACCTGCTGATGGCGGCGATGCTGATCGAGATCAAGTCGCGCATGCTGCTGCCGCCCAAGAAGGTGGCCGAGGGCGAGGAGCCCGAGGACCCGCGGGCCGAGCTGGTGCGCCGCCTGCTCGAATACGAGCAGATGAAGGCCGCGGCCTTCCGCCTGAACGAGCTGCCGCAGCTGGGGCGCGACGTGCTGCGCGCACAGGTCTACATCGAGCAGTCGCTGCAGCCGCGCTTTCCCGATGTGAACGTGGCCGACCTGCAGGAGGCCTGGCGCGACATCCTGCGCCGCGCGAAGCTGGTGCAGCACCACAAGATCACGCGCGAGGAGCTGTCCGTGCGCGAGCACATGAGCATGGTGCTCAAGAAGCTGCAGGGCCGCAAGTTCGTCGAGTTCGAGCAGCTGTTCGACGTCACCAAGGGCGTGCCCGTGCTGATCGTCACCTTCATCGCCACGCTGGAGCTCGCCAAGGAAACGCTGATCGAGGTGACGCAGGCCGAAGCCTACGCGCCCATCTACGTGCGCCTCGCCTACCAGCCCGCGTCATGACTCCCCCCCGAAGCGGCCCGCGGCCGCCTCCCCCTCCAGGGGGCGCCCCCAGCGGCCCGGCAAAGCCGGTTCCGCGGCGGCCCTGGAAGAAGCCCTCCCCTCTCCTAGCATCCTGACCATGCGCGACTTCGACGTCCTCATCGTGGGCAGCGGCCTGGCCGGCCTGTCCGCCGCCCTGCACCTCGCGCCCACGCACCGCGTGGCCATCCTCACCAAGCGCGCGATGACCGACGGCTCCAGCGGCTGGGCCCAGGGCGGCATCGCCGCGGTGATGGACAAGGGCGACAGCTTCGACGCGCACGTGGACGACACGCTGGTGGCCGGCGCCGGCCTGTCCGATCCCGCCGCCACGCGCTTCGTCGTGGAGCACGCGCCCGAGAGCGTGGCCTGGCTGCGCGAACTGGGCGTGCCCTTCTCCGAGGAGGACGGCCACCTGCACCTCACGCGCGAGGGCGGCCACAGCGCGCGGCGCATCGTGCACGTGACCGACGCCACCGGCGCGGCGGTGCAGCAGACGCTGATCCAGCGCGTGCTGCGCACGCCCAACATCACGATTTTCGAGCACCACATGCTGGTCGACCTGATCGCGGCCGCCAAGCTGGGCCAGCAGCCGAACCGCTGCCTGGGCCTGTACGCGCTGGACGAGACCACCGACCAGGTGGTGACCTTCCGCGCGCCGCACACGATCCTCGCGACGGGCGGCGCGGGCAAGGTCTACCTGTACACGACCAATCCCGACACGGCCACGGGCGACGGCATCGCCGCCGCCTGGCGCGCGGGCTGCCGGGTGACGAACATGGAGTTCATCCAGTTCCACCCCACCTGCCTGTACCACCCGCACGTCAAGAACTTCCTGATCACCGAGGCCGTGCGCGGCGAAGGCGGGCGGCTGCTGCTGCCGGACGGCACGCGCTTCATGCCGAACCACGACCCGCGGCTGGAACTCGCGCCGCGCGACGTGGTGGCGCGCGCGATCGACTTCGAGATGAAGAAGCACGGCCTGGACTGCGTGCACCTGGACATCTCGCACCAGCCGGAAGCCTTCATCCGCGAGCACTTCCCCAACATCCACGCCCGCTGCCTGGAGCTGGGCATCGACATCACGCGCCAACCCATCCCCGTGGTGCCGGCGGCGCACTACACCTGCGGCGGCGTGCACACGGATCTTGCGGGCCGCACCGACCTTCCGGGCCTGCATGCGATTGGCGAGACAGCCTACACGGGACTGCACGGCGCCAACCGCCTGGCCAGCAACTCGCTGGTGGAGTGCATGGTGTTCGCGCGTTCGGCCACCAGCGACATCCTCGCGACGCCGCTGCCGGCGCCGCCGGCCGTGCCGGGCTGGGACGACAGCCGCGTCACCGACGCCGACGAACTGGTGGTGATCTCCCACAACTGGGACGAGCTGCGCCGCTTCATGTGGGACTACGTCGGGATCGTGCGCACCAACAAGCGCCTGGACCGCGCCGCGCACCGCGTGAAGCTGCTGCAGCAGGAGATCCACGAGTTCTACAGCACCTTCCACGTCACGCGCGACCTGCTGGAGCTGCGCAACCTGGTGACGGTGGCCGACCTGATCGTGAAGTCGGCGCAATCGCGCCACGAAAGCCGCGGCCTGCACTTCAGCCGCGACTACCCGCGGATGGCGCCCGAGGCCCTGCCGACGACCCTCACGCCGGCCTGAGGCCGCGCGCTGCGCGCGTAACAAGCGCGCGCTCACTGCCGGGCTTTGCTATAACCCATCCATGGGGACCTGGAGCCGTCTGCTTTCCGCGGCGCTGCTGTGCGCCGCGCTCGCGCCGGCGGGCGCCATGGAATTCCGCCAGGCCGGCGACACGCTGGTGCTGTCCGGCCCCGTCGACGGCCACGACCTCGTGCGCCTGCGCGACCACGTTGCCACCCACGCCGTGAAGCTGGTGCTGCTGCACGAGAGCCCCGGCGGCGACCTGTGGAGCGGCTACCAGGTGGGCAACCGCATCCGCGCGGAAGGCCTGCCCACCGCTGTCTCGGGCAAGTGCGAATCCGCCTGCGGCCTGATCTTCCTGGCCGGCGTGGAGCGTTCCTTCAGCGACGGCCGCCCGCTCGCGGACACGATGGTGGGCCTGCACGGCGCGCATGCGAAGGGCACGAACCAGCCGCTGCCGCAGCTCTCGCCGCGCATGGCTTCCATGATCCGCACGATGACGGGCCGCAAATACCCGGACGAACTCCTGCGGCGCACCGTGTACACACGCCATGCGGAAGACATCGTGTACGCGTTCCATCCCTCGCGCTACGAGGCGGCGGGACGCGGCGTGGTCGAGTGCCTGAAGCAGCGCGTGGCGTTCAAGTGCACGATGCTGCCGGGGCTGGATGCGCTGGGGATCGGCGTGATCACGAATCCCGGGGTGATGGCCTTGCCGCCGGAGGTGAAGGCCTTGCTGCAGGATCCTTCGTGAGGATGGTGGGGCGGGGGGGGGGGGCCCCCCCCGGCGGGGCCAGGAAAGG
>JAEZEB010000303.1 GCA_023438115.1 Pseudomonadota bacterium | reverse complement strand
GGCTTGGGCATGAAGGTCGCGGACTTGCCGGCCCGGGCCGCCGCGTTCTTCACGACGTACTTGTACTTGATCTGGTGGTCGGCCATCGCCAGCAGCGTTTCGTACTTCATGTCGATCTCGCACTGGCCCGCGGTCGCCACCTCATGATGCTGGCATTCGACCGTGAGGCCGATGTCGATCATGGTCAGCGCCATGCGCGCGCGCAGGTCCTGCAGCGTGTCGGTGGGCGCGCAGGGGAAGTAGCCTTCCTTGGGCCGGATCTTGTAGCCGAGGTTCGGGCCCTCCGCCCGGCGCATGTTCCACCAGCCCTCGACGCTGTCGACCAGGTAGGAGCCGGAATTGATGTCCTGGCCGTACTGGACGTTGTCGAACACGAAGAACTCGGCCTCGGGCCCGAAGAACGCCGTGTCGCCGATCCCGGTCGACTTCAGGTAGGCCTCGGCGCGCTTCGCCGTCGAGCGCGGGTCGCGCGAGTACATCTGGCCGGTCGAGGGCTCG
Organism: Pseudomonadota bacterium; assembly: GCA_023438115.1. Taxonomy (GTDB): domain Bacteria; phylum Pseudomonadota; class Gammaproteobacteria; order Burkholderiales; family Burkholderiaceae_C; genus Ramlibacter. Next base: position 7,471 of record JAEZEB010000303.1, on the reverse strand, counting down.
ACGATGTCGCAGAACAGGATCAGCTGCGGCTTGGCCGAGAACGGGTCCATGCACGCGTTCGCGGTGTCCGGCATCAGGATCATGTCGGACTCGTTGATCGCCTTCCAGCCGGCGATCGAGGAGCCGTCGAACATCACGCCGTCGGCGAAAGTGCTCTCATCGGTGGCGGCGGCGAGGCGGGCGGTGTGCTGCCACTTGCCGCGCGGATCGGTGAAACGGAAGTCGACGAACTTGACGTCCTTTTCCTTGATCAGCGCTAGAACCTGTTTGGCGTCCATTTGTCGTGCTTCCCTTTCCAGTGGTCATGCGATGCCTCTGCCCCCAGAGGCTAGGTCTCATACGGCGGCGTCTCCGCGCTCGCCAGTACGAATTCGAATTGCGTCGTCGATGCTCGAGACGAAGATCTTGCCGTCGCCGATGCGCCCGGTGTAGGCCGACGTGCGGATCGCCTCGACCGCCTTTTCGACCATCTCGTCCTCGATGACGAGCTCGAGCTTCACCTTCGGAAGAAAGTCGACGACGTACTCGGCGCCGCGATAGAGCTCGGTGTGGCCCTTCTGGCGCCCGAAGCCCTTGACCTCGGTGACGGTGAGCCCGGTCACCCCGCACTCGGCGAGCCCTTCGCGGACCTCCTCCAGCTTGAACGGCTTGACGACGGCGGTGATCTGTTTCATGGGCTCTCTCTCGGGTCCTAGGCTTTGAATTTTCCGGTAATAGGATAGCGCCAATCCTTGCCGAAGCTGCGGTGCGTCACGCGGATGCCCACCGGCGCCTGGCGGCGCTTGTACTCGCTGATGCGGATCAGGCGCGCCACGCGCTCCACCACCGCGCGGTCGAAGCCCTCGGCCACGATGTCCTCGATGCCGTGGTCGTTCTCCATGTAGCGCGAGAGGATGCCGTCCAGGATCTCGTAGGGCGGCAGGCTGTCCTGGTCCACCTGGTCGGCGCGCAGTTCGGCGCTGGGCGGGCGCGTGATGATGCGCTCGGGGATGGGGTTCTCGCCGGTGCCGTAGGGATCGTTGGCGTTGCGCCAGCGCGCGAGCTTGAACACCACCGTCTTGAGCACGTCCTTCAGCACCGCGAAGCCGCCGGCCATGTCGCCGTACAGCGTGGCGTAGCCGGTGGCCATCTCGCTCTTGTTGCCGGTGGTCAGCACGATGCTGCCGAACTTGTTGGACAGCGCCATCAGCAGCACGCCGCGGATGCGCGCCTGGATGTTCTCCTCGGTCGTGTCTTCCGCGAGGCCGGCGAACTCCTGCGCGAGCGACTGGCGGAAGGTCTCGAACATCGGCTTGATCGAGATTTCGTCGTAGCGCACCTTCAGCCGCCGCGCCATCTCCGCCGCGTCCGTCCACGACATCTCCGCCGTGTACGGCGAGGGCATCATCAGCGTGCGCACCTTGTCGGGCCCGAGCGCGTCCACGGCGATGGCAAGAACCAGCGCGGAATCGATGCCGCCCGACAGCCCCAGCAGCACGCCGGGAAAGCCGTTCTTGCCCACGTAATCGCGCACGCCCATCACGAGCGCGTGCCACAGTTCGGCCTCGCCATCCGGCTGGGCGGCCTTGGGACCCGAGAGCGCCACCTCTTCGCCCGCGGCGTTGGCCTCGACGAAGAACAGGTCCTCCACGAAAGCCGGCGCGATGGCGGCCAGGCTGCCGTCGGCATTGACCGCGAACGAGGCGCCGTCGAACACCACCTCGTCCTGCCCGCCCACCAGGTGCGCGTAGACCAGCGGCAGCTCGACGTCCTGCGCGCGGCCCATCATCTGCGCGAGCCGCTCGCCGCTCTTGCCGGCGTGGAAGGGCGAGGCGTTGGGCACCACCAGCAGCTGCGCGCCGGAGGCGCGGGCCAGCCGCGCGGGCTCGGGGAACCAGGCGTCCTCGCAGATCAGCAGGCCGACGTTGATGCCTTCGACCTGGAACACGCAGGTGCCCTGCCCGCGCGTGAAGTAGCGGTATTCGTCGAAGACCTGGTAGTTGGGGAGCTCGCGCTTGGCGTAGGTCTCCAGCACCCGGCCCTCGCACAGCACGCTGGCGGCGTTGTAGCGCTGCTGCACTTCGACCGAGCGGCCGCGGATGGCGCCGCCGTGCGGGTGGCCCACCACCACGTGCAGGCCCTTCAACCCCGCGAGCTCGCGGGCGACCCGTTTCACGGCATCATCGCAGGCATCGATGAACGCCGGCCGCAGCAGCAGGTCTTCGGCCGGATAGCCGCAGATCGAAAGCTCCGGCGTGACGACGAGGCGCGCACCCTGCTCGTAGGCGGTGCGGGCGGCGTCGATGATCTTTTGCGCGTTGCCGGCGGTATCGCCGACGGTGACGTTGAGCTGGGCCGTACAGATTTTGAGTGTCATACCAGACGTGCCGGACATCTCGAACGATTATGTCACCCGGGTGCTGGCCGCGCCGTCGGAGGCGGACGCATCCGCGTGGGATGCGCTGCTCGCGCGTTCGGGCGGGTCCCCGTTCATGCGCCATGCCTACCTCGCCGCGCTGCATGACAGCGGCAGCGCCGTGCGCGAGACGGGCTGGTCGCCGCAGTTCGTCACGCTGTGGGAAGGGGACGAGCTGCATGCCGCCTGCCCGCTGTACCTGAAGAGCCACTCCTACGGCGAGTACGTCTTCGACTGGGCCTGGGCCAACGCCTACGAGGAGCATGGCTTGCGCTACTACCCCAAGGCGCTGACCGCCGTGCCCTTCACGCCGGTGCCCGGCCCGCGCCTGCTCGCGCGCGACGACAAGGCGCGCGCCGCGCTGGTGCAGTCCGTGCTGGCCTGGTGCCGCCGCCGGCGGGTGTCGTCCTGGCACCTGCTCTTCGGTGACGAGGCGGATATCCGCGCCTGCAGCGATGCGGGCCTGATGCTGCGCCACACCGTGCAGTTCCACTGGTCCAACGCCAACTATCCGGACTTCGACGCATTCCTCGCCAGCCTGGCGCAGGAGAAGCGCAAGAAGATCCGCCAGGAGCGGCGCAAGGTGGCCGAGGCGGGTGTCACGTTCCGGCACGCTCGCGGCGCGCAGATCGCGGCCGGCGAGTGGGACTTCTTCTACCGCTGCTACGAACGCACCTACCTGGAGCACGGCAACGCGCCCTACCTCACGCGCGATTTCTTCGCGCGCATGGCTGCGGACATGCCGGAGGACTGGCTGCTGTTCATCGCCGAGCGCGGCGGCAAGCCGATCGCCAGCAGCCTGATCGGCCTGGGCGACGCCGTGGCCTACGGCCGCTACTGGGGCGCGCTGGAGCGGGTGGATTGCCTCCACTTCGAGGCCTGCTACTACCAGCCGCTGGCCTGGTGCATAGCCAACGGCTTCCAGCGCTTCGAGGGCGGCGCGCAGGGCGAGCACAAGATGGCGCGCGCCCTGATGCCGGTGAAGACGACCAGCGCGCACTGGCTGGCGCACCCGGCCTTCGCCGATGCGGTGGAGAAATTCCTGGAGCGGGAAGGACGGGGGATCGCGGGCTACATGGAGCACCTGGAGGGGCGCTCGCCCTTCCGGCACGGCGACTGATGCCGCGCACCATCCTTGTCATCCCGGGCTCGACCCGGGATCCATGCGGCGCCTGATCACGCGCCGCATGGATTGCGGCTCGAGGCCGCAATGACAACGAGGGCTTCAACCCTCCGGATTCGCCTTCTTGTAGTTGGCGATGCCGTCCAGCACTTCCTGCTTGGCGCTTTCCGGGCCTTCCCAGCCCAGCACCTTCACCCACTTGCCGGGCTCCAGGTCCTTGTAGTGCTCGAAGAAGTGGGCAATGGTCTTCAGGCGCAGCGGGTTCAGGTCTTCCGGCTTCTGCCACTGCGTGTAGATGGAGAGGATCTTGTCGGTGGGCACCGCCAGCACCTTGGCGTCGTCGCCGGCCTCGTCCTGCATCTTCAGGATGCCGATGGGACGGCAGGGCACCACCACGCCGGGGATCAGGGGCACGGGCGTGATCACCAGCACGTCCACCGGGTCGCCGTCGCCGCTGATCGTGCGCGGCACGTAGCCGTAGTTGGTGGGGTAGTGCATGGCCGTGGACATGAAGCGGTCCACGAAGATGGCGCCGGTTTCCTTGTCCACCTCGTACTTCACGGGATCCGCGTTCATCGGGATCTCGATGATCACGTTGAAGGCGTCGGGAACGTTCTTGCCGGGGGTGACTGCGTCGAGGGACATGATTTGGTTGTAGGGAAAAGACCGGTGGATCGGGACAAACCCTGATTTTAGTGGGGCGGAAGCCGCACCCCCCGTCGCGAACGTGAAGAGGTTCGCACCTTCGGCCGTATATTCCGCCTGTTGGCCAATCGTCTCCTTCGAAGGAGTCACGAGGAAGCAACGCAGCGGGGTACCGCGGCGTTGGCGCCCCGCTAAGACTCAAGCGAACCGACAGGAGAAACTTAGATGACTGGCAACTCGGCGCTGATCCTGGCGCTCGTCTGCGGCCTCGCGGCCGTGGCATATGGTTTCTGGGCCCGAAGCTGGATCCTCTCCAGGGACGCGGGCAATCCCCGGATGCAGGAGATCGCGGCGGCCGTGCAGGCCGGCGCCGCCGCCTACCTCGCCCGGCAGTACAAGACCATCGCCATCGTGGGCGTGGTGCTCGCCATCCTGATCGCCATCTTCCTCGACGGGCAGACGGCCATCGGCTTCATCATCGGCGCGATCCTGTCGGGGGCCTGCGGCTTCATCGGCATGAACGTCTCGGTGCGCGCCAACGTGCGCACCGCGCAGGCGGCCACGCAGGGCATCGGCCCGGCGCTGGACGTCGCCTTCCGCGGCGGCGCCATCACCGGCATGCTGGTGGTCGGCCTGGGCCTGCTGGGCGTGGCCGGCTTCTACTGGTTCCTCGTCGGCAACGGCAACCTGACGCCGGACCGCAACCTGGCCAGCCTGCTCAACCCGCTGATCGGCTTCGCCTTCGGCTCCTCGCTGATCTCCATCTTCGCGCGGCTGGGCGGCGGCATCTTCACCAAGGGCGCCGACGTCGGCGCCGACCTGGTGGGCAAGGTCGAGGCGGGCATTCCCGAAGACGACCCGCGCAACCCCGCCGTGATCGCCGACAATGTGGGCGACAACGTGGGTGACTGCGCCGGCATGGCCGCGGACCTGTTCGAGACCTACGCCGTGACGCTGATCGCCACCATGGTGCTGGGCGCGCTGATGGTGACCGCCGCGCCGGTGAACGCGGTGCTGTACCCGCTGGCGCTGGGCGGCGTGTCGATCATCGCGTCGATCATCGGCTGCTTCTTCGTCAAGGCCAAGCCAGGCATGAAGAACGTGATGCCCGCGCTGTACAAGGGCCTGATCGTCGCCGGCGTGCTGTCGCTCATCGCCTTCTGGGTGGTCACCGAGTGGCTGATCCCCGACAACGCGATCACGGCCGACGGCAGCCAGCTGCGCCTGTTCGGCGCCTGCGTGGTGGGCCTGGCGCTCACCGGCGTGCTGGTGTGGATCACCGAGTACTACACCGGCACGCAGTACGCGCCGGTGAAGCACGTGGCGCAGGCCTCCACCACCGGCCACGGCACCAACATCATCGCGGGCCTGGGCGTGTCGATGCGTTCCACCGCCTGGCCGGTGCTGTTCGTCTGCGTGGCGATCTTCGCCTCCTACTGGCTCGCCGGCCTGTACGGCATCGCGGTGGCCGCCACCGCCATGCTTTCGATGGCGGGCATCGTGGTCGCGCTGGACGCCTACGGCCCCATCACCGACAACGCCGGCGGCATCGCCGAGATGTCGGAGATGCCGCCCGCCGTGCGCGACATCACCGACCCGCTGGACGCCGTGGGCAACACCACCAAGGCCGTGACCAAGGGCTATGCGATCGGCTCGGCCGGCCTGGCCGCGCTGGTGCTGTTCGCCGACTACACGCACAAGCTGGAGAGCTATGGCCGCCAGATCAGCTTCGACCTGAGCGACCCGCTCGTGATCATCGGCCTGTTCATCGGCGGCCTGATCCCCTACCTGTTCGGCGCCATGGCAATGGAGGCCGTGGGACGCGCCGCCGGTGCGGTGGTGGTGGAAGTGCGCCGCCAGTTCCGCGAGATCACCGGCATCATGGAAGGCACGGCCAAGCCCGAGTACGGCGTGGCCGTCGACATGCTGACCAAGGCTGCGATCAAGGAAATGATGATCCCCTCGCTGCTGCCGGTGGTGGTGCCCATCCTGGTGGGCCTGATCCTCGGCCCGAAGGCGCTGGGCGGCCTGCTGATGGGAACCATCGTGACCGGCCTGTTCGTCGCCATCTCCATGTGCACGGGCGGCGGCGCCTGGGACAACGCCAAGAAGTACATCGAGGACGGCCACCACGGCGGCAAGGGCTCGGAGGCGCACAAGGCCGCCGTGACCGGCGACACCGTGGGCGATCCCTACAAGGACACCGCCGGTCCGGCGGTGAACCCGCTGATCAAGATCATCAACATCGTGGCGCTGCTGATCGTGCCGCTGGTGGTGAAGTTCCACGCCTGACGCGCCGCTCCCGCACAGGCGTTCTCACCTTGTCATTGCGGCCTGGAGCCGCAATCCACGACGGCGGCCGATCGGGCGCCGCGTGGATCCCGGCTCGAGGCCGGGATGACAAGGCTCCGGTGGCTTCAGCGATGCGCCACGGCACGCACCAGCGCGGTGGCCGTGCGCGTGAGCTGCGGCAGTTCGTCGACGTGGCCGTCCTCGATCGCCTGCAGCACCAGTTCGTGGATGCCGCCGACGACGGCCATCGCGAGCTCCGGCGTGACGTCCCGCACCATCGCCACCATGTAGTCGGCGATCTCCTGGTTCACGCGCCGGCGCGCGGCCAGACCCTCGGGGCCGAGATGCAGGATCTCGATGAACAGCGTGCGCATCAGCGCCGGATTGGCCGCCATCGCGCCCAGGTAGGCGCCGAGGGCGCGCTCGAGCTGCTCTTCCCAGCCGTGCGAAGGATCGATCGCCTGCCGCAGCACCTTCAGCGCATTGTGGCTGGCCGCGCCGTACAGCGCCACGAAGCATTCGGCCTTCGTCGAGAAATGCTCGTAGAACGTGCGCCGCGACACGCTCGCCTCGCGCACGACGTCGGCGATGGTCGTGTCCGCATAGCCCTTCTGCGCCACGGCCACCGCCATGCCCTCGAGCAGGCGGCTGCGGTGCTGGTGGAGGGTGGTGTCGGGCTCGAGCGTGGCGAAATCGGAGTTCATGGTCCTGCTGGTACTTGACAGTACCAATTCCCGGTGCCAGCATGGTACGAACATGTACCGCGCCTCGGGCACCGACACTATCTTATGACCGATCTCGTCGTCCGCCGCCTGCTCGTCGACATGGAGCAGCCGATCGCGCGCCACTGGTGCGCCGGCGATGCGTTCCGCACGGCGCTGTTCAATGCGCTGTCGATGAGCTTTCCCTTCGGGGAGCAGTTCTTCATCGATTCCGTGCGCGACGGTTTCAAGGCGCTGCCGACGGAAAAGCAGGAGCGCTTCCGCGCCGAGGTGCAGGGCTTCGTCGGCCAGGAA
>JAEZEB010000262.1 GCA_023438115.1 Pseudomonadota bacterium | reverse complement strand
CCTCCAGCACGCCGGCGCCGGCCTCGTAGGCCGCGCGGGCCCGGGAAGGCGGCAGCGTGTATAGCGGCGGGTGGCCGGCACGCGCCATGCGCTCCAGCACCGAGCGCATCGCCGGGGTCAGTTCGGGAAACTGCGGAAGGAATGTCACGCGGATGGCAGCGCTCTGGGCGGCGACTGGCTTACAGTGAAGTTCCCCATCGTAAGCGACGGACCCGCCATGGCCTTCATCAACTACGTCACCCAGATCCAGTTGGAGTTCGGCGCCGTGCGCCTGCTGCGCCAGGAATGCGAGCGCGTCGGCATCACGCGGCCGCTGGTGGTCACCGATGCGGGCGTGCGCGCCGCCGGCGTGCTGCAGAAGGCGCTGGACGCGCTCGACGGCCTGCCGCATGCGGTCTTCGACGAAACGCCGTCCAACCCCACCGAAGCCGCGGTTCGCGCGGCCACTGCGATCTACAAGGCCGAGGGCTGCGACGGCCTGGTGGCCGTGGGCGGCGGCTCCGCCATCGACTGCGCCAAGGGCGTGGCGATCGCCGCGACGCACGAAGGGCCGCTCACGCACTACGCGACCATCGAGGGCGGCTCGCCGCGCATCACGGAAAAGGTCGCGCCCCTCATCGCGGTGCCCACCACCAGCGGCACCGGCAGCGAAGTGGCGCGCGGCGCGATCATCATCGTGGACGACCACCGCAAGCTGGGCTTCCACTCCTGGCACATCGTTCCCAAGGCCGCCATCTGCGATCCGGAACTGACCCTGGGCCTGCCGCCGAAGCTCACCGCGGCCACCGGCATGGACGCCATCGCGCACTGCATGGAGACCTTCATGTCGGCCGTCTTCAACCCGCCGGCCGACGGCATCGCGCGGGCCGGCCTGGAGCGCGGCTGGGCGCACATCGCGCGCGCCACGAGCGACGGCAGCGACCGCGAGGCGCGCCTGAACCTGATGGCCGCGTCCATGCAGGGCGCGATGGCCTTCCAGAAGGGCCTGGGCTGCGTGCACTCCCTCAGCCACAGCCTGGGCGGCGTGGATCCGCGCCTGCACCATGGAACGCTGAACGCGATGTTCCTGCCGGCGGTGGTGCGCTTCAACGCGCAGGCCCCGTCGGTGCAGAAGGAAAGGCGCATGGACCGCATGGCGCATGCCATGGGCCTGAAGTCCGGCGATGCGATCCCCGACGCGATCCGCGAAATGAACGCGCGCCTGGGCCTGGCCTCGGGCCTCGCTGCGCTGGGCGTGGAGCGCAGCCAGTACGACGCGATCATCCGCGGCGCACTGGCGGACCACTGCCACAAGACGAATCCGCGCGAGGCGACGCCGGAGGATTATGTGCGGATGCTGGACGAGTCGATGTGAGGCTCAGGTGGGCGCTCGTCGGGGTTCGGCTCCGCGCTCACCGCCGACCTACGAAATCGCGCACGCCCTGCAACGTCACGCCAGGCGATGCCCGGGTCAGAGCACCTCCACCCGCCCCGGATCCGGCCTCTCCAGCCACTGCGCGAATTCATCAGCCAGCTGGCGAGCCGCCGAAGTGGCGGCCGTCCAGGCCTGGATGCGGCCCTGCAGGTCGGTCGCGTAACGCGTGAAGTCCGTGCGGTCCGGCAGCTTGGCGTTCGGCAACTGCTGCACCCACTGCGGATCCGGTGCGAGAACGATCATCTTGTCCAGGAAAGGCGTGGCGCGGTGGCGCCACTTCAGGCCCTTGTCGAGCCAGCCCGGCACCACCGACTTCTGGAAGTGCGGATACAGCACCAGGCCCGGGCCCGGCCCGCATGCGTACTCGAGGTGCAGGTGGTAATCCGTGATGCCGCCGTCCCAGTAGGCACCCGGCGGCGCGCCGGGAATGTCGTGCACCGCCTGCAGCAGGAAGGGGATGGAGCAGCTCGCCTGCAGCGAGGGCTGGAAGTTCGCCTCGGTCAGCGGCACCTGCCGCGTGGGATAGTCGTCCACCCCGAACGGCAGCGGGCAAGGCGCGCCCTGCTCCGGCGCGGAGAACACCACGCGCTCCAGCCAGCCGCCCATGGCCTTGCGATGCACCGCATTCGCGAGGAAGGCACCGAAGTAGCCGAGCGGCGTGAGGATGCGGTGTTCGCGCCCCAGCACGTGCCGGCCGTGCGCGGTGACGATGTGCAGGCGGAAGCGCGGATGCGACAGCACCTCCTGCACGCGGCCGCCGTAGAAGGCCTCCAGGTTCTCGCCGAAGCGCGCGGAGACCTCCGCGGGCGTGGGCATCTTGCGCCCCGGTGGCAGGTCGTAGTCCTGCGCGATGTAGTCGCGTTCCAGCCGCTCGAAGGCCGGCACCGGATCGCGCAGGCAGGCGGTCGCCATGCGCCACGCGCCGATCGATGCGCCGACGAGATGGATGGTGTGGTCGGTCTTCGGCAGCCACTCGCCGAAGAGGAAGCGGTCCAGCGGACCGAGGATCAGGCCCTTCGGCCCGCCGGCGGCCGCCGGGACCGCGCCGACGTCGGCCGCATTCAATCCGTGGTGTTCGATGTGCTGCCGGGCGGCCGGTCCGGCATAGATGCGCAAGGCTCGCATCGCGGAATTCTAGGCGGCCGCGCCGCCGCGGCTCAGCGCAAGGCGATCGCGAAGGCCGCGACCGTGGCAGCCGCATAGGCGAGCAGCCAGGCGATCCGCCGCATGCGGCGTGGCGCCTGCGTGTCGTCCGGCGTGGGCCGGCCCTCCACCAGCCGGGCCAGGCCCGCGGAAGAATCGAACTCCGGCGCCGGCGCCAGTCCCGCGGGAGCAGCCTGCACCAGCGTGCGCGCCATGCTCATGGTGACCGTCGCGGCAAGCGGGTCCGTGCCACCGTCCGTGCCCGCCGGCAAGGCGCCGCGCGCCCGATTGATCTCCGTGCGGCACAGCGCGAGGTCCCGCGCCATCTCCGCGGCGTCCTGGTAGCGCGCCATCGCGTTCTTCTGCATCGCGCGCGCGATCACCTCGTCCAGCATCGCCGGAACGCCGGCACGGAACTGCGTCACCGGCGGCGGCGTGCCGTGCAGGATGTCGTTGAGCAGTTCACCCAGGTGCTTGCCGCCGAAGGCTGGCACGCCGGCCACCATCTCGTACAGCATGGAGCCCAGCGAGAAGATGTCGCTGCGGTGGTCCACCGGATGGCCGCCCACCTGCTCCGGCGACATGTACTTGGGCGAGCCCATCATGGTGCCGCTTTGCGTGCGCACGTCGGACTTCTGCATGCGCGCGATGCCGAAGTCCATGATCTTCGCGTGCCCGTCGGCCAGCAGCATGATGTTGCCGGGCTTCACGTCGCGGTGCACCACGCCGCGCGCGTGCGCCGCGCCCAGCGCCGCGGCCACCTGCGCGCCGATGTCCACCGCTTCGTGCAGGGGCAGCATGCCCAGGGCCATGCGGTCGCGCAGCTCGGTGCCTTCCAGCAACTCCATCGCGATGTAGAGGTAGTCGCCTTCGCGCCCGAGGTCGTGGATCGTGATGATGCCCGGATGATTCAGGCTGCCCGCGGCCTTGGCTTCCTGCAGGAAGCGCGCCTCCGCCTGCCGCCGCTCGCCGGCCGCATCGGGCAGCAGCAAGGTCTTGATCGCCACCTGGCGCAGCAGCGAATCGTCCTCGGCAAGGTAGACGACACCCATGGCGCCGCGGCCGATCTCGCGCACCACGCGGTAGCGCCCGAGGTGCGTGAACGGCGGGTTCTCCGGCAGCGCGCTCACAGCAGCCTCCGCAGCTTGTCGCGCAACTGTTCGAACACGTTCGGCTCCTTCGGCCGCGCGCGCCGCGGAGGCGCCGGCGGCGCCGCGAACACGTGCTTCAGCTGCAGTTGCTCCGCGGGCTGCAACTGCACCTGCAGGCGCAGCGGCGGAAAGCGACCGCTGCGCACCTCGATCGTGTGCGGACCCGGCGGCACCCGCACCTCGCGCAGCGGCGGCGTGGTGCCGTGCAGCTCGCCGTCGATGAAGATCTCGCCGGAAGGCTTGATGTCCAGCACGATGATGGCGGGCCGCCGCGCGGCCTCGTAGCGCTCGCGCGCCATGCGCGCCGCCCAGCCGGCCCCCAGCAGCAGCACCAGTCCACTGGTCGCGAGCACGTTGCGGCGCGTCGCGCGGCCGCGCCCGGCATCCGCGTCGAAGACGAACAGGGGCAGCTTGCGCAGCTGGTCATCGACCATCTCGCCGCCGGGCCGAAGGTCCTTCGCCAGGCGCGGCGCCGTTGCGGCCACGTGGTCGCGGAAGGCCTGCGAAGCCACCACGCCTTGCGCGCCTGCGAAGCCCGCGAGCGCGGACGCGGTCTCCACGCCCTCGCCCGCGATGCGGACGCCGTCGCCGTCGCGCAGCACGTGCACCATGCCGCGGTGCAGGGCGACGCCCAGGGACGCGTCACCGGCGCAGCGGGCCGCGGTGGCGGCCGCGCGCAAGGCGACGGACGGGGCGATCTCGCCGACGAACGCAAGGCCGTCGGGTGCGTCCAGCACCACGCGGCGCTCCTGCGGCCAGCCGGCCAGCACCTTGTGCGCGAGGTCGACGAGGCGCTGGCGGCGCGCAGCGAGCTTGCGCGCATCGTCGCCGCCGCCCCGCAGCCGCAGGGAAAGGACGCTCGCCGGCACCGGGCCGTGGCCGGTTTCCGTCGTCATCCGATGGGGTGCTTCGCCAGCATGCGGGCTATTTTGCGTCGGGCGCGCATCCGCGCCTAGCCGCTACTTTCGTAGTCCCTGCAGCTTGGCGAAGGCGCCCTGCATCGCGGAACCGAGCTGCGGATTGGCCGGCGCGCGCTGGCCGCGCGCCGCGCCCTCGAAGCGGTTCTCGCGGCCGCCACCCGGCTTGCCAACCGGCGCCCCGAGCTTCATCGTGAGGCTGATGCGCTTGCGCACGGTGTCGACTTCCAGCACCTTCACCTTCACGATGTCGCCGGTCTTCACCACCTCGCGCGCGTCGCTCACGAACTTGTGCGACAGCTGGCTCACGTGCACCAGCCCGTCCTGGTGCACGCCCAGGTCGACGAAGGCGCCGAAGGCCGCGACGTTGCTCACCGTGCCTTCCAGCTCCATGCCGGGCTGCAGGTCGGCGATGTCGTCCACGCCGTCATTGAAGCGCGCTACCTTGAAGTCGGGCCGCGGGTCGCGCCCGGGCTTCTCGAGTTCGCCCAGGATGTCCTTGACGGTGATCACGCCGAACTTCTCGTTGGCAAAGAGTTCGGGCTTGAGCGTCTTGAGCATCTCGGCCCGGCCCATGAGTTCCTGCACCGGCTTGCCCGCGTGCGCCAGGATCTTCTCCACGACGGGATAGGTCTCCGGGTGCACGCCGGTCATGTCCAGCGGGTTCTCGCCGTCGCGGATGCGCAGGAAGCCCGCGCTCTGCTCGAAGGTTTTCGGCCCCAGGCCGCTGACCGACAGCAGCTGCTGGCGGCTGCGGAAGGCGCCGTTCGCCTCGCGCCAGGCGACCACGGCCTTCGCCACGGACGGCGAGAGGCCGGACACGCGCGAGAGCAGCGGCGCGCTGGCGGTATTGAGGTCCACGCCGACGCGGTTGACGCAGTCCTCCACCACGGCGTCGAGCGTGCGCGCGAGCTCGCTCTGGTTCACGTCGTGCTGGTACTGGCCCACGCCGATGGACTTGGGATCGATCTTCACCAGCTCCGCCAGCGGGTCCTGCAGGCGGCGCGCGATGGAGGCGGCGCCGCGCAGGCTCACGTCCACGCCCGGCATTTCCTGCGAGGCGTATTCGCTCGCCGAGTACACGGACGCGCCGGCCTCGCTCACCACGATGCGCTGCAGGGCCGGATCGTCCAGCCGCTTCATCAGGTCCGCGGCCAGCTTGTCGGTCTCGCGGCTGGCGGTGCCGTTACCGATGGCGATCAGGTTCACGCCGTGCTTGCGGCAAAGCTGCGCCAGCGTGTGCAGCGAGCCTTCCCAGTCGCGGCGCGGTTCGTGCGGATACACGGTGGCGGTGTCCACCAGCTTGCCGGTGGCATCGACCACTGCGACTTTCACGCCGGTGCGGATGCCGGGGTCGAGGCCCATCACCACGCGCGGGCCGGCGGGCGCGGCCAGCAGCAGGTCGCGCAGGTTCTCGGCGAAGACCTTGATCGCCACCTTCTCGGCCTCTTCGCGCAGGCGGGAGAACAGGTCGCGCTCGGTGGACAGCGACAGCTTCACGCGCCAGGTCCACGCCACGCACTTGCGCAGCAGGTCGTCGGCGGGACGCTTGGCGTGGCTCCAGCCCAGGTGCAACGCGATGCGGCCTTCGGCCACCGAGGGTTGCCCGGGCTCGGGCTCCACGGGCAGCGCCAGCTTCACGTCCAGGATCTCCTGCGCGCGGCCGCGGAACACCGCCAGCGCGCGGTGCGAAGGCACGCGGCCGATCGGCTCGTCGTAGTCGAAGTAGTCGCGGAACTTGGCGACGTCGGGGTGGTTCTCGTCCTTGCCGGAGGCCAGCTTCGATTTCAGCAGGCCTTCGGTCCACAGCCACTCGCGCAGCGACTGCACCAGCGCGGCATCCTCCGCCCAGCGCTCCGACAGGATGTCGCGCACGCCGTCCAGCACGGCCGGCACGGTGGTGAAGTCTTCCCCGCCCTCGCCCTTTTCCTTCGTCACGAAGGGCACGGCCTCGGCGGCAGGGTCGCGGGTCGGATCGGCCCACAGCAGGTCGGCCAGCGGCTCGATGCCCGCCTCGCGCGCGATCTGGCCCTTGGTGCGCCGCTTGGGCTTGAAGGGCAGGTAGAGGTCTTCCAGCTCCTGCTTGGTGGGCGCGGCCTCGATGGCGGCGCGCAGTTCGGCCGTGAGCTTGCCCTGCTCCTCGATGCTCTTGAGCACGGCCGCGCGCCGCTCCTCGAGCTCGCGCAGGTAGGCAAGCCGGGCTTCCAGCTCGCGCAGGTGGACGTCGTCGAGGCCGCCGGTGGCTTCCTTGCGGTAACGGGCGATGAAGGGGACGCTGGCGCCGCCGTCGAGGAGCTCGACGGCCGCCTCGACCTGCCTCTCCTGCACGCGGAGCTCGGCGGCGATCTGCCGCAAGATCTTTTGCATCGTGTGCTTACTGCTCAGGAACGATGGACGGGCGAGTTTGCCACACGCATCGCACAGCCAGACGGGGCGTCGGCTGACAGGTGTTGCGCCTCCACTGCAGAGAATGGTTGACAACGTCCCAAGGAGTTCCCATGCGCACTCGATTCGTCCTGCTGGTGATCGCGATCCTGCTGGTCGCGGGCTTCGCCGCCCTCAACTGGTCCGAGGTCATCCGCCCGGCGCCGCTGCTGTTCGGCCCGGTCGTCATGGATGCCCCGCTCGGCGCCATCCTGCTCGGCCTGCTGGCCCTCGCCGTCGTGATCTTCGCCCTTTCCGCGGCCACGCTGCGCACGCAGACGCTGCTGGAATCGCGCCATCACTACAAGGAGCTGGAGGCGCAGCGCGCCCTGGCCGACAAGGCCGAGGCCTCGCGTTTCACCGACCTGCGCCAGCACCTGGACACCCAGCTGCGCGAGCTGCGCGACCGCGATGCCATCGCCGCGACGGAAGTGGAGAAGACGCGGCTGGAGCACCAGCGCGAGATCCGCAACCAGCTCGAGCAGATCAACCGCACGCTGTCGGCCCGCCTGAACGAGCTGGAGCACCGCCTGGAGAGCCGCTTCGAGCGCATGGGCCAGGGACGCGCGCCCCTGGTGGGGGGCCCGGCGCCGGTGGTGCACAACGAGCCCGTGCTCCACGAGCCGCTGCGCAACGACCTGGCGCATCCGGACAACGTGCGCGAGCGCGCCGATGCGCAGCAGGCGCGCGAGCACCAGGCGCAGATGATGCGCGACGAGGAAAGGCTGCGCGACGAGCGCATCCGCGAGGAGCGCCTGCGCCAGGAACGCGAGCGCGCGCAGGCCGCGGAGCGCCCGGCCGAATCCGGCTGGCGCAAGTGGTTCTGACCGCCTGAAGCGGTCCGCTCAGAACAGGCCCGGTTCGCCCCCGAACCGGGCTTTTTCGATTTCGAGCATCCGCAGCTTGGTCATCGCCCCGCCCTCGGCGGAGAAACCGCCCGAGCGCCCGCCGGCGGCCAGCACGCGGTGGCAGGGGATCACGGGCGCAAAGGGGTTGTGGCCCAGCGCCTGCCCGACGGCGCGCGCAGCGCCGGGCTCGCCCACGCGCCGCGCCACCTCGCCATAGGTCAGCACCTCGCCGGGCGGAATGGCGCGTGTGACCTCGTAGACCTTGCGGTGGAAAGGCGGCAGGTCCGCCCAGTCGAGCGGGACGTCGGCCAAGTCGTCGTGCTCGCCTTCCAGCAACCGCTGGATGCGCGCGATGGCCGCGCGCACGAAGGGCGGCGGCTGCGATTCGCCGGCCGGTCCGGTGTAGCGCAGCATACGGTCGCGCGTGCCCTCGCGGGTGGTTTCCGGCAGTTGCACCGCCGCGAGTGCGTCCTGCGTCCACGCGATGCCGCAGGGGCCGATGGCGGTGTCGAACAGGCAGAACCCCAGCGCGCGGGCCATGGCGGCCTCAGGCGGCGGCGCGCAGCACGTAGCCGATGCGCGGGAAATGCACGTGCACGGTGCCGGCGCGCGCATCCTCGCGCCGCAGGCTGTAGTGCGTGCGGGTCGCGGCGATCAACTCGCCGTCCGTGCCTTCGCTGCCGAAGGACTCCGGCGTGACCGTCACGCGCGTGCCCAGCGGGATGCCGTGGTCGTCCTGGAAGGCGCTGTCGACGAGCAGGTTGGCGCCGGCGGGTTGCGGGTCCGCGGCCTTCGCGATGTCGATGGCATCCTCGGCGGTGAGCCTGGTCGCCACGCCGTGGCCGATCGCCTCCATGCGGTTGGCCCACTCGCCCACGGAGGGCGTGGCGTTGAGGATGTCCGCCAGCACCGGCACCTGGTTGCGCGTGTACCAGATGCCGTGGTACGCCGCGAAGTCGGCCACGCAGGGGTCGATGCCGAACAGGAAGTCGTGCTCGTCGGCCATGTTGGCGATGCGGCGCAGGTAGGAGCGGTAGGCCGAGGTGGCGTCGCCCGGGCGCAGGCGCACCATGTTCGCCGACATGGCCTTGCGGTCGTCGGCGAAGGCTTTCGCCATCTCGGGCGGCGCCTTGGCGAACACGTGCGCGGCGCCGCGCGGCTGCAGGTTGTAGCCCATGGCGGCCCAGAACAGCGTGCTGTCCGCCCACTGCGCGAAGATGCGGCAGGCGCCCTTGAGGTGCGGCGGGTACAGCGTGGGATCGGGCCGCACGTGCTCCAGCACGTCGCAGATCAGCGCGGTGTCGCAGTAGATGTCGGCGCCGACCTGCAGGAAGGGCGTGCGACGGTAGCCGCCCGTCAGCGCCACCACGTCGGGCTTGGGCGCGATCGGCGGGATGTGCACCGACTTCCAGGGCAGCTTCTTGTAGCCGAGGATGAGCCGCACCTTCTCGGAAAAGGGCGAGCTCGGGTAGTGGTGCAGGATGATGTCTTGCATCCCGCGAGCTTACTGCGGCATGGCCCTCTGCAGGATCGCGTCGAAGTCCGTCCGGCCGGACAGCGTGCCGAAGGCCTGCCCCCAGTCACCGGCGATGCGGGAGGCGCAGAAGGCGTCCGAGACCGCCGCGGGCGCGGCCTGCACCAGCAGCGCGGCCTGCACGGCCAGCGCGACGTCCTGCGCGAGGCGACGCGCTTCCACTTCCGTCGCCATTTCCTCCACGCGCGTCGGCAGGCTTGCGGCCAGCTTGTCCAGCGCGGGATGCGCGCCCTTGGCCGGCGCGAGCTCCTGCGCCAGCGCGGCCGCGGCATCGGCCTTGCGCAGCGCGCGCAGCAGGTCCAGCGCCATGATGTTGCCGGCGCCCTCCCAGATCGAGTTGAGCGGCATCTCGCGGTAGATGCGGGCCATCACGCCCTCGCCGCCCTCCTCGACGTAGCCGTTGCCGCCCAGGCACTCCATCGCTTCCTGCGCGAAGTGGCTGCCGCGCTTGCAGATCCAGAACTTGGCGATGGGCGTGAGCAGGCGCGCCATCGCGGCTTCATGCGCGTCGCCGCGGCGGTCGAAGGCGCGCGCAAGGCGGATGGCCAGCGCGCACGCGGCTTCCGCTTCGAGGGCCAGGTCGGCCAGCACGTTGCGCATCAGCGGCTGCTCGCCCAAGCG
>JAEZEB010000242.1 GCA_023438115.1 Pseudomonadota bacterium | reverse complement strand
CCGGTGGGGGGGGGGGGCGCCCCCCCCCCCCCCCCGCCGCCCTTCACTTCACCGCAACCGCGCCACCCCGAGCATCTCCTCCGTCAACCCGAACCCCGCGATCCGCTCCGGCAGAGGCAGCCCGCGCGCCAGCGCCGCGCAAGCCTCGCCCATGGCCGCCGAAGTCTGGATGCCGTAGCCGCCCTGCGCGGCCACCCAGAAGAAGCCCGGTGCCGCCGGGTCGAAGCCGCCGACCAGGTCGCCGTCCGGCACGAACGATCGCAGCCCGGCCCAGGTGCGCGCGGGCCGGCGGATCTCCAGCGTGGTCATCTCCTGGATGCGGTCGATCGCGATGGCGATGTCCAGTTCTTCCGGCTGCACGTCCTGCGGCGGCACGGGATCGGCGTTGGCCGGCGAGCCGAGCAGCATGCCCGCATCCTGCTTCACGTACCAGCTCTCGTCGGCGCTGATCAGGCAGGGCCAGCCGCGCGCGTCCACGCCCGCGGGCGGGGCGAAGGTGAAGGCGGAGCGGCGCTTGGGTTGCAGGCCGATGGTGGGCACGCCCGCGAGCTCCGCGACGACATCCGCCCAGGCACCGGCCGCATTGATCGCGACGGGCGCGCGGAAGGTGCCACCGCGCGTCGCCACTTCCCATTCGCCGCCGGTGCGCGTGATCGCGATGGCTTCCGCATCGCACACCACTTGCCCGCCGGCGCGGCGCAGCCCGCGCAGGTAGCCCTGGTGGATGGCATGCACGTCCATGTCGGAGGCGTCGGGTTCGAGCACGGCGCCGATGAGGCGGTCGCGGCGCAGCACCGGCACGTGCGCGAGAGCCTCTTCGGGGGACAGGCGCCGCGCTTCGGGCGTCATGGAGCGCAGCAGGTCCCAGTGCGCATCGAGCTCGGCCTCCTGCCCGGGCGCAGCCACCAGCATGCAGCCGCGCGGGCCGAGCAGGGCGTGTTCGGCAAAGCCTTCGGGCGGGGCGTCGAAGAAGGCGCGGCTGGCGCGCGTCAGCGCCCGCACCTGCGGCGTGCCGTAGCTTTCGATGAAGAGCGCGGCGGACCGGCCGGTGGAGTGGTAGCCGGGCTGCGACTCGCGTTCCAGGAGCACGGTGCGGCCGTGGGGCGCGAGGAAGAAGCCGATGGAGGCACCGGCGATGCCGCCGCCAATGACGAGGAAGTCCGCGTTCTGCATGGCCAATCATGTCATGCCGGGCTCGACCCGGCATCCACGCGGCGGCGGATCGGGCGCCGCATGGATTGCGGGTCGAGCCCGCAATGACAAGAGAAAAGGGCCCCGCGGGGCCCTTTTCTCTTACAGCGTGTCGATGAACGACCGCAGCTTGTCGCTGCGGCTCGGGTGCTTCAGCTTGCGCAGCGCCTTCGCCTCGATCTGGCGGATCCGCTCGCGGGTGACGTCGAACTGCTTGCCGACTTCCTCCAGCGTGTGGTCCGTGCTCATCTCGATGCCGAAGCGCATGCGCAGCACCTTGGCTTCGCGCGGGGTCAGCGAGTCGAGGATGTCCTTGACCACGTCGCGCAGGCCGGCCTGCATGGCGGCCTCGATCGGCGCCGTGTTGCCGGTGTCCTCGATGAAATCGCCCAGGTGGGAATCGTCGTCGTCCCCGATCGGCGTTTCCATGGAGATCGGCTCCTTGGCGATCTTCATGATCTTGCGGATCTTGTCTTCCGGGATCTCCATCTTGGCCGCCAGGATGCTGGCGTCCGGCTCGAAGCCGAACTCCTGCAGGTGCTGGCGCGAGATGCGGTTCATCTTGTTGATCGTCTCGATCATGTGCACCGGGATGCGGATCGTGCGGGCCTGGTCCGCGATGGACCGGGTGATCGCCTGGCGGATCCACCACGTCGCGTAGGTCGAGAACTTGTAGCCGCGGCGGTATTCGAACTTGTCCACCGCCTTCATCAGGCCGATGTTGCCTTCCTGGATCAGGTCCAGGAACTGCAGGCCGCGGTTGGTGTACTTCTTGGCGATGGAGATCACCAGGCGCAGGTTGGCCTCGATCATCTCCTTCTTCGCCTCGCGCGAGCTGGCCTCGCCCTCGTTCATGCGGCGGTTGATCTCCTTGAGCTCGTGCAGCGGCACCACGACCTGCGACTGGATGTCGATCAGCTTCTGCTGCAGCTCCTGGATCGCGGGGATGTTCCGCTGCAGCACGGTGCTCCAGGGCTTGCCGGCGGCGGCCTGCTTCTCCACCCAGCGCAGGTTCAGCAGGTTGGGCGGGAATTCCTTGATGAAGGTTTCCTGCGGCATGCCGCACTTGTCGACGATGATGCGGCGCAGCTCGCGCTCCTTCTTGCGCACGTCGTCGACCTGGCCGCGCACCATGTCGCACAGCTTCTCGATGGTCTTGGCCGTGAAGCGGATGGTCATCAGCTCCTCGGACAGCGCATGCTGGGCCTTGTGGTAGGCGGGCGTGCCCCAGCCTTCCTTGTCGTAGACCTTGTGCACCTTCTCGAACAGGGCGGCGATGCGGTCGAAGCGCTCCAGCGCCTGGTTCTTCAGCTCCTCGAGCTTCTTGGTCAGCGCCTTGGAGCCGCCCGAGCCGTCGTCGTCGTCATCGGCGTCGAACTCGTCGTAGTCTTCCTCGGCGACGTAGTCGTCGGCTTCGTTGGGGTCGGAGAAGCCGTCCACCACCGTGGAGATCACGACCTTGCCTTCACGGATCTCGGCGGCCATGCGCAGGATCTCGGCGATCGTCGCCGGCGAGGCGGAGATGGCCTCCATCATCGCCATCAGGCCGCCCTCGATGCGCTTGGCGATCTCGATCTCGCCCTCGCGCGTGAGCAGTTCCACCGTGCCCATCTCGCGCATGTACATGCGCACGGGGTCGGTGGTGCGGCCGAATTCGCTGTCCACGGTGGACAGGGCGGCTTCGGCTTCCTCTTCGGCTTCTTCTTCCGTCGCGGCGGTGGGGCCGGTATTCGTCAGCAGCAGCGTCTCGGCATCGGGCGTCTGCTCGTAGACGGCCACGCCCATGTCGTTCAGCATCGACACGACGACCTCGAGCGTCTCCGCGTCCACCAGCTTCTCGGGCAGGTGGTCGGTGATCTCGGCGTGCGTCAGGTAGCCGCGGGTCTTGCCCAGCTTGATCAGGCTCTTGAGGCGCTGGCGGCGCTTGAGCATTTCCTCTTCGGTCAGGACGGTCTCGTCCAGGCCGAATTCCTTCATCAAGGCGCGTTCCTTCGCCTTGCTGATCTTCATGCGCAGCGGCTTCGCCTTCTCGGCGACGGCGGCCACTTCCTCGACGACCGGCTCGCTGTCCTCGAAGTCGGCATCGACGTCGGCCAGGTCGACGTCGTCGTCGCCGCCCTTGGCTTCGGCGGCGGCCTTGGGCTTGCGGCCGCGCTTGGCGGCGGCCTTCGGGGGCGTGGCGACCTCGGCGCTCGCCTTGGGCGGGCGGCCGGGCTTCTTCTTCACCGGTTCATCGGCGGCAGCGGCGGTCTTGGCCGTCTTCTTCGGATCTTCCTTGGCGGAGGCCTTCTCGGCCTTGGCTGCAGACTTCGTGGGCACGGGTTTGGTGGCTTTCGTGGCGGGCTTCGCGGCCGGCTTGGGTTCGCTCTTCACGACCTTCAGCGGGGCCTTGGCGGCGGACTTGGATGCGGATTGGACTGGCTTTCGGTCGGCGGGTTTCGCAGCGGACGCCTTCGCGGACTTTTGAACGGGCATGGGACCTCGGAACAAGAGCAGAAAAAAGCGCCACAACTACCCGGCGCGGGTGAGCAGGCCGACCTGGGCCTACGACGGGCAAGATGGGTGGGCGATCATTTGGTGTGCAGCCCTTGCGGTGGTTTGGCCTGGGCCCGCTGGGGGGCGCCGCTCGTGCGTGAGGGCTGGCCGGTCCGGAGGTGCTGCTGTCGCTCTTGCCGCTAGCAAACCCTACATTATACCCGCGGCGCCGGAAATCAAGGCTTGGCCGCCGTATTTCGTGCCTGCAGCAGCGCCTGCTGGCGGCGGCTGAGCCGGTAGAGGCGGTCGACCCGGTCCGGGTCGGTGGGCGGCAGCTGAGCCACCCGCTGGATCTCCTCAGCCACCGCATCCAGGTGGATGCCGCCCATGGCCCTGCGCAGCTCGGGCTCGCCGATCTCCTCGAACTCGTGCGCCTTGCCGCTCGGCTGCATGTCGTCCAGGGCGATCAGGCGGGCGGCGAGGTCCGCGAAGGGTTGCTCCCCCAGGGCCAGCTGCAGCACGGCCCAGGGCTCGCCGCCGTGCTCGTGGTGCCGGTTGTCGATCCAGGAGAAGAGGTCGCCATGCGGCGGCTGCAGCTCGCACAGCAGGTGGTGGTCTTCGTTGGTCAGGAGGTCCCAGGCTTGGGAGTTGCGCAGCACGGCCCGCGCGATCAGTTCGGCCATGGCGATGGCCTTGGGCTTGATCGCCTGCCGCGGGCCGGCCCCGTAGGCGCGCTCGCGGTACGGCGCGTCGGAGCGCTTGCGCTTGCGCTCGCTGCCGGCAGCGCCGGCCGGCCGTCCCAGCCCCCAGATCTCCAGCAGGTCCTGCGAGCCGAGCTGCGCGCGGTCGGCGATGTCCGCCAGGATCTGGCGCTTGAGCGCGCCCTCGGGCAGCAGCTTCCACAGCGGGCCGGCGTTGCTCACCAGCCGCGAGCGGCCTTCGGCCGTGGCCAGGTCGCAGCCCTCGGCGCAGGCTTCGATCAGGAACTGGCTTAGCGGCACCGCCTGGCGCACGAAGCGGGCGAAGGCCTCGGCGCCGTGCTCGCGGATATAGCTGTCCGGATCGTGCTCGGGCGGCAGGAACAGGAACTTCACCGTGCGCACGTCGCTGGCGTAGGGCAGGGCTCCGTCCAGCGCCTTGCGCGCGGCGCGCCGGCCCGCCGCGTCGCCGTCGAAACTGAAGACCACGCTGTCGGTGAAGCGGAACAGCTTCTGCACGTGCTCGGTGGTGCAG
>JAEZEB010000212.1 GCA_023438115.1 Pseudomonadota bacterium | reverse complement strand
GGGCTGCAGGGGGCCGCCGGGCAGCTGGCGGCCGCGCTGGCTTCAGCCCGCACGCGCCCGCTCGATGCCGAGCGCATTGCGGCGCTGGGCGCGGCGCAGGAGGTGCTGGTCACCGCGTGGGACCGTGCCGAGCGCGATGACGCCCACGACCTCGCGGGCCCGCGCCTGCCCGACGATTTCAGCAGCGAGCGTGCGCA
Source organism: Pseudomonadota bacterium (assembly GCA_023438115.1). Classification (GTDB taxonomy): domain Bacteria; phylum Pseudomonadota; class Gammaproteobacteria; order Burkholderiales; family Burkholderiaceae_C; genus Ramlibacter. The sequence continues at coordinate 13,538 of JAEZEB010000212.1, read as the reverse complement.
GCTCGTTCGCATGGCGCAAGCCGCCACCGAGCATTTCAACGAAGCGGTCGCTCGCTACAACGAGGCGATCTCGCAGTTCCCGGCGATCCTGCTCGCCTGGCTGTTCGGCTTCCAGGCCGCGCGCGGCCTGCGCGCGCGGCCATAAGCTCATCCCGGGAAGTTCGTTGCCCTTCGCGGGGGCTGTTCGTATAGTCGCGCCATCCAACGAAGAGGAGGCACGATGAGAGCACGAACGCTCCTGCTCGCCGCATGCGCCGCGGCACCCCTGGCCGCGATGGCGCAGAACGCGGAGGCGCTGTACGTCCGCAGCCTGGCCGCCACCTGCGCCAACTGCCACGGACCCGGCGGCCAGACGGCGCCCGGTTCCGCCGTTCCCGGCCTCGCGGGCATGCCGCGCGACTACATGCTGCGCCAGCTCGCGGCCTTCCGCGACGGCAGCCGCCCCGCCACCGTGATGCACCAGATCGCCAAGGGCTACACGCAGCCGCAGCTCGAACAGATCGCCGGCTGGTTCGCCGCGCAGAAGAAGTGAGGCAGCCATGAAGCGACGTTCCTTCCTCCAGTCTTCCACCGCGCTCGGCCTCCTCGGCCTGGCCGGCTGCGCCACGACGGCGATCCCGCGCAAGGCGCAGGTCGTGGTCATCGGCGGCGGCTACGGCGGCGCCACCACGGCCAAGTACGTGCGCATGCTGTCGGACCATCGCATCGACGTCGTGCTGGTCGAGCCCAACGAGGCCTTCGTCTCCTGCCCGATGTCCAACCTCGTGATCGGCGGCAGCCGCCGCATCGCGGAGATCACCACGCCCTATGACGGCCTGCGCAAGCACGGCGTGCGCGTGGTGCATGACCTCGCCACGGGCATCGACACGCAACGCAAGGTGGTTTCGCTCGCGCGCGGGCGCGAGATCGGCTACGACAAGCTGGTGGTCTCGCCCGGCGTGGACCTGCAGTTCGGCGCCGTGGAGCACCTGCTCGCGGCCAACAACACCGGCCGCATCCTGCAGGCCTGGAAGGCGGGCCCGGAGACGGTGGCCCTGCGCCGGCAGCTCGAGGCGATGCCCGACGGCGGCGTCTACGCCATCACCATCCCCGAGCAGCCCTACCGCTGCCCGCCCGGGCCCTACGAGCGCGTCTGCCAGGTCGCCTGGTACTTCAAGCAGGCCAAGCCGCGCAGCAAGGTGCTGGTGCTCGACGCCAATCCGGACGTCACCTCCAAGGGCGCGCTGTTCAAGAAGGTCTGGGCCGAACAGTACGGCGGCATCGTCGAATACCGCGCGCAGCACAAGGTGGTGGGCGTGGACCGGCGCGAGAACGTGGTGAAGTTCGAGATCCACGACGACGTGAAGGCCGACGTGCTGAACGTGCTGCCGCCGATGCGCGCCGGCACCATCGCCCACCAGGCGGGCCTCGCCAACCTGGCGAACAACCGCTGGTGCGGCGTCGACTTCCGCACCTTCGAGTCCACCGCAGCGCGCGACGTGTTCGTGATCGGCGACGCGATCCAGATCGCGCCCGGCATGCCCAAGAGCGGCCACATGGCCAACGCCCACGGCAAGGTGGCCGCCGCCGCCATCGTGGCGCAGCTCTCCGGCTGGCCGGTGAATCCCGCGCCGCTGCTGAACAACACCTGCTACAGCTACGTCGACAACCGCAACGTGATCCACGTGGCGAGCGTGCACGAGTACGTGGCGGCGGAGAAGACCTTCAAGACGGTGGCCGGTTCGGGCGGGCTGAGCCCGGCGCCCAACGAGCTGGAAGGCACCTACGCCTGGAACTGGGCCCAGAACATCTGGGCCGACATGCTGGCCTGAGCGCGGCTGCGACAATGGCCGGATGATCGCTCCGGCCCCACCGCTCTGGCGCCAGCTGCAGGCGGCTGCCGCCGTCGTGGCGGGCGTGCGCCGCGGCGAATCCACCGGCAGCACGCTGGGACAGGTGAAGCCGGACGTGCGCGCCGCCGCGCAGGCGCTGGCTTTCCACGCGCTGCGGCAACTCGGTCGCGCGGAGGCCATCCGCGCGCAACTGGCCAGGCGCGCGCCACCGCCCGCCGCCGACGCCTTGCTGTGCACCGCGCTCGCGCTGGCATGGCGCGAGGAGGGCGCGCCGTACGCGCCTTTCACGCTGGTGGACCAGGCCGTCGAGGCCGCCAAGCGTTCGCCCGAGACCCGGCCGCAGCAGGCCTTCATCAACGCCTGCCTGCGCCGCTTCCTGCGTGAGCGCGATGCGCTGGTGGCGGCGACCGATGCCGATCCCGTGGCGCGCTGGAACCATCCCCGCTGGTGGATCGCCAAGCTGCGCCAGGATTGGCCGCAGGACTGGGAGCGCATCCTGGAGGCGAACAACGCTGCGGCTCCCCTGACGCTTCGCGTGAACCGCCGGCGCATCTCGCGCGAGCCCTTGCAGGAACTGCTTTCGGCCGGCCATATCGCGTCGCGCCCGGTCGGCGCCCATGGCTTGCTGCTGGATCGGTCCCGGCCCGTCGACACGATTCCCGGCTTCGCGGACGGCCTGTGGTCCGTGCAGGATGCCGGCGCGCAGCTGGCCGGCGAACTGGTGGCGCGGGGACTGGATCCGGCCGCCCGCATCCTCGACGCCTGCGCGGCGCCGGGCGGCAAGACGGCGCACATCTGCGAGCTGCTGCCCAAGGCGTCCGTGCTGGCGCTGGACGTGGACCCGCGCCGCTGCGAGCGCATCCACCAGAACCTGGAACGCCTCGGCCTGCAGGCGCAGGTGCGCGCGGCCGATGCCGCGGACACCGCCGCCTGGTGGGACGGCCAGCTGTTCGACGCCATCCTGCTGGACGCGCCCTGCACGGCGTCCGGCATCGTGCGGCGCCATCCGGATGTGAGATGGTTGCGCCGCGAAAGCGACGTCGCGCAGCTCGCCCAGCAGCAGAAGCGGCTGCTCACTGCGCTGTGGCCCCTGTTGAAACCGGGCGGGCGCCTCGTCTACTGCACCTGTTCCGTGTTCCGCGCGGAGGGCGATGCGCAGGTGGCAGCGTTTCTTGCGCACAACAGTGCGGCCGTTCCGCAGCCCGGCCCGGGCCATTTAATTCCCGGTACTCGCGTGTCCGGCGGGCCCCTCCCGGACAATCAGGACAGTGACCACGACGGCTTCTTCTATGCGGTGCTGCAAAAGAGTGCACTGGATGCACCGGCCCGCCCGGAACCTTGAGCGGATCGGGTCCTGCCTGTTGCTGCTGCTGGCGCTCTGGTGGGCCCCGGCCGCGCTCCGGGCCCAGGCGCCCGCGGCCGAAGTCACCCAGCTCGAGGTGGACCGCAACGAGGAAGGCGTGCTGCTCAGCGCCACCGTGCGCTTCGAGCTGCCCCAGGCCGTCGACGACGCGCTCGCCAAGGGCATCCCCATGTTCTTCGTGGCCGAGGCATCCATCTACCGCGATCGCTGGTACTGGTACGACAAGCGCGTGACCAGCGCCAGCCGCCACATGCGCCTGGCCTACCAGCCGCTCACGCGGCGCTGGCGCCTGCAGGTCTCGCCCAACCCGATCGGGCAGTCGGGCCTGGTGCTCGGCCAGACCTTCGACACGCGCGAGGAAGCGCTCGCCGCCATCCAGCGCGTGTCCCGCTGGCGCATCGCCGAGCCGCACGAGGTGGATCCGGGAGCGACCCACTACCTGGATTTCCGCTTCCGCCTCGACGTGTCGCAGCTGCCGCGCCCCTTCCAGATCGGCGCGGTGGGCGAAAGCGACTGGAACATCCTGGCGGTGCGCACGCAGCGCCTGCAACTGGACCCGCCGCGGTGAACCTGCCCCGCCGCCCCGAAGGCCCGCCGCGCAAGCTGGTCCAGGGCTCGCGCGCCTGGCGCTGGGCGATCATCGTCGGCGTGGCGGTGGCCGCGGGCATCGGGATCGTGCTGCTGTTCTTGCTCACGCAGGCGACCAACAACCGCGAGCTGTACGAGCGCAACTACGGGCGCCTCTTCGCGGTGAACATGGTGGTGGCCGGCATGCTGCTGGCCGTCATCCTGTGGGTCTTCGTGCGGCTCGCCTCGCGGCTGCGGCGCGGCAAGTTCGGCAGCCGCCTGCTGGTGAAGCTGGCGGCCATCTTCGCCTTCGTGGGCCTGGTGCCGGGCCTCCTGATCTACACGGTGTCCTACCAGTTCGTCTCGCGTTCCATCGAGACCTGGTTCGACGTGAAGGTGGAGGGCGCACTCGACGCCGGCCTGAACCTGGGCCGCACGACGCTCGACGCGCTCTCCAGCGACCTCGCCAACAAGACGCGCGGGGCGGCCAACCAGCTTTCCGACGTGTCCGACGCTTCCGCCGGCCTGGCGCTGGAGCGCATCCGCGAGCAGCTGGGCGCCACCGACGTGGTGCTGTGGAACGGCAGCGGACAGGTGATCGCCAGCACCGGCCAATCGCGCTTCCTGCTGCAGCCGGAGCGGCCGACGCCCCAGCAATTGCGCACTGCGCGCACCCAGCGCGCCAGCACGCAGATCGAGGGCCTGGACGATCCGGGCCAGGTGGCCACCGGCAACGCGCGCATCAAGGCGATCGTGCTGGTGCCGCAGCCGCGCGTGGAGTTGCTGTCGGAGGCGCGCTTCCTCGAGGCCACGGTGACCATCCCGCCGCAGCTGGTGGCCAACGCGCTCGCGGTGCAGGAAGCCAACCGCGAGTACCAGGAGCGTGCACTGGGCCGCGAAGGGTTGCGGCGCATGTACATCGGCACGCTGACCCTGAGCCTGTTCCTCGCGGTCTTCGGCGCGGTGCTGCTGGCCATCATCCTGGGCAACCAGCTCGCGCGCCCGCTGCTGCTGCTGGCCGCGGGCGTGAGCGAGGTGGCCGCGGGCGACCTCTCGCCCAAGCCGGCGATGCAGGGCAAGGACGAACTCGGCGGCCTCACCCGCGCCTTCGCCGACATGACGCAGCAGCTCGCCGACGCCCGCACGGCGGTGGAGCGCAGCATGGAGGCCGTGAGCGCGGCCCGCGCCAACCTGCAGACCATCCTGGACAATCTCACGGCCGGCGTGATCGTGCTGGACGCGCAGGGCCGCATCCAGGTCTCCAACCCCGGCGCCTCGCGCATCCTGAGCTGGCCGCTGGAGGAATACCAGGGCGCGGCGCTGTTCGAGGTGCCCGGCCTGGAAGCCTTCGGCACCGCGGTGCAGCAGCGCTTCGACGAGTTCCTCACCGAGACGCAGATCGTCGACCACTGGCAGCAGTCCTTCGAGCTCAATACGGCGCACGGCGCCGAAGTGGCCAACGTCGTGACGCTGGTGGCGCGCGGCGCGGCGATGCCGGGCGATTTCCGCCTGCTGGTGCTGGACGACATCTCCGAGATCGTTTCCGCCCAGCGCGCTCAGGCCTGGGGCGAGGTGGCGCGCCGCCTGGCGCACGAGATCAAGAACCCGCTGACGCCGATCCAGCTGTCGGCCGAGCGCATGGAGATGAAGCTCGCCTCCAAGCTGGCGGATGCGGACCGGGCGCTGCTTTCCCGCTCGGTCCACACCATCGTCGACCAGGTCGAGGCGATGCAGCGCCTGGTGAACGAGTTCCGCGACTACGCCCGCCTGCCGGCCGCGGAGCTCAAGCCGGTGGACCTGAACGGCCTGATCAACGACGTGCTGCACCTGTACGTGCGCGAGGGCGACGCCGCCCGCGGGCCTTCGCAGGTGCCGGTGCGCGTGGACCTAGACCCGAACTGCCCGCGCATCCTGGGCGATGCGCAGCAGCTGCGGCAGGTGATCCACAACCTGCTGCAGAACGCGCAGGACGCGACGGAAGGCCGCGAGGAGCGGGACGTCGTGGTGCGCACGCAGTGGAGCGAGAGCTCCCGTCGCGTGCGCCTGATCGTGCAGGACAATGGGCCGGGCTTCCCGGAACACATCCTGCGGCGGGCCTTCGAGCCGTACGTGACCACCAAGGTGAAGGGAACGGGCCTGGGACTCGCCGTCGTGAAAAAAATCGCGGATGAGCATGGGGCCCGTATCGATCTGAAGAACAGGACGGATGGCCAGGTGGTGCTGGGGGCCCAAGTGTCGTTATCATTTGGAGTTGCGAGTTAGCAACGCCCGACAAGAGATCTGATGGCAAACATATTGGTGGTGGACGACGAGCTCGGTATCCGGGACCTGCTGTCCGAGATCCTCAACGACGAGGGGCACACCGTCGAACTCGCGGAAAACGCGGCACAGGCCCGGTCGGCCCGCCAGCGGCTGCGGCCCGACCTGGTCCTGCTGGATATCTGGATGCCCGACACGGATGGCGTCACCCTGCTGAAGGAATGGGCCACGACCGGCCTGCTCTCGATGCCGGTGATCATGATGAGTGGGCATGCCACCATCGAGACCGCGGTGGAGGCGACCAAGATCGGCGCCCACTCCTTCCTGGAGAAGCCGATCACGATGCAGAAGCTGCTCAAGGCGGTGGAAGCGGGCCTGGCCCGCAACACCGGCGGCCCGGCGGCGGCCGTGCCCGTGCGCAAGCCGGGCATGAACGGCATCGTGCAGATGCCGGTGCAGGAACTCACCGTCGAAGCCGCCATGACCGGCGGCCAGACCATTCCCGCCGCGGTGGAGATGGGCCCGCAGGCCCGGCAGATGTTCGAGCTGGACAAGCCGCTGCGAGATGCGCGCGACGAATTCGAGAAGTGCTACTTCGAGTTCCACCTGGCCAAGGAAGGCGGCTCGATGACGCGCGTGGCCGAGAAGACCGGCCTGGAGCGCACGCACCTGTACCGCAAGCTGAAGCAGCTGGGCGTGGACCTCTCGCGCGGCAAGCGCAACAGCACCCCGGCCGCGTGAGCGGCGTGCGCGCTCAGCGCGAGAGTCGCTCCAACAGCCTGCTATAATCTCCCCTCTCTGGCCCGGTAGCTCAGTTGGTAGAGCAGCGGATTGAAAATCCGCGTGTCGGTGGTTCGATTCCGCCCCAGGCCACCAGATTCCGGACGCCCCAGCACCCATGTGGTCCTGGGGCGTTTCGCTTTCTGACGGCTCGTTGCAGCCGTGTTCTCGCCCGAGCAGCCGTCCTACAGACCCTGGGCCACCCGCTTCCTATTCTTCGCGGACCCAGGACCTGCATGCAATCTCCTTCCACGCCCGGCACGGAGGCCGACGGCGAGCAGCCGTCGGCCCTTCGGCGTGGGGTTTCAGGAGGCTGCCCGCACACGGTCCTGTTCTACCGCGACGATGCGGCCGTGTGCGGGAAGGTCGCTGCGTACATCACCTCGGCGTTACGCTCCGGCGCGCCGGCGCTGGTCATCGCGAAGCCGCAGCTCATCGAGCACGTCACCATCGACCTGCACCGCGAACATGTCGACGGCACGCCCTTCGGCCCCGAACGTGGCCGGCTGCTCGCCCTCGACGCCGAGGCCACGCTCGAGCGGGCCTGCAGCAACGGCAGCCTGGACGCCGCGCGCTTCGAGCGCGTGATCGGGGAAGCACTCGACGTGCTGGAGACGCCGGGCCGCAACGTCACCGCATATGGCGAGATGGTCGGCATCCTCTGCGAGCGCGGCGACTTCGCCGCGGCGGTGGAGCTCGAGCGGATGTGGGGCCGCCTGCTGGCGAAGCGGCAGGCCTCGCTGCTGTGCGGCTACAGCCAGCGGCTTTTCAGCCACAGCTCCACGCAGGGCTTCTACCGCGACATCCTCGCGGCGCACGACGCCGTGCTGGGCGAGGAAGCCGCGGCCTGAGGGCCCGCCCTCAGCCCAGCGCCTGCAGCACCGCCGTGCTCGCCTGCACCGCCGCGCGGCGGTGGTAGAAATTCAGCGCACGCGCGCCACCCAGCTCCTCGCCGCCTCCGGCGCGACCCGGCCCGCCGTGCAGCGACTGCGGCATCACGTTGCCGTGTCCCGTCTGCGCCGCCGCGGCATCGGGCGAGATGACGTGCACGCGCCCGTGGCTGTCGGCGAGTTCGACGGCCGCTTGCGCCAAGGCGGCGGGATCGCTGCCGTAAAGCGAAGCAACCAGCGAGCCCCAGCCGCGGCGCGCCATGGCGATCGCATGCGGCGCATCGCGGTAGGGCAGCAGCGTGGCCACCGGGCCGAAGACCTCGAGGTCGTGCACGACCGGGTTCGCATCCGGCTGCCGCGTGCCGAAGAGCGTGGGGCCGACGCAGCAGGCGAGCGCGGGGTCCGCGTCCACCAGCGCGTGCGAAGCGCCGTCGTGCAGGACGTCCGCATGCGCACGCAGCTTCTCCGTGCCTTCGCGCACGGCCGTCAGTTGCGCCCGGCTCACCAGCGAACCCATGCGCACGTTCTCGTTGCGCGGGTTGCCCACCGTGGTCTTGGCCAGGCGCGCGGAAATGGCTTCGGCCGCCTGCGCATACAGCGCCTCGGGCACGAAGACGCGGCGGATCGCCGTGCACTTCTGGCCCGCCTTCACCGTCATCTCGCGCGCGACCTCCTTCACCAGCAGGTCGAAGGCGGGCGTGCCGGCCTCTTCGCCGGGCAGCAGGATCGCGCTGTTGATGCTGTCGGCCTCGATGTTCACGCGCACCGAGCGCTGCGCGATCGCGGGATGCGAGCGGATCACGGCGGCGGTATCGGCCGATCCCGTGAAGGACACGACGTCGAAGGGCTGCAGCTGGTCCAGCAGGCCGGCGGACGATCCGCACACGACCGACAGCGCGCCCGCGGGCAGGATCCCGGCAGCGAGCACGTCGGCCACCATGCGCTGCGTGAGCCAGGCGGTCGCCGTCGCGGGCTTGACGATCACCGGCACGCCGGAGAGCAGGGCGGGGGCGGCCTTCTCCCACAGGCCCCAGGACGGGAAGTTGAAGGCGTTGATGAACAGCGCCACGCCGCGCGTGGGCACCAGCACGTGCTGCGACTGGAAGACCGGGTCCTTGCCCAGGCGCGCGGCTTCGCCGTCGGGGAGGAAGCGCCGCTCGCCGAGCGTCTCGCCCATCTTCGCGTACGTGCCCAGCGTGTAGATGCCGCCGTCGACGTCCACCGCGGTGTCGTTGCGCACGGTGCCGCTGTTGGCCGTGGAGATCTCGTAGTAGGCATCGCGGTTGGCCTGCAGCACCTTCACGATGGCCGCGAGCATCGCGCCGCGCTGCGCATAGGTCATCTCGCGCAGCGCCGCGCCGCCGCGTTCGCGCGCGAAGGCGAAGCCTTCGGCGAGATCGAGGCCGGTGGCATCGACGCGCGCCAGTTCCGTGCCGAGCACCGGGTCGAAGAGGGGCGTGCCGGCGCCGGTGCCCGCTTGCGCGCGGCCGGCGAAGTGGTTCAGGAGGAGTTCGCTCATCGCTGCAGTATATTGCGCATGCGACTGCAGCGCTCCCTCCCTGGATTCCCTGCTGCCTCTGGGGTTGTGCGTCAGTGTGGATGAACTATGTTTCATGCATGGGTGCGAAGTGCTCCGCCCTAGACTCGCTCCATGACCTCCGCTTCCAGCTCCAGCCGTCTTGCCGCGGGCGATGTCGACGTCCTCGCATTCGATGTCTTCGGCACCGTCGTCGACTGGCACGGCAGCATCGCGCGCGAGGTGACCGCGCTGTATCCGCAGGTGGATGGCGATGCGTTCGCCGCCGCCTGGCGCGACGGCTACCGCCCCGCCATGGCGCGGGTCATGTCGGGCGAACTGCCCTGGACGCGCATCGACGACCTGCACCGCATGATCCTCGACGGCATGCTGCCGCGCTTCGGGCTGGACCATCTCGATGAGGTGCAGCGCCGGCACCTCAATCTCGTCTGGCATCGCCTGGATGCTTGGCCCGACGCGGTGGCGGGACTGCAGCGCCTGAAGACGAAGTACATCGTGTGCACGCTCTCCAACGGCAACCTCTCGCTGCTGACGCACATGGCCAAGCGTGCGGGGCTCCCTTGGGATTGCGTGCTGTCCGCCGAGGTCTTTCGGGCCTACAAGCCCGATCCCGCTGCCTATCTCGGCGTCGCGCGCGTGTTCGACCTGCCGCCGGACCGGGTCGCGCTGGTGGCGGCCCACCACGATGACCTGGAGGGTGCGCGCGCCTGCGGACTTCGCACGGCTTACATCGAGCGCCCGCACGAACTGGGCGCGGCGCGCCTCAAGGATGTGTCGCCGCGCCCCGTCAACGACCTGCACGCCCGCGACTTCTTGCACCTGGCCGAGCAGCTCGGTTGCTGAGCTTGCCTGTAGTCAGGCACTGACAGCCGCGCGCGGGACGAGACTAAGGGCTGCCGCGCGGCGGTCCTAGGCTCGGCACGCGGCCAGTCGCGCACCATGGTGACAACCGAGAAGGAATCCCCATGCCTGAAGATCGCACTCCCATCGATCACGGGCTGGCGCATCCGCAGCCCGAGCGCGGCACCATCCCGCAGCCGAAGCCGCAGGCGGACGACGACCAGCGCGAGCTGGTGCCCAACCAGCGCACCACCGAAGAGAAGCCGCAGCCCGGCGTCGCCGGCAAGACCGACTTCGTGCAGCAGCCGGAATGAAGGAGCGCGCCATGGTGATGTTCAAGGCGAAGTTCCGGCCCAGCGTCGCCCGCGCCGAAGCCTCCGCGAAACCCGTCATGCAGCAACAGCAACAGCCGCAGCCCGTGCCGCCGCACTCCGAACCGGAACCGGATGAAGCCCCGCCGATCGAGAAGGAACGCGGTCCTGTGTACCCGGTGAAGGAACCCGGCCCGAAGAGCCCGCCCGAGCGCGCCCGGGAAATGATTGCGTAGGTCGGCGGTGCGCGCGAAGCCGCACCCCGACGCGCCCCTCAATCCCGCGTCACCCGCAGCACTTCCTCTTGCGAGGTGATCCCCTCGCGCACCAGCCGCTCGCCGTCGTCGCGCATCAGGCGCATCCCGGCGCCCAACGCCGCGTCGCGGATCGTCGCTTCCGAAGCCTTGTTGTGGATCAGCGCACGGATCTGCTCGTCGGCCGTCATCAGCTCGAAGATCCCCGTGCGCCCTTGGTAGCCGGTGTAGCCGCAGTGCTCGCAGCCGCGCGCCGCGCCTTCGGCGTCCTTGCAGTGTTCGCACAGGCGCCGCACGAGGCGCTGCGCCAGCACGCCGAGCAGCGACGAGCTCAGGAGGAAGGGTTCGACACCCATGTCCGTGAGGCGGGTCACGGCGCTCGCCGCATCGTTGGTGTGCAGCGTGGCCAGCACCAGGTGGCCCGTCAGCGAAGCCTGGATCGCGATCTGCGCGGTCTCGTAGTCGCGGATCTCGCCGATCATGATCACGTCCGGGTCCTGCCGCAGGATCGCGCGCAGGGCCTTGGCGAAGTCGAGGTCGATCTTCGGGTTGACCTGCGTCTGCCCGATGCCGGGCAGCTCGTACTCGATCGGATCCTCCACCGTCATGATGTTGCTGCTGGACGCGTCCAGGCGCGACAGCGCGGCATAGAGGGTGGTGGTCTTTCCGGAGCCGGTGGGGCCCGTCACCAGGATGATCCCGTGCGGCTGCTCCACCAGCGCGAGGAAGCGCTCCAGCGTGTCGCCGGTCATGCCGACGGACTCCAGGCTGATGCGGCTTTCGCTCTTGTCCAGCAGGCGCAGCACCGCGCGTTCGCCGTGCGCGCTGGGCAGCGTCGAGACGCGCACGTCCACGGCGCGCGTGCCGATGCGCAGCGAGATGCGGCCGTCCTGCGGCAGGCGCTTCTCGGAGATGTCCAGCTCCGCCATGATCTTCAGGCGCGAGATCAGCGCCGCGTGCAGCGCGCGATTGGGCTGCACCACCTCGCGCAGCGTGCCGTCGACGCGGAAGCGCACGCTGGAGTGGCGCTCGTAGGGCTCGATGTGGATGTCGCTCGCGCCGTCGCGCGCCGCTTGCGTGAGCAGCGCGTTGAGCATGCGGATGATGGGCGCGTCGTCGCTCGCCTCCAGCAGGTCTTCCACCGCCGGCAGCTCCTGCATGATGCGCGAGAGGTCGGCATCGTTCTGCACTTCGCTCACCACCGTCGCGGCGCTCGATTCGCCCTTCGCATAGGCGGCGCTGATGCGCTGCGCGAGCGCCGCGGGGTCGAGCTTCTGCAGCGTGCGCACCGGGAACTTGCGCAGCACCTCGGTCCAGGCCGGCGCCGGCGCGCCCGCGTGCCACAGCACCAGCTGCTCGCCATCGTCCTCCAGCAGCAGCTGCTGGCTGCGCGCGAAGGCGTAGGGCAGGGGGTAGCGCATGGCCGGCTCAGCGCACGCTGGGGGCGGTGGTGGCGGGCGGCGGCTGCAGGGGCCGCCAGGTGTCGACCGGCGGGGTGGGGCGCGCCAGTTCCGGCATCAGCGGCGCTTCGTTGACGGGCACCAGCACGCTTTCCTTCGGCTGCGAGTTCTGCTGCTTGGTGCGCATCAGGTCGTAGCGGTCCATCGTCAGCGCCTCCGTGTGCGTCGTGTCGCGGATCACCACCGGGCGCAGGAACACCATCAGGTTGTTCTTGGTGCGGTTGCGCGCCTCGCTGCGGAACAGGTTGCCGAACAGCGGCACGTCGCCCAGGCCCGGCACCTTGTCGGCCTGGCCGCCGTAGCGGTCTTCCAGCAGGCCGCCCAGCACGATGATGGAGCCGTCGTCCACCATCACGTTCGATTCGATCGTGCGCTTGCGCGTGGTCGGGCCGTTGAGCGCGTTGCGCGTGGCCGGGTCGACGCTGGAGACTTCCTGGTAGATCGTCAGCCGCACCGCGCCGTTCTCGGCGATCTGCGGCTTCACGCGCAGCGTCAGGCCCACGTCCTGCCGCTCGATGGTCTGGAAGGGATTGACGCTGCCGTTGCCGCCCACGTTCGCGTTGGTGTACTGGCCGGTCACGAAGGGCACGTTCTCGCCGATGACGATCTTCGCTTCCTCGTTGTCCAGCGTCAGCAGGTTGGGCGTGGACAGGATGTTGGCGTCGGTGTTCGATTCGAGGAAGCGCGCCAGCAGCCCCAGCACGTAGGTGCCGTCGATGTTGCGCACCGCGCCGATGTTGAAGCCGGTGGACGGGATCGCCTCGCCGGTGGCGGCGCCGATCGCGAGGTCGATGATGTTCGTGCTGCCGCCGGTGCGGTAGTTGGTGCCCAGGAAGCCGATCACGCTGCTGTCGGTGCGGCCCAGGATGTTCTGCCACTGGATGCCGAACTCGGCGGCCTTCTCGGCGTTCACTTCCACGATCAGGCTTTCCACCAGCACCTGCGCGCGGCGGCCATCGAGCTGGTCGATCACCGCGCGCAGCTGGCGGTATTGCGGCTCGGGCGCCGTGATGATCAGCGAGTTGGTCGCCGGGTCGGCCTGGATCTGGCCACCGGTGGAAGGCTGTGCCGAGGGCGCGATGGGCGCGTTGGCGGCGCTGCTGCCGGTGGCACCGGCGCCGCTCAGGCCGCTGGAGACCACGGGCACGGGCTGCGAGACGATGTTGGTGGTGTTCGCCGCCGCCGCGCCCGGCACGTTGCCCTGGGTGGTGGCCATGCTCGCGAGCGCGGCACGCAGCACCACGGCGAGCTTCGTCGCCTCGGCGTTGCGCAGGTAGACCACGTGGATGTTGTTCGCCGCCCCGCTGGCCGTGGGCGCGTCCAGCCGCGCGATGATGGAGCGCACCAGGTTCAGCCGCGCCGGGTTGGGCGCGCGCACGATCAGCGAGTTGCTGCGCGGCTCCGCGATCACCGTGGTGCGCGCGGGGCCGTCGTCTCGCGCGGCC
>JAEZEB010000023.1 GCA_023438115.1 Pseudomonadota bacterium | reverse complement strand
ACGACGGACAGCCCGTAGGTCGGTGGTGAGCGCGAAGCCGAACCCCGACGGCTTAGCGACAGCCTTGCGCGTGCCCGTCCTTGAGGTCCCGCGCCCGCGCGCCGGTTTCCGGATGGCTGCTCAGGAGGCTGGTCCACGCGCCTTCGCTTCCGGCCGCCTGGCCCTTCTTCTTCCCCGTCGTCTCCGCCTCGATCCCCAGCAGCAGGTCCGCCATGGGCGCCGCGGGCAATCCCGCGCGCTGCATGAGCGCGACGGCGAAGCAGTCGGCCTCGGTCTCGTGGTTGCGGCGGTAGGCCAGTCCGGTGAGCAGCGAGCCGCCCATGGAGACGATGGTCGACACGTCGCCGAGCGCGAGGCCCAGGCCGATGTTCAGCACGCCCTGTTCCACCACCATGCGCGTGGTGTGCCTGTGCATCACGTGGCCGATCTCGTGCGCCAGCACGCCCACCAGCGCTTCGTCGGGCAGCTTCTGCCTTTGGGCGGCCTCCACCATGCCGTCGGTCATGACGATGCGGCCGCCCGGGAGCGCGAAGGCGTTGGCGCCCATGCCCCGGCGGAAATCCAGCGTCAGGTGCGGCGCATAGCCCGGGTAGCGGCGCAGCTCCGGCGCCACCTGAGCGGCCAGCGCGTCGAAGCGCGCCCGCAGCTGGGCCTGGCGCTCGGGCGGCAGCTTGCTGGGCTTGAGCCAGTTGCCGTCGATGTCCGCCATGGCGCGGTCGGAGAGGCTGACCTCCCACGACAGCGGCACCTGGCGCGTGAGCTGCGTGGCAGCCCAGGGCGTGCCCCACTTGTAGAACGCGGCCAGCCCCGCGACGGCCAGCAATGCGACGCCGAGGAAGACGCTCCAGCGTGTCTGCATGCGTTGCGCCAGCGGCGTGCTGCGGCCCGCGCCTTCCACGGCGGCATGCCAGCCGGCGACGTCGTCCACCTGCAGGCTGCCGTGGCGGCCCAGGTCCACGATCACCTTGCGCGGCATGCGGCGCGCGCTCCACGCCTCGGGCCACCGCACCTGGCGGTGGGTGAGGGTGAGCGGCGGATCCTCCCCGTCGAGGGGATCCAGCGTGAGCGAAGGACCGCCCGCCGCGGGCGCCAGCGCCACGTGGACGTCGCGCGCGCGGCTGCTGCGGCCGTCGAACCAGGTGGCGCGAAAGCCCGCGGCCATCAGCCGACCAGGTCGAGGCCCACGGCGTCGGCGATGGCGTCGCCCAGGCCTTCCTCCTCGCGCGCGAGCTGGCCGGCCAGCTGGTCGAGGCCGCCCTTGACGTGCAGGGTGACGGAATCGACCTTCATGCGGTACTCGCTCGCCATCGCGAACGGCCGGTAGAAGCCCAGCGTGAGCAGCGTCAGGAAGATGTTCTTCACGCGCAGCATCACGTACGCGCCCACGCGCAGGTCGCACCTGAAGCGCGCCATGTGGCTCACGCCGATGTTGTTCCACACCAGCCGGTGCATGCGCGCCTCGCGGTAGGCGCGGGCCGGGCCGGAGGCGAGGAACAGCACGAACACGGAGCCGACCAACATGGCCAGCATCAGCAGGATGGCCATCAGGCCCATGCCGCGCCCCTTGGGGATCAGCGCGCCCACGCCGCCAACCCCGGCGACCAGCAGCACGACGACCAGCAGCACGCAGCCCACGAAGACCGCCACCGTGGCCAGCCAGATGCGCACGAAGTCACCGAACACCGGCTTCCAGCGTCCCGGCTGGCCGCCGATGCGCGCCTTGGCGACCAGCAGGCTCTTGTAGTTGAACTCCAGGCGCATCACGCACAGCACCGTGATGACCAGGGCCACCCCGACCGCGCCGAGGATGGGCTTGGCGGCCGCGGCCATCTGCGCGCGCGAGGAACCCGGCGACACCAGCGCGTCGCCCACCATGAAGGCGGCGGCCCAGGCGAGCGCCATGATGAACAGCGGCCAGCTCGCGAAGTACACCTCCGGCCAGGTGCCCGTGAACTGCAGGCGCACGCCGCGCCAGCGCGTGGCGTTGAGGCGGAAGCGCATGGCGCTGCCCCAGAAGTAGGGCGCCAGCACCGCGCCGGCCAGCATCATCAGGCTGACGACGGTGTCCTGCCCGGTCTCGGCCGCGAGGTTGAAGGCGAAGTACAGGCCCGCCAGCAGCAGGAAGCCCACCACCATCCTGCGCTGCTGCGCGGTGAACTCCAGCGGGCTGTCGGCCACCAGGGTGTGGCTGTAGAAGTACTGCGCCGTGCGGCGGCGCGCAAAGGGCGTGTAGAGGCCGAAGGTCACCACCGTGAGCAGCACGTTGACGATCCACACGCGGAAGAATTCGCCGCCGCTGCCGGAAAATTCCAGCGGATAGGCGTCGATGCCAGGCCTTGCCCGGGCCATGCCGTTGTTGTCCATTCGAATGACCCCCCTCCAGGGACTCCCGCGGGCAGTGTAGCGGGCGGCCGTTCAGGCGGCCAGTTGCAGCGCCTGGATCCGTTGCACGTGCGCAAGCAGCGAGCGCTGGGCGAGCGGCCACATGCGCGGGGGAATGTCGGCGTAGGCCAGTTCCACCCATTCCGCGAGGCTGCCGTCGGGACGCGCGCGCATGGCGGCCACCACGCGCGCCTCGCGCTGCAGGCGGTGCGACTTGAGGTGCGCGATCGCCTGCTTGGCGAAGCCCAGCACGTGGCCGTGCGCGGGCAGGATGAATTCGATGCCGTGCGCGTCGCAGGCGGCGGAGAGGCGGTCCAGCGAATCCAGGTAGTCGGTCATGTCGCCGTCGGGCGGGTCCACCACCGTGGTGCTGCCGTTGAGGATGTGGTCGCCGGAGAACAGCAGGCCGTCTTCCGGCAGGACCAGGCACACGTGGTTGGCGGCGTGCCCCGGCGTATGGATCGCCTGCAGGCTGTGCGTGCGGCCCGCGCCCTGGAGCACGAGCACCTCGCCGTCGGCCAGCTCGCGGTCGGGCGTGAACTCGCTGGCGGGACGCGCGGTGGGCGCGGACGGCAGGCCCAGGATGGGCGGCCGTTCGCGGCACAGCGCCTGCAGCGGGCGCGCGCCGGGCGAGTGGTCCGGATGCGAGTGCGTGCAGACGATGAAGCGGATGTCGCCGCCGGTGGCGCGCCAGATGCGTTCCTGGTGCTCCGCGTCCACCGGGCCCGGATCGATGACGATGTAGCCGGTGTCGGGATCGCCCACGATGTAGCCGTTGGTCCCGGGGCCGGTCATCACGCCGGGATTGGGCGCCGTCGCGCGCAGCACGTTCTTCAGCAGCGGCACCGGCTGGTCGGTGCGCCAGTCCAGGTGGTGCAGCAGCTGGCCGTCGGGGCAGACCAGCGCCAGCTCGCCGAACTGCATCTCGTGCTCCATGAAGCGCGCCTCGGCGCCCTGCACGAAGCCCGCGCGCGGGCAGCTGGTCCAAAGAGGGCGATCGCCCGCGCAGGCGGCCAGCACGTCGTCGACGGAGCCGAATTTCTCCAGCCGCTCCAGCGTGCGGATGGTGGGGAAGATCATGAAGAACTGTCCCGCCTTGTGGCGCGCCAGCGCATCGGCCGGCCGCACCCACACGGGCTCGAACTGCTCCGCTTCGTCGGCGACGGGCGACTGGCCCTCGGGCATGCGCGCGACGAGGAAAGGCACGTCGAAGCGGCGGGGCAGGTCGCGGTCCGTGATCCAGTGCGCCAGCACGAAGACTTCGTCGGCGGCGAGCACCAGGCCACGTTCGCGGCATTGCGCGGCGAAGGGCGCGCGGCGGTCGACGCCGGCGATGTCGGACGCGCCCGCGGGCCGGCCGTCGCGGTGGCGGGCGATCAGCACGCCCAGTTCCTCGAAGCTTTCGCGGATGGCGGCGATGGCCTGGGTGAGCCGTGCGTCGTCCTGCGTCGCGCGGCGCGCGGCGATGTCGTGGGCCTGGGCGTCGGCGGCGTCGATTCCGCCGCCGGGAAAGACATAGGCGCCCGGCGCGAAGCTGGCCGTGGGCGAGCGCCGCGTCATCAGTACTTCGACGCCGCCGGCGCCGTCGCGCAGCAGCAGGACGGTGGCCGCGGGCCGCGTGGCGGCAGGCTCGCGCTGGGGATGCAGAAGCTGGGTGGCTCGGACCATGAGGGGATTACAGCATGGGGGACCTCAGGCCTCCGGCGTCACCCCCAGTGCCACCAGGAAGCGGGCGACCATGTTGTAGGTGGCGATCGCTGCGGTGATCTCCACCAGTTCGGTCGTGTCGAAACGTTCCCGCATCTGCGCGAACAGTGCGTCGTCGACCTTCACGTCGCGCGTCATCTGCGCCGCGTAGCGGGCGACCAGCGCCTCGTCCTCCGGCAGGCCCTCGGCCGACCCTTCGCGGACGAAGGCCTGCAACGCATCCAGCGAAGCCTGCGTGCCGCCGGCGGCGAGGAAGTCCGGCGCATGGTGGTGGTACTCGTAGTGCGCGCCCGTGCACAGCGCCACGGTGCAGATCCCCATCTCGCGCAGGCGGCGGCTGGCGCCCAGGCCGGTGCGGACGTTGCCGAGGTAGTGGTTCCAGCCGCGCGCCAGCGGCTCGCTCCAGAGCAGGGCGCGGTCCAGGTTGAGGAAGGCGCCGCCGCGCCGCTGCAGGATGGCCTGCACCAGGTCTTCGGGCTGGGGCTTGTGCTCGGGAGTCCAGTCGGGAATGCGCATTGATGTTTCCGTGCCGCAACAATGCCCGCAGCATAAGGCCCGCCGCCTCTCTCGGCGGATAATCGCCGCATGCGCATCCGCTTCACCAAGATGCAGGGCGCGGGCAACGATTTCGTGGTGCTGGACGAAACCCGGCAGCGCCTCGGCCTCACGCCCGCCCAGTACCGGCGCCTGGCCGACCGGCACTTCGGCGTGGGCGCCGACCAGGTGCTGTCGGTGCGGCCCTCGCCCGAGCCGGGCATCGATTTCGAGTACGTGATCCACAACGCCGACGGCGGCGAGGTGGAGCAGTGCGGCAACGGCGCGCGCTGCTTCGCGCGCTACGTGATCGACAAGGGCCTCGCGCAGGGCGAGCGCATCCGCGTGCAGACGCTCTCCGGCGTGATCGAGCCGCGGCTCAACACCGATGGCCGCGTCACCGTGGACATGGGAGCGCCGGTGTTCGATCCGGCCGCCGTGCCGTTCGACGCGCGGGGCCTGAACCCGCACCGCGACGGCGGCTGGGAAACGTGGCACCTCGCGCTGGACGTGGAGGCCGAGGAGACGCTGGTGGCCGTCGCCGTGCTGTCGATGGGCAACCCGCACGCGGTGCAGGAGGTGGCGGACGTGGACACGGCGCCGGTGCGCACGCAGGGTCCGCTGATCGAGCACCACCCGCGTTTTCCCAAGCGCGTGAACGCGGGCTTCATGCAGGTGGTGGACCGCGGCCGCATCCGGCTGCGCGTGTGGGAGCGCGGCGCCGGCGAGACGCTCGCCTGCGGCACGGGCGCCTGCGCCGCCGTGGTGGCGGGCATCCGCCTGGGCCGCCTGGATGCGCGCGTCGACGTGGAGACGCACGGCGGCGTGCTGACCATCGAGTGGGCGGGCGGCGACGCGCCGGTCTTCATGACGGGCCCGGCCGTCACCGTGTTCGAGGGCGAGATCGACCTGCAGGAATGAGCATGAACAACGACAAGATGAATCCCATCACCGAAGACGACATCGCCAACTACCTGGTGAACAGCCCGGATTTCTTCGAGCGCCACGCGCAGCTGCTCGCGACCGTGCACCTCACCAGCCCGCACGGCAACCGCGCGGTGAGCCTGCAGGAGCGCCAGGCGGAGATGCTGCGCGAGAAGATCAAGGTGCTGGAGCACCGCATCATGGACATGGTGCGGCACGGCAACGAGAACATGGTGATCTCCGACCGCGTGCACCGCTGGGCCCGCTCGCTGCTGCTGGTGCAGTCCACGCGCGCGCTGCCCGCCACGCTGGTGGCGGAGCTGGAAAGCCAGTTCATGGTGCCGCAGGTGGCGCTGAAGGTGTGGGACGTCGATGCGCGCTACGCCGACGATCCGTTCGCGCAGGGCGTGAGCGAGGACGCGCGCAGCTTCGCCTCGTCGCTCACG
>JAEZEB010000218.1 GCA_023438115.1 Pseudomonadota bacterium | reverse complement strand
TTTTTTTTTTTTTGGGGGGGGTTTCGGGTGGGTGGTGTTGTTTGCGGCCCCACCGTGTCCACCACCGGCGTCCCGGCGGGCAGCAAAGCTGCCCACCCTACGGGTTGACGAATTCAGCTTCGTGCCGCCGCGGCCGACACCAGCGCCGTCATGTTCACGATCCGCCGCACCGTCACCGTCGGCGTGAGCACGTGCACCGGCGCGCGGGCGCCTAAAAGCATGGGGCCCACGGTCACGCCGTGGCCGCCGGTCATCTTCAGCACGTTGAAGAGGATGTTGGCGGCGTCCAGGTTCGGGCAGACCAGCAGGTTGGCCTCGCCCTCCAGGGTGGTCTCCATCAGGCTGTCGCGCCGCACCTGCTCCGACAGCGCCGCGTCGCCCTGCAGCTCCCCATCGCACTCCACGTCCGGCTCCAGTTCGCGGAACAGGTCGCGCGCGTGCCGCATCTTCAGCGCCGAGCCGCGCCGCGAGGAGCCGTAGTTGCCGTGCGAGAGGAAGGCCACCTTGGGCGGCAGCCCGAAGCGCCGCACTTCCAGCGCCGCCATCTGCGCGATGCGCGCCAGCAGCGGCGCATCGGGATCCTCGTTGACATAGGTGTCGGCGATGAACAGCGTGCGCTGCGGCAGCAGCAGCGCGTTGAGCGTGGCCAGGCCCTCGCCCTCGCGGCAGCCGATCACGTCCTGCACGTGTTCGAGGTGCTGCTCGAAGCGGCCCACCATGCCGCACAGCATGGCGTCGGCGTCGCCCAGGTGCACGGCCAGGCAGCCGATCAGCGTGTTCGAGCGCCGCACCGCCGCCTTGGCCGCCTCGGGCGTGACGCCGCGCCGGCCCATCATGCGGTGGTAGGTCTCCCAGTACTGGCGGAAGCGCGCGTCGCTTTCGGGGTTGATCACTTCCACGTCGTGGCCCGGGCGCAGGCGCAGCCCCGCCTTGGCGATGCGCGCCTCGATCACCGCGGGCCGGCCGATCAGGATGGGGCGGGCCAGCCGTTCGTCCAGCGCCAGCTGCGCGGCGCGCAGCACGCGCTCGTCCTCGCCTTCGGCGTAGGCCACGCGCCGCGCCGAGGACTTGCGCGCGGCCTCGAACACCGGCCGCATGATCATCCCGGTCTGGTAGACGAAGCGCGTGAGGCCCTGCGTGTAGGCCTCGAAATCGGTGATGGGGCGCGTGGCCACGCCCGACTCCGCCGCCGCGCGCGCCACGGCCGGCGCGATGCGCAGGATCAGCCGCGCGTCGAAGGGCGTCGGGATGATGTAGTCCGGGCCGAAGGCCAGCTCCTGGCCCGCGTACGCGTTCGCCACTTCCTCGCTGATGTCCGCCTTGGCGAGCTCGGCGATCTCGTGCACGCAGGCGAGCTTCATCGCCTCCGTGATCCGCGTGGCGCCGCAATCGAGCGCGCCGCGGAAGATGTAGGGGAAGCACAGGACGTTGTTGACCTGGTTCGGATAGTCGCTGCGGCCGGTGGCGACGATGCAGTCGGGCCGCGCCTGCTTCGCCACTTCGGGCCGGATCTCCGGCTCCGGGTTCGCCAGCGCCAGGATGATCGGCTGGCGCGCCATCGTCTGCACCATGCCCGCGGTCAGCACGCCGGCGGTGGAGCAGCCGAGGAACACGTCGGCGTCCTTCACCGCGTCGGCCAGCGTGCGCCGGTTCGTCTCCTGGGCGTACTTCGCCTTCGATTCGTCGTAGCCGCCCGGCCGGCCCTGGTAGATCACGCCCTTGGAATCGACGGCGAGGATCTTCTTCGGGTCCACGCCCAGGCTCACCATGAGGTCCAGGCAGGCGATGGCGGCGGCGCCGGCGCCCGAGGACACCAGCCGGATGTCGCCGATCTTCTTGCCTACCAGCTGCAGGCCGTTGAGGAGCGCCGCGCAGGAGATGATCGCCGTGCCGTGCTGGTCGTCGTGGAACACGGGGATGTTCAGGCGCTCGCGCAGCTGGCGCTCGATGTAGAAGCATTCCGGCGCCTTGATGTCCTCCAGGTTGATGCCGCCGAGCGTCGGCTCCAGCGCCGCGACGATGTCCACCAGCTTGTCGGGATCGCGCTCGGCCAACTCGATGTCGAACACGTCGATGCCCGCGAACTTCTTGAACAGGCAGCCCTTGCCCTCCATCACGGGCTTGCCGGCCAGCGGCCCGATGTCGCCCAGGCCCAGCACCGCGGTGCCGTTCGTGATCACGCCCACCAGGTTGGCGCGCGAGGTGTATTCCGCCGCCAGCGCCGGATCGGCCTGGATGTCCAGGCAGGGATAGGCCACGCCGGGCGAATAGGCCAGCGACAGGTCACGCTGGTTGGACAGCGGCTTCGTGGGCGTGACCGAGATCTTGCCCCTGCCGGGGCTGCGGTGGTACTCGCGCGCCGCGTCGCGCAGCGCCAGTTCGGCCTGGGTGGTGGGTTCCTTCATGCGCATCTCCGGCTTGTTCTTGCGCGCACCCTAAACCAGCGTGGCGCGGCGCGGGCGCGAAAAGCACGCGGGTGAAGGTGTTTTGCATCGGCACGGCCGAGCCGCCACCTACGGCTGAGGAGGCAGCCCTTACTGCGCGCGGTGGCGTGTTCCGACGCCGCCTGCGGGAGCATCCCGGCGGCAGGCCGCGGACGCACGCGCGATCCTGCAGCCAAGGAGTGACGCATGGACAAAGAGGAAGCGCTGCGGTTCGTGGAGGAACGGCTGCGGCACCAGACGGCGGGGTTCGCCCCGGAATTCGCGCTGCGGCGCACGCCGCGCGTGGTGCGGCGTTTCGTGGTCGAGATGCGCAAGGGCGACCACCGCACCTTCGAACGCGTGGACGCGAGCGTGCAGGTGATCTGCGGGCGCGGCAGCCTGTGGATCACGCACGACGGCGATCCCAAGGACCTGATCCTGTACGGCGGCGAAAGCTATCGCGCCGACCGCGAGGACGCGATGCACCTGTTCGCGCTGCAGGACTGCCAGCTGGAGGTGGAGTTCGCGGACGACGCGGGGGCACAGCATTGAGTGTCGCCCCCATCCTTGTCATTGCGGGCTTGACCCGCAATCCATTACGGCGGTCGTTCACGCGCCGCCTGGATCCCGGCTCGAGGCCGGGATGACAAGACATCACGCCGCGCTCGGCATCTCCCGCCCCGCGAAGAAGGCCTCGAGGTTGTCCAGCACGCGCTGCGCCATCGCCTGGCGCGTCTGCACCGTGGCGCTCGCGATGTGCGGCACCAGCACCACGTTGTCGAGCGTGAACAGTTCCGGCGGCACGTGCGGTTCGCGCTCGTACACGTCGAGCGCCGCGCCCGCGATGCGCTTGTCCTGCAGCGCCCGCACCAGCGCCGCCTCGTCGATCACGGAACCGCGCGCCACGTTGATCACGTAGCCCTGCGGGCCCAGCGCGTCCAGCACGGCGGCGTCCACCAGGTGCCGCGTTTCCGGCCCGCCGGCGGTGATCACCACCAGGAAATCGGCCCAGCGCGCGAGTTCAATCAGTTGCGGCTCATGCTGCCACGCGACGCCTTCGACGGGACGGCGGCTGTGGTAGCGCACGTCCATGTCGAAGCCGCTCGCGCGGCGCGCGATGGTGCGGCCGATGCGGCCCAGGCCCACGATGCCCAGGCGCGCGTGGCTCACCTGCCGTCCGAGCGCGAAAGGCGCGGAGGGCAGCGACGACCAATTGCCGGTGCGCACGAAGCGGTCGGCCTCGGGGATGCGGCGCGCGATCGCCAGCAGCAGGCCGAAGGCGAGGTCGGCCACGCAGTCGTTCAGCACGTCGGGCGTGTAGCCCACGGGGATGCCGCGCCGCCGCGCGGCCTCGAGGTCCATCTTGTCCAGGCCCACGCCGAAGCTGGAAATCGCGCGCAGGCGCGGCAGCGCCTCCAGTAGCGCGGCATCGAAGCCGGTGGCCGCGGACGTCACCAGGCCCTCGATCTCCGCGCCGTGCTTCGCCAGGAAGGCCGTGCGTTCCCCGCCCGCGGGCGGCAGGCGATGCACGGTGTAGGTCTCGGCGAGGGGGCGCTCCAGCGCGGGCAGCAGGGCGACGGTTTGCAGCAGGACGGGCGCAGTGCTCATGGCGGTCGAGGGCGAAGAAGGATGCGTGCCATTGTGGACGAGACCGCGCGGCGGCGGCCATCGGGCACTTGCGCTACGCTCGCGCTCCGTGGATTCCCTTTCCCAGATCGCACTCGGCGCGGCGGTGTCCGTCGCCACCATGGGGCGGCGCACCGCCGTCTGGAAAGCCGCCCTCTGGGGCGGCATCGCGGGCACGCTGCCGGACCTCGACGTCCTCATCGACCACGGCGACGCGCTGCGCAACATGACGGAGCACCGCGGCTTCAGCCACTCGCTGTTCTGGCTGACGCTCGCCTCGCCATTGCTCGCCGCCTTGCCTGCGTGGATGCACGGGGAGGGCGCGCTGTTCCGCCGCTGGTGGCTGGCGATCTGGCTGGCGCTGGTGACGCATCCGCTGCTGGATGCGATGACGGTCTACGGCACCCGGCTGCTGCTGCCGTTCAGCGACCACCCCTTCGCCGTCGGCAGCGTGTTCATCATCGATCCGCTGTACACGGCGCCCCTCGTGGTCGGCGTGGTGGTGGCGCTGTCGCGGCGCGAGTGGCGCGGCCTCGGTGCGAATCGCGCAGGCCTCGTGCTGTCCACGGCCTATCTCGCCTGGAGCGCGCTGGCGCAATGGCACGTGCGCGACGTCACGCAGGACGCGTTGGCGGCCGCCGGCACGCCGGACCGGCCGCTGCTGGTGACGGCTGCCCCCTTGAACACGCTGCTGTGGCGCGTGGTCGCCATGCATTCCGACGGCAGCTACGACGAAGGGTTCTACGCGCTGGCCGACGCGGGCCGGCCGCCCACCCTGGAACGCTTTGCCGGCACGCCGGGCCTGCGCGAGGAACTGGGAGGCCTGGACGCGGTGCGGCGCCTTGGCAGCTTCGCGCAAGGCTTCTACAAGTTGCACGAACAGGACGGCCAGGCCTGGATCACGGACCTGCGCATGGGCCAGGAGCCGCACTACAGCTTCTCCTTCCGCATCGCGCGCCGCAACAGCCCGACCTGGTCGGCGGTGCAGCCGCGCAACGAGGGCTCGCGCGGCGACGCGGGGCGCATCCTGGCCTGGATGGGCGAACGCATCCGCGGCCGGGACATCCCGCCGCCGCGCTGAATTTCAAGCGCCCTTGCGGCGTTCCACCTCGGCGCGCAGGCGCTCTTCCTGCGCGCGCAGCTCCGGGGTGAGCGCTTCGCCGAAATCCTCGGCCGCGTAGATCTGCCGGATCTCGATCTCCGAATCGCCCGGCATGGGATTGGGGCAGCGCTTGACCCACGCGATCGCTTCGTCCTGCGAGGCGCAGTTCCAGATCCAGAAGCCGGCGACCAGTTCGTCCACCTGCGGGAAGGGACCTTTCACCACCTGGCGGTCGGCGCCCGAGAAGCGAACGCGCACGCCCCTGGACGTGGGATGCAGGCCTTCGCCCGCCTCCATGATGCCGGCCTTCACCAGCTCCTCGTTGAATCGGCCCATCTCCGCGAACATCTCTTCGCTGGGCATCACGCCGGCCTCGCTGTCGCGGGTGGCCTTCACCAGGATCATGAATCTCATCGGGTTCTCCTTGGGTTCGCGCTTCCCTTCTTCGACGGGCGAGACGCGCCGGAATCGACATCGGCGCCACACCGGATGTGACAGAGTGCGTCGGCGCCGCGCGCCCGTCGCCCTTGCGCGGCCGCGCGGCGGAAGGCCTGCCGTCCACCGGCCCGGGGCTGGCTATAACCGGCGCAACAAGAAGGCGTCGGGAGGGAGATTCTCATGCTGCGAAGCGCATCCGTTCTGCTGGGGCTGGCCGTGCTGCTGTCCCTGCTGTTTCCGGTGAACGCGTTGCTGGCCGGTGCGGGCATCGCCCCCGCCGGCTGGCGGCTGGCCGTGCTGGACCTCGCGGCGTTGTGCGCGCTGGCGGCCATCGTGCCGGCCTGGTTCCTGTTCCACGATGCGCGCCTGGCCGAACGCATCCCGCGCTGGAGCATGTGGGTGGCGCTGCTGGCCCTGTGCTCGCTGGTGTTCCTGCTGCTGCACGTGAGCTGGTCGGCGGAATGGGTGCTGGCCTGCGCCGCCGGCGCCATCGCCGATGGCGTGCTTCCGTCGTGGCTGTCGCAGCATGCGCTGGTCGACGCGGTGGAACTGGGCGCGCGGCTGGGCGTGCTGGTGTCCCTGGTGGGCGTGCTGCTGCACCTGGACACGGCGCCTTATCCGGAAGCCGCGCGTGTGCCCGTGCGCGAGCCGCGGCGCAGAAAGGAGAAGGCATGAAGCGCCTTGCCGTCGGCCTCGTCCTGCTGCTGATGTCCTTCCTGGCGGCGCTGGAGAACATCGACGCGCTGCACGCGCCGCTGTCGCAGCTGGGCGTGCAGCGCTGGATGAGCGAGCTGCTCCTGGCGGCCATCGTGGTGGGCCTCCTGTTCCGCGTCGCCAAGCTGCATCGGCGCATGCTGTACCCGCGCCGCGGCATGCGCCTGCTGGCGGGCGGCATCGCGCTGTATGCGGTGGGCGCGGCGCTCGCCACCGGCGCGGTGGTGCGCGCGGTGCAACTCGTGCCGCTCGATCCGGCGCTGCCGGAACTTGCCGAGCTGCTGCCGGCGCAGCCGCTGCTGGCCGGCGCGCAGTTGCTGCTGGTGGTGGGCGCGTTCCGCGCCCTGTGCAACATGGTCTCGCCGTCGGAATACGACGCGGACTACTAGCCTTCACATCCCGTCGGTCAGCGCGGCCAGCACCACGGCCGCCGCGATGCCCACGCCGAGGAGGGCAAAGACGCGCGGCGCCTTCGGGTGCCCGAGGTTGAGCGTCAAGCCCAGGCCCGGCCGCTTCTTCGGCACCCACAGGCGCGGGTCTTCGCGGTTCAGGTAGATGCCCAGCCAGCCGCCGCGCCAGTTCCGCGGCTCGCGCCAGCCGTAGCGATCGGGGTCGTGTGCCATGCCGCCAGCATAGCGGCGGCGGTGTGTAATCGGGGCGTGGACCTCGACACCCTCCTGCGCACCGCGCCGCGTCCGCTGGATTTGCGGCAACACGTGCTGCCCGGGCCGCTGCAAGTGCTCGTGCTTGCGCCGCATCCGGACGATTTCGATGCGGTGGGGCTCACGTTGCGCCGCCTGCATGCGCAAGGCCACGTGCTGCACCTGGCCGTCCTCACCAGCGGCGTGTCCGGCGTCGAGGACGGCTTCGGCGGGGCGCGTGACGATGCCGCGAAGGCTGCCTTGCGCGAGGCCGAACAGCGTGCGAGCTGCGCCTTCTTCGGCCAGCCCGTGCAGCGGGTGCATTTCCTGCATCTTTGGGCGGACGAGGATGCGCAGGAGGAAGACCGCTCGCGCCTGCGCGCGTGGATGGCGGCGCGGCCCGCGGACCTGATGGTCCTGCCGCACGGCAACGACGGCAACCGCACGCACAGGCGCACCCACGAAACCGTCACGGCGCTGGCCGCGGAATTGCACATGCACGCCTGGGCGCTGCTCAACCGCGATGCGAAGACGCGCGAGATGCGCGTCGACGCCTTCTTCCCTTTCGGCGAAGAGGAGGCGGCATGGAAGGCGCAACTGCTGCGCTTCCATGCTTCGCAACAGGCGCGCAACCTGCGCACGCGCGGCAGCGGCTTCGATGCGCGCGTGCTGCAGGTCAACCGCGACGCCGCCGCGGCCTTGTCCCTGCCGCAACCGTATGCGGAGGTGTTCGAACTGCAGCCGCCGGCGCCAGGATGAAGGCCTTGCAGGTCCGGGATCCGATCACGGCCAAGACCCTCGCCGCCGTCCTCCTGGCGTTCCTCGCCGGCTGCGCCGCGCCGCCGCACGAGGCCCATGCCGTTTCGCCCTGCGCCGCCGGCGAAGCCACCTACGCGTGCCAAGTCAAGCGCTACCAAGACGTGGCCTCGCCCTGAGGCTCCCGGGCGATGAGCGTCGCCACGATCGCGGTCGCGAGCAGGCCCACGCCGGACAGCACGGCCCAGACCAGCGCGAGGAAGGCCGGATCGATCATCGTCGGATCTCGAAGACCAGGTTGAAGGGCGTTTCCGCGGCGCGGCGGAAATGCGTGAAGCCCGCCTTGCGGAACACCTCGCGCAAGCGCGCCTCGCCGGCCTGCGCGCCCAGCACCATGCGGCCGCCCTCGCTGACCGCGTGCGCGCAGCAGATCACCGACGAGGCCGAATAGAACAGCTTGGCGACGGTGCCCGTGTTGTCCTCGCCGCGGTCGTGCGCGAAAGGCTCCACCAGCATCACGGTGCCGCCGGGCGCGAGCGTCGCCGCCGCGTGGCGCGCCGCGGCGACGGGATCGCCGAGGTCGTGCAGCACGTCGAAGAAGCAGATCAGGCCGTAGCGGCGATCGGGGTAGTCCGTGGCGCGGGCGAGGTCGAAGCGCACCTGGCCGGCGACACCGCCCGCTTCGGCGTTGCGGCATGCGGCGGCGATGGACGCGGCGTGCGTGTCGAAGCCGTGGAAGCGCGAGTGCGGGAAGGCCTGCGCCATCAGCAGCGTCGAATGGCCGTGCCCGCAGCCCACGTCGGCCACGTCGATGCCCGCTTCGAGCTGCTGGACCACGCCGTCGAGCGCCGGCAGCCACTGCGGCACGAGGCTCGCGCGGTAGCCATTGCGGTAGAAGGCGGCGGAGCCGCAAGCCATGCGCCCGTCGTGCTCGCCCCAGGCCACGCCGCGGCCGGTGCGGAAGGCCTCGAGCGCCTTGGGTTCGTCGGCCCACATCGCGGCCGGCACGTTCCAGGCGTGCGGGATGAACAGCGGGCTCTCCTCGTCCGCCAGCACCGCGGCCTGCTCGGGGGCGAGCTCGAAGGTGTCGCTGACGGCGTGGTAGCCCACGTAGCCGGCGGCGGCCTGCGCGTGCAGCAATTCGCGCACGTAGCGCTCGGCGCACCGGCTGCGCGCGGCGACTTCCGCGGCGCTGAGCGGTCCGGCGCCCGCGAGCGCACGGTACAGCCCGAGCTTGTTGCCCAGGCTGACCATCACGCCGACGTAGGCGGACGCGATGTCGTCGATGGTGCGCATGGCGAAGGCCATCAGCCGGTCTTCGGAGGAGGGGGTGGATGCATCCATGTCGGTTCCTTCAGGGGTGGTTGGTGACAGGGATCATTCCGCTGGCGGGCCGCGGCGCACAGGGGCAGAATCGCCCGCAAGTGGTCCATTCGTGCCACTTCGGCCGCGAGCACGCCGGTATCCTGCGAGACGCCCGCCATGTCCCGAACCGCAACCGCATCCCATCCGCTGCACGTGAGCCTGCTGGCGCTGCCGGAAGCGTCGGTGTCCACGCTCGCGGGCATCTTCGACGTCCTCAACGGCCCGGTCTTGCTGGGGCTGGTCGGCTCCGGGCGGCCGCCGCCCTTCCAGGTGGAGGTGGTCGGCGAGCGCAAGGGCCTCATGACGCTGGCCTCCGGCGTGCCTTTCGAGGTCAAGCGCTCCGTCGACGAGACGCCCGCTACCGACATCATCGTCGTGCCTTCCGTGGTGCTGCGACCCGAGGGCTGGCGCAAGGGGCGCTATGCGCGCCTGCTCGAATGGATCCGGCGGATGCATGCGGACGGCGCGATGCTGTGCTCCGCCTGCTCGGGCATCTTCCTGCTGGCGGAGACCGGGCTTTTCGACGGCCGCGATGCCACGGTGCATTTCTGGTACGCGCGCGATTTCCAGGCGCTCTATCCGCAGGTGGTGGTGCATCCTGAACGCGTGCTGGTCATCTCCGGCCTGCGCGAGGAACTGGTGTGCTCCGGCGCCTCGACGACCTGGCACGACCTGGTGCTGTACCTCACGGCGCGCCACGCGGGCGCCACCACCGCGCAGGAGGTCGCGCGCATGTTCGCGCTGCAATGGCACCAGGACGGGCTGGCGCCCTACATGGTGTTCGAGGGCCGCAGCGACCACGGCGACGGCGAGATCCGCAGCGCGCAGGAGTGGCTGGTGCGGCACTTCCCGGTGGCGAACCCGGTGGAGGAGATGATCCGGCGCTCGCGCCTGGCCGAACGCACCTTCAAGCGCCGCTTCGCCGGCGCCACGGGGCTCACCCCGATCGCCTACGTGCAGCGCCTGCGCATCGAGGATGCCAAGCGCAGGCTGGAGCGCACCGACGCGCCGGTCGACGAGATCAGCTGGCGCGTGGGCTACGAGGACCCGGCCTTCTTCCGCCGGCTGTTCAAGCGCACGACGGGGATGGCGCCGGGCGCGTACCGCAAGCGCTTCCGCATTCCGGATTTCGCGCGGCCCTGAGTTCCTTGGCGCGCGCCTGCGTCCGCGGCGGCGTGGCGCAAGGCTTCGAGCGCAGGCGCCAGCAGCGCGGGATCGCCGCCTTCCGCATGCACGGCATAGGCCGGGTAGGCAAACTCGGGCGCCCCCGCGATGCGATGCAGGCGCCCAGCCTGCAAATGCGCCTGCACCACGCCGCGGCGGAAGTAGCCCGAGCCGCCGGCGGCCAGCAGGACTTCGCAGGCGAGCGGCCCGAAGTCGGAGGCGATCGCGGGCCGCGCCAGCTGCGGGAACGCCAGGCCGTGCTGCTCCGCGAACTCCGGCCCCCAGTCGACATGGAGGTAGCTGGCCGGATCCGGCGCGTGCGCGTGGGGATCCGTGCTCACCAGCACGAGCTTGTCCTCGATCAGCAGTTCGGCGCGCAGGCCGGGGCGGTAGGGCGGCGCGTAGAGGATCGCGATGTCCAGCGTGCCCTTGCCTATCCCTTCCAGCAGCATCGGGGACGAGCGCACGTCGGCACGCAGCGCGAAGCGCGGCGCCTGCCGCTGCATGCGCAGCAGCCAGCGCAGTACCAGGGGATTCCACAGTCGCGGTTCGCAACCGAGCGTGATCATCGCCTCTCGCCCGGCCGGCAGCGCGACCTGGTGGCGCGCGCGTTCCCACACCTGCAGCAGCGCCGTGGCATGCGGCACGAAGCGCTCGCCCGCCGGCGTGAGCACCGCGCCGGACTTGTGCCGCGCGAACAGCGTCGCGCCGAGCTGCTCCTCCAGGCTCTTCACGCGGGCGCTGACGGCGGTCTGCGTCAGGTGCAGGCGCGCGGCGGCGGCGACGAAGCTGCCGCGGGCCACGACTTCGAGGAAGGTGCGTGCGAGCGCGACGTCCATGGCGAACCTCCAATTCCTTTGGGGTCAGGGAACAAAATCGATCGCTTTACCCCCGCGGGCCCGCTGCCTATAGTGGAACGCAGCCCGAAGGGAGGAACATGAACGCCAGCGACATCATGAGCGCCCCGGTGATCGCCGTGGGTCCGCAGACGCCCGTGGTGCAGGTGGCGGCGCTGCTGCGCGAGCAGCGCATCGGCGGCGTGCCGGTGGTCGCCGGCAACCAGCTGGTCGGCATCGTCACGGCCAAGGACCTGCTGCACCGGCGCGAGATCGGCACCGAGTACCGCGGCGACGCGCAGCCGTGGTGGCGCCGCATCGTGCATTCCACGCTGCCGTCGGAGGTCTACGTCAAGTCCTGCGGCCGCTGCGCGCGCCACGTGATGACCTGCGAAGTCGTCGTGGTGACGCCGCAGGCGAGCCTGCGCGAGATCACCACACTCTTCGAGCGGCACGGGATAGGCCGCGTGCCCGTGGTGCAGGACCACCGGATGGTCGGCATCGTCGCGGCGGCCGACCTGGTGAAGGCGCTTGCGGAAGGCGCCCGGGAGTCCGCGCCGCGCCTTGCGGGCACCGGCGACCGGGAGATCCGCCGCGCGCTGCTGGCGGAGCTGGGGCGGCAGCCCTGGTGGAACAGCGGCTGCTCGCAGGTGGAGGTGGAAGACGGCGTGGTGCGCTTCACCGGCTTCGTCGAGAACCCGTCGCGGCGCGCGGCCACCCGCGTCCCCGCGGACAACCTCCCCCGCGGGCGGCACGTCGACGACCAGCGCAGGTGGCTCGACGAGCTGCCCACGATGTTCTGAGCGTGCCGGCGCGCGGCGGATGGCCCGGGCTTTCCTAGTGGCCTCCCTGCGCCTGGTGGGCGACTTCCTCCATGTGGCGCGCCGTCGCGTCGCGCCCCACGGCGAACACGCCGACCAGTTCGCCGGCGGCGTTCTTCAGCAGACCGAAGGAGAAATCGACGTAGAGGCGCGAGCCGTACTTGTGGCGCGCGCGCGTGGTGAGCACCTCGCCGTGCGAGCGCAGGTGGCCGCTGGCCACCGCGCGCCGGAAACCGTCCTCGTGCGCGTGGCGCAGCTTCTCGGGAACGATCAGCGACAGCGGCGCGCCGAGGGCCTCGTCCTCGCCGAAGCCGAAGATGATTTCGGCCCCGCGGTTCCACAGCCGGATGATGCCGTCGCAATCCGCGAAGATCACCGCGTCGAGCATCTGGTCGACGATCATCGCGGCGATGTCCTGGTCGAGATCCATTCCGGCTGGATGCATCCTCGGGTCCCTCACCGGCCGCCCGCGTGCCGCCCATGGCGCGCTCCGGCCGTGGCCCAATATATCACCGCATGACATATCCGCGGCGCCACCAAGGAATCCCATGAAGATCGGCATCCTCTCCGACCTGCACCTCTCGCGTGCGCCGCAGGCGCCGCCGGCTTCCGACGTCGACGCCTACGTGCTGGCGGGCGACATCGCGCGGCCCGGGCGCGCGATCGCCTGGGCCGCGGAACTGGGAAAGCCCTCCGTGTACGTGCCGGGGAACCACGAGTTCTACGGCGGTTCTCTCCCGGGCGTCGTGCGCGAACTGCGGCGGCTCGCCGTGGACACGCAGGTGAATGTCCTGGACAACGAGGAGGTCTGCCTCGGCGGCATGCGCTTCATCGGCAGCACGCTGTGGTCCGACTTCCTGCTCGATGGCGAGGGCGAGCCGCGCGAGAGGGCGATGGGCGCGGCGCTGCGCTTCATGCACGACTTCCAGCGCATCCACGTCGACGAGGAGCGGCAGGTGCTCTTCACGCCGGAGCATTCCGCGCAGCTGTTCGCGCGCAATGCGCAGTGGCTGCGCGAGCGGCTGGCGCGTCCCTGGCCCGGGACCACCGTCGTCGTCACCCACCACGCGCCCAGCGCGCTGAGCGTGCATCCGCGCTTCGCGGGCTCGCCGCTCAACGGCTGCTTCGCGTCCAGCCTCGACGAACTGCTGGATGGCGGGCGCGTGGCGCTCTGGATCCACGGCCACATGCACCACAGTGCGGACTACGTGGTGCGCGGCACGCGCGTGCTGTGCAATCCGCGCGGCTACGTGACCGAAGGCCGCTGCGAGAACGAGGCCTTCGATCCGCAGCTCAGCGTCGTCCTGGCGTGAGCTGCCAGCACGAATGCGCGAAAGCGACTATCATCGACCCCGCTAGACGTTCAACAGACCGCTCGTCCGGGTCTCTTCCTCTTCCTCCGCCGGCATGGCAGCCGGCGCGTCGTCGTCGAAATCTCCACCTGCTTTCTCTGGCGTTGCGCACCTGCGCGGTGTGTTGCCGCGCGGGCATTTCCAATCGAAAGAGATCGACATGACCCCCCAGACCGGCATCGTGAAGTGGTTCAACGAAAGCAAGGGCTACGGCTTCATCGCGCCCGACGACGGCAGCAAGGACCTGTTCGCGCATTTCCGCGAGATCCAGGGCGCCGAGGGCTTCAAGACCCTGGCCGAGAACGCCCGCGTGCAGTTCGTGGTGACGCAAGGCCCCAAGGGCCCGCAGGCGTCCAGCATCGTCACGCTCTCCTGAGCGTGGCCTGAAGGCGCGGCCGTCCGGCCGTCGCCTTTCCCGCCGGTGACGCCGCGCCGCTCGCGCGCGCCGCACCGCACCGCACGCGCGGCGCCATGTCCACGTCGCGCGTCCAGTCTTTCCGATTTCCTGTCACGTTTTCGCCCCGGGTCGCATCCAACACCCAGGGACGGCATGCGTTCGTCCTCTCCCGGCCTCCGGAGTGGCGGAGGCCTTCGTTCCAAGGAGTTGTTCCATGCAAGCCATGCCAGACCGGGCATCGTTCCTGCGCGCCACGCGGCGCGAATCCCTTTTCGGCGCCGCGGCGGTGCTTTCGGCCGGCGCGGTGGCGCTGCTGGCCGGGCGCGACAGCCTCGCGCAGGCGGCCAAGCTCACGCAAGCGCAGCTCGATGCCGATGTGCGCATCCTCAACACCGCGCTGGGCGCGGAGCGCGAAGCGGTCGCGGCCTACCAGCTCGGTGCCGAGAGCGGCCTGCTCGGCGCGGGCGCGAAGACCATCGCGCTGCAGTTCCAGGGCCACCACAAGGCGCACGCGGACGTGCTGGCCGGCACCATCCGCAAGCTGGGCGGGCGGGCCGCCGATGCGCCGGCGCGCTACGACTTCCCCACCGACAAGCTGAAGGCCGAGGCCGACGTGCTGCGCTTCGCCACGGGCCTGGAGCGCGGCGCCGTCTCCGCCTACGTGCAGGCCGTGCCGTTGTTCCACGATCGCGCGCTGGCGCATGCCGCGGCGACCATCCTCGGCGACGAGGCGATGCACTGGGCGGTGTTCCGCCAGGTGCTGGGCGAGCAGCCCGTGGTGCCCGCCGCCTTCGTCGGCTGAGAAGGGACTTTGCTCGGCGCGACCGCGCGCAGGTGCCTCAACCCGCCGTCGCGCGGACCGCGCGCCCCCGGTGCGCCAGCGCACTCAGCAGGCCTACGCCGCTCAGGGCCAGCGCGGTGCAGGCGCCACTCGGTCCATCCAGCGCCCAAGAGGCGGCAAGTCCCGCCGCGGACGCCGCCGCGCCGGCGCCCACCGCGGCCGGCAGTGTCCATCCCCGGCGGGTCCACAAGGCCGGCCCGATCAGCAAGGCGAACACCAGGTACAGGCCCAGCGCCTGCACGGCCACGCTCAGGGCGACGGCGAACACGGGGTAGAACACCGCGTCGCGCTGCAACCGCCGTGGCGCGGCCATCGCCAGCCCGGCGACTCCGATCGCCACCGCGCCGAGCAACAGCACCGCGTGCCATGGCGCCCACAGCACGTCGGCGGCGAGCAGGGCCGAGAGCCGCTCGCGCCCGTGCGGGTCGAAAGCCACGGCCAGCACCGACAGGCTCGCGGCGCCCACGTAGACCAGGCCGATCAGCGCCTCCCGCTCTCGCGGCCAGCGTCGCGCGAGCCACCACACGAAGGCGCCG